>JAJPKH010000049.1 GCA_021323795.1 Acidiferrobacteraceae bacterium | reverse complement strand
CGGTCGCGCGTGGCGGCGGATTCGACGTCGGCGCCGCCGCCTGCGGAGCGCTCGTGTTTGCCGGCGTCGCCTTGGGTGCAATCGGTGTGCGAGAGGGGGCGGTGGTCTTGGGTGGGCGCAAGCCGAGCTGTTTCATTTCCGCCTGCAGCGCGTTCAACGCCTGCTCGGCCACCAGCGCTTCCGCGGCTTTGTACGTGTTGCCGGGTTCGGCATGCGCGCGCTCGCGCGCGACGGCGAGCTCGGCTTCCGCCTGCACGATGCGCGCGGCGAGATAGTCGCGATACAAACGTGTTTGTTCTTGCGCGTACTCCGCCGCGTCCGCACCCGCCAGCGCGCCGGGGTCGAAGCAGTATCCGCAGTCGCAGCGCACGGCGTCGACACTATTAGGAGTGGCGCATTCGGGGCAGTCTTTTTTGAAGATGCTCATGTAGCGGCGTCGGAACAACGGGATAGCCGTAATAAATATGGCACAAGGTTCATTCCGGGGCCGGCAACGGCGGACGAGGCGCGGGCGCGGACGGACAAGCGGATTTGCGTCCGTGAAAATCCCGGTGAACTTCAGGCAACGCGTGGTAAGCGATAAACGGCTATAGCAGCCGCCGATACCCCTTCAGCCTCTTCTTATAGAGACGTTTCTCGACGGTCCAGGCGGCGTCCCAGGGAAGATCGGATTGCAGCAGGCCGCGGCAGAGCGCGAGCATGCCGGCGATATCGTCGAGGTGCACGAACTCCGGTGCGGGACCGTTGTCGCCGCGACAGTCCGGTCCGCCTTCGAGTCCCTGGTTGTGGTAGTTGCCGAGCGGAATCGAGATGCCGATCGCCGTCAGTCCGTAGACCGTCGCCGCGGTGGCTTCGCACGTGCCGCCATCCATGAGGCGCCGTTGGTGCTTGCGCGGCAGCAGACGATCGGCGACCCGCGCGAGCACGTTGAGCGCGTCGGGGTCGAACACCGTGCGGCGGTCGCCGAGCCGAACCACCGGACCTTTGCCGACGATCGCATTCGGCAGCGTGCGCGATGTCTCGAGGCTGACGCACACGACCGGGCGCGTCGCGCGCTGTATCCAGCCGAGTTCGAAGTGCCCGATGGCGCCGACGAAGCCCACCTCTTCCGCGCGCGTGAGCAGACCGAGAAAATTCGGTGACGGTTTCCCGTTTCGAAACGCGTCGATTGCGGTGGCGAGAATCGCGAAAACGCCGACGAGATCGTCCGCCGCCTTCGTATAGAGGCGCCGGCCGTTGCGCCACACCGGCGCGCGGAAGGAAAAGCCGCCGTAAAAATTTTCCGCCGGTCCCTCGGGGCGGTTCGCCAAAGTCACCTCGGCGGTCTGAATCGTGCGGCGCTTGGGATCCAACCGCGCGCGCTGCATGCGCGCGTGCAAGACTTCTCCGCTGTGCGCGGCGACCCACACGGGCGCGCCTTCCAGGCAGCGCGTCGGCGCGCCGCCGTGCCACCGCACCTGTAAACGCTTCGGGCCGCGCCAGCGCACGCCGTGGAATCCGGGGTGATCCATGTGCGCGATGTACAGTCGTACCGGCTCGCGCGACCGCGCGGCGAGTAGCCGCATATATTCCCGACGCGAAGTGCAGCCGATGACCACGTTGCCGACGGGATCGATGCAGTGGGGGATGCCGTGGTCGCGCAGGATGCGGGTGGCGAGTTCAACGACGCGCTGCTCGCGAAACGGCGCCGTGGGCTGGCGCAGCAGCTCGAGCAGCAACGAGAGCTCGCGGTTATTCATGCCGCGCAGTATATACGAGCCGCGGGTTCGGACCGTGCGCGCTACTCGACCTTGAGGAAGATCGTCGTGCGCTCGCCGGTTTGGGACGAGGCGCTTTGCAGGATCGCGCGGTTGACCTCCGAGGACTGGCCGAACACGCTGCCGAGATCGGTCCACTCGCCGAGGCGGACCGTAGCGGTCGTCTGCAACTCCTGAAAGCGGAACGCGCCGTCCCTGTCTCTCGGCCCCGCCAGGCGCGGGGTGATCTCGAGCAGCACCAGATCGCCGCGCACGCGCGGTAGCACGTCGAAGCCGGTCATGAGCTCACGCGGTTCGATGCCTTGCGTGGCGAGCACCGGTCCACGACCGGTCAACACGATGATGCGCTCGATCACGGGCACGGATTGCCCGATGCGCAGAAACGCCGGCTTGCCGTCCTGCACCCGCAGCGTCTGCGTCTGGGTCTCCTCGGAGACGGAGCTGCGGCGCTCGGTGCGGTAGCGCAGCGAGTCGCGCCCGCGCGCGCTGCCTTCGCGTTCTTCGCCGACAATCACGCGCCCGCGCGACCCGACGCCGACCTCTCCGGATACGGCATCGCGTTGGCGCTTGTCATCGAAGCCGATGCCTTGGCGCACGGTGATCGTCAGCTGGCGGGGCGCGACGTCGAGGGCCGCGACCAGGCGCTCCATTTCCTCGCGGCGAGCGTCGCTCGCGCGCAGGATGAGCCGATAGCCCGAGGCGCTGAGCGCTTCGTCGGGACGGAGCAGGGGACGCAGTACTTGTTCGATTTCGCTCGCGGGCCGGTGGCGCGTTTCAATGATGTGCAAGGTGTCGGCGTTGACAGCGGCCGCGGCGAGGAAAAGCAGAGCGGCGAAGAGACGACGGGCGACGCGTAGGCGCATGTGGATCAATCAAGGCGCGGTCGCCGCGCCGCTTCGAAGTGCCGGCGCCAGTAAGGATCGGTCAAGGTCGTGACGGACACGCGCTTTCCGGTCGACGGCGCGTGGACAAACCGGTCATTCCCGAGATAGAGGCCGACGTGCGAGGAGCGTTTGCCTTCCTGGTTGAAGAAGAGCAGATCACCGGGCCGGAGTTGGCGCTGCGACACCGAACGGGAAATGTCCCACAGCCCTTCGGTGCTCCGCGGCAGGCGCGCGCCGGCGCGGCTGTAGCTGTATTGAACCAGGCCGCTACAGTCGAATCCTTTCGGCGAACTGCCGCCGTAGCGATACGGTTTGCCCTGCATCGCGAGCGCATGCTGCGCGGCGCGCGCGCCGATGGTCTCGTCGTCGGACTGGCGCGGCGCCGTCGAGCAGCCGGCGAGCGTTGTCCCGAGCAGTCCCAATATGAAGCCGAGCGTGACGAGCGCGCGCATGTCAAAGCCCGAGCGCGCGCAGCGCGACCGGCGATGCGCGCTCCCATGCGGCGTCGAAGCGCTCGATCAGCGCCGCGATCTCGCGCGGCGCGCGCGAGACGACGCCGTCGGTTCGATCCATCGTTTCCTGCACCAGCGACAGCGAACGGTCGGCGAGGAGGTAAAGGTCGCGCGCCCCGCGCTCATTCTCTTCGACCTCGCGCATCTCGATCGCATCCGGCAAGCGGCGCGCCAGCACGATCAGCCGGCCGTTGTCCCGCAGCACTTGATTGACATCTTCGATAAGCACGCGCGCGCGGTTGCGTGGATGCCGGGTCACGAACGCCGCGAGGGCGTCGACGACGGCGCCGGTGTTGAAGATCGCCGGATCGAGATAAGGCGCCGCCAGGCGCACGTCCCGGCGCGCGGCTCGCAGTAACGCCGACGCCGACGCGCGCAAGGCGTCGGGTCCGTGGGCCGCCCCTTCCGCGACCGCAGGTGAGGCGTTAGTTGGAGATTCCGGGTTTGAGTGGGTCACGCCGTGCTGAGCTAACGGTTCGTTTCCTCTTACCAGAGTATAGAAAACAGGTAAACCCGAGATCGTGCAGGGTTACTTAGCGCGCGAGGAGCGCCGCGAACGAATCAGCGCCGCTCGCGGGAGATCGCGGCGGCCTGCGCGGCGGCGTTGCCCGTGTAACCGGCGGGCGTGAGCGCGAGGAGCCGCTGCTTGACGTCCTCGGGGAGCGACAGCGTCTTGATAAAGGCCTGGAGCGCGGCGCGGTTGATACCGCTCCTGCCGCGCGTCAACTCCTTGAGCTTCTCGTACGGTTCGGGCACGCCGTAGCGGCGCATGACCGTCTGTACCGCTTCGCTCAAGACCTGCCAGTTGTCATCGAGGTCCTGCTGCAAGCGGTCCGCGTCCACGTCGAGTTTCCCAATGCCTTTGTGGCAGGCATCGAACGCGAGCAGCGCATGACCCAAGGCGACGCCGAGGTTGCGCAGCACCGTGGAATCGGTGAGATCGCGTTGCCAGCGGCTGACGGGAAGCTTGTCCGACAAATGCCGCAGCAGCGCATTGGCAAGGCCGAGGTTGCCTTCGGAATTTTCGAAGTCGATCGGATTGACTTTGTGCGGCATGGTGGAGGAGCCCACTTCGCCGCTCACCATCTTCTGCTTGAAATAACCGAGCGAGATGTACGCCCACATATCGCGATTCAAATCGATGAGGATGGTGTTGAAGCGGGCGAGGGCGTCGAGCAGCTCCGCGAGGTAATCGTGCGGCTCGATCTGCGTGGTGTAGGGGTTCCACTGCAACCCGAGGTTCTCGACGAAGGTCTTCGCGACCGCGGTCCAATTCACCTCCGGATAGGCGACCAGATGCGCGTTGTAATTGCCGACCGCGCCGTTGATCTTGCCGAGGATCGGCACCGCGGCGAAGCGCTCGCGCGCCCGGCGCAGCCGATAGGCGAAGTTCGCGACTTCCTTGCCGAGGGTGGTCGGTGACGCCGGCTGGCCGTGCGTGCGTGCGAGCATCGGCTGATCGGCGTAGCGCGTGGCGATATCCTCGAGCGCCGCGATCAATCGCTCCATGCGCGGCAGCAGTACCTGGCTGCGGCCTTCGCGCAGCATCAGGGCGTACGACAGGTTGTTGATGTCTTCCGAGGTGCAGGCGAAGTGGATGAATTCGATGCAGCCGGCGAGCTCCTTGTTGTCGCGCGTGCGCTCCTTCAGAAAGTATTCGATCGCTTTGACGTCGTGATTGGTGCTCGCCTCGAGCGCTTTGATGCGCTGCGCGTCCGTCAACGAGAAATCGCTCACCAGCGTCTGCAGCAGCTTCAACGCCGGCGCGGAGAAGGGCGGCACCTCGCGGATCAGCGGATTCGCGCTCAACGCGAGCAGCCAATGAATTTCGACTTGCACGCGCAGGCGGATCAAGCCGTACTCGCTGAAGAGCGCGCGCAGCGGCGCCACTTTGGCTTCATAGCGCCCGTCGAGCGGCGAAAGCGCGGTGAGAGCATGGTCCGAGGCGTCGCCGGTGTTGGCGTCGTTCGAGTGCGGCTGGGTCATGTGGTTTCTTCGCTGTTGGCTGTCGCCCGTGCGGCGAGACGACGCATTCTAGCAGGTCGCGGCGCGGCGCGATTCGCCGGCGACGGCGTGCTCGACCGCGACGATGCGGGCCCCGCCGAGGCACTCGTCGCCGTCGTAAAACACGACGGACTGTCCCGGCGTCAGCGCGCGCTGCGGCGAATCGAATACGACGCGCAATCGATCGTCCGGCAGCCGCTCGAGCCGGCATGCCTGGTCGGACTGGCGGTAACGGGTCTTGGCGGTGAGCCGCGTGCCGGGCGCGGGCGCGGCGTGGAACCAGTGTACCGCATCGGCGATGAGGGCACGGTGGTAGAGCGCGTCGTGCCGTTCGCCCTGCGCGATATAAAGCACGTTCGCCGCCATGTCCTTGCCGACGACATACCACGCGGCGCCGGCGCCGCCGATACCGAGGCCATGACGCTGACCGAGCGTGTAATACATGAGCCCGTCGTGGCGGCCTTTGCGCTCGCCGGCGAGCGTGCGGATATCGCCGGGCTGCGCCGGGAGATAGCGCCGCAGGAAATTCTTATAGTTGCGCTCGCCGATGAAACAGATGCCGGTGCTGTCCGGCCGGTCGAAGTTCGGCAGCCCGGCCGCGCGCGCTCGCTCGCGCACTTGCGTCTTCGTGAGCTCGCCGAGCGGAAACAGCGCGCGCGCCAGCGCGTCGCGGCGCACCGCGCAAAGAAAATAGGTCTGGTCCTTGTTGCGATCCAGCGCTTTCAGGAGTCGCGGGCCGTCTTGTTCGATCAGGCGCGCGTAGTGTCCGGTCGCGATCCGTTCGGCCCCCGCGGCGATGGCGTAATCGAGGAATGCCTTGAACTTGATTTCCTTGTTGCACAGCACGTCCGGATTCGGCGTGCGGCCGGCGCGATGCTCGTCCAAAAAGTAATCGAACACGCGGTCCCAATATTCCCTGGCGAAGTTGACCGTCGCGAGCGGTATGCCGAGGTGTTCGCACACCGCCATCGCGGACTTGTGATCTTGCAGCGCCTCGCAGGCCGCGTCGACGTCGTCCTCCTCGTCCCAGTTGTGCATGAAGACGCCGGTCACCTCGTGACCCTGCCGCTGCAACAGCAGCGCGGCCACCGCGGAATCGACGCCCCCGGAAATGCCGACGATAACCTTCATGACGCTCTGACGGACAGATTGAGATCTTTGATAAGGGCCAGCGGGTAGCGCTGGCCCGCCAAGTAATCCTCGATGCAGCGCTCCACCTGCGGGCTGCGATGCCGATGCCGCTCGCGGCGAATCTCGTCCGGCGTCAGCCACAATGCCCGCACGATGCCGTCGTCAAGCGCGGCGCCGGGTTCCTGTTTCACCGCGCGTCCGATAAAGGCAAAGCGCAAGTAGGTGATTCCTTTGGCGGGATGCGACCAGCGATAAACGCCGAGCAGCGCCTCCGGCTCGAAATGCCAGGCCGTCTCCTCGAGCGTCTCGCGCACCACCGCGTCGAGCAGCGATTCGCCCTCGTCGAGGTGGCCGGCGGGCTGGTTCAGCACCAGCGCGCCGTCGGCCGTTTCCTCGACGAACAGAAACGCGCCGTTGCGCTCGACGACCGCGGCCACCGTCACGTTCGGTTTCCACACCATAGAAACGAAGTTTACCGCAGTAGAACGCGGCGCGGGACCCGCGGAGGCGCCGGATGTGGAGGGCGCGGCCGCGTGCGAGCGGCCGGCACCGGTCAACGCCAGAGGGCGGGCCGGACGCGTTGGCTCCCACCCCCGTTTCTACGCGGTCCTGGCCCGTTCCCGCAGCACGAACTTCTGAATTTTTCCGGTCGATGTTTTCGGCAGCTCGGCGAAGACGACGTGGCGCGGGCACTTGAAATGCGCCAGGTGCCGGCGGCACCAGTCGATCATTTCCTGCGCGCTCGCCTGCGCCCCGGGCTTGAGCTCCACGAACGCGCACGGCGTCTCGCCCCATTTTTCATCCGCCTTCGCGACCACGGCGGCCGCTTGCACCGCCGGATGTTTGTACAGCACGCCCTCGACCTCGATCGAGGAAATATTTTCGCCGCCCGAAATGATGATGTCCTTGGAGCGATCCTTGATCTCCACGTAGCCGTTGTCGTACCTCACGGCGAGGTCGCCGGTGTGGAACCAGCCGCCCTCGAACGATTTGCGGGTGGTCGCGGCGTTCTTGAGATAACCCTTCATGACGATGTTGCCGCGCAGGAAGATTTCACCGAGCGTCCGGCCGTCGCGCGGCACCGGCGCGAGCGTCGCCGGGTCGGCGACCATCATGTCTTCCTCTACCGGATAGACGACGCCTTGGCGCGCTTTCAACGACGCCTTGGTTTCGCTCGGCAGCGCGTCCCATTCCGGATGCCAGGCGCAGACGACCGACGGGCCGTACACTTCCGTGAGGCCATACACGTGAATGACGTCGATGCCGAGCGCTTCCATCCTTTCGAGCACGGCGGCGGGCGGAGACGCGCCCGCGGTCATCATGGACACCTTTTGGGTGAATTTACGTTTGTGCGCGGCGGGCGCGTTGATCATCGTCGCCATGACGATCGGCGCGCCGCAAAGATGCGTGACGCCGTGTTCCGCGAGCGCGGCGAAGATCGCCGCCGCTTCGACCTTGCGCAGGCAGACGTGGGTGCCGGCCATCGCGGTAACGGTCCAGGGAAAGCACCAGCCGTTGCAGTGGAACATCGGCAATGTCCAAAGGTAAACCGGGAAATGCGGCATGCCCCAGGCGAGCGCATTGCCGAGCGCGTTCAAGTACGCGCCGCGATGATGATAAACGACGCCCTTCGGATCGCCGGTGGTGCCGGAGGTGTAGTTGAGCGCGATGGCGTCCCATTCGTTCCGTGGCAGACGATACGCATAGTCCGGGTCGCCCACCTTGATGAAGTCTTCGTAAGTCGTTTGACCGATGCGCTCACCGCCGGCGGCGAGCGCATCGTCGATGTCGATCACGAAGGGTTTGCGTTCGAGCCGCGCAAGCGCTTGGGTGATAACCGGCGAGAACTCGCGGTCGGTGATCAGTACCTTGGCTTCGCCGTGCGCGAGAATGAACGCGAGCGCTTCGGCGTCGAGCCGGGTATTGAGGCAATTCAGCACCGCGCCCGTCATGGGGACGCCGAAGTGGGCTTCGACGAATTCGGGTATGTTCGGCGCCATAATGGCCACGGTATCGCCGCGGCCGATACCCCGTTGCGCGAGCGCGGAAGCGAGGCGGCGGCAGCGCTCATAAGTCTGCGCCCACGTGCGCCGAAGGTTACCGTGAATGACGGCGGTCCGATCAGGGTAGACCGACGCCGTGCGGCGGATGAACGATAGCGGCGATAGCGGAACGTAATTCGCGTCGTTCGGCCCGAGGTCCACATCGTAAGGATTGCGCCCCGGCGTTATGTCTGCGTGCATAGCCTCTCTCCTGTTTCCGGCAGCGAGCGGTGCGCGACCGTGTGCAAACGATCGGTTGGCCCAGTTGAACCTGCCGCGCGACAGCGTAATATAGCTTCGCCGCGAATTGCCTGGTACCACCCACATCCGGTGACAAGAATGAATTGACTCCATTTCGAAGTGGCGCGCGAAGTATAAACATAAGTTTCACGCATCAAGAAAAGCGTCCCGGTACCGAATCCCGATGGCAGACGAGTACATTCTCGAAACGCGGAGCTTGGCCAAGGAGTTCAAAGGATTCGTCGCCGTCAACGGAGTGGACCTCAAGATAAGGCGCGGCCGCATTCATGCGCTGATCGGACCGAACGGCGCCGGCAAGACCACCGTTTTCAACCTGCTGACCAAGTTTCTCGCGCCGACGCGCGGCGCCATCCTCTACAACGGCCGCGACATCACGCACGAGCGGCCGGCCCATATCGCGCGGCGCGGGATGGTGCGCTCGTTCCAAATTTCCGCCGTGTTTCCGCACCTTACCGTGCTCGAAAACGTGCGGGTCGCATTGCAGCGCCGGCGCGGTCATTCGCTCGATTTCTGGCACAGCGCGAAAGCGCTCGATGCGCTGAACGAACGCGCGCGCGAGCTGCTCGATTCCGTCGGGCTGTCGGCGTATGCGAGCACGGTCGCCGTGGAGCTGCCCTACGGCCGCAAGCGCGCCCTCGAGATCGCGACCACGCTCGCGCTCGAGCCCGAAATGATGCTGCTCGATGAGCCGACGGCGGGCATGACGCACGAAGACGTCGAGCGCATCGCCGCGCTGATCAAGCGCGTGGCGGCCGACCGCACGGTGCTGATGGTCGAGCACAACCTGAGCGTCGTCGCCGATCTTTCCAACCACATCACGGTGCTCGCGCGCGGCGAAGTCATCGCCGAAGGCGATTATGCGCAAGTGTCGAAGCATCCCGCGGTGATACAAGCGTATCTCGGGGCCGAACATGGCTGAACCGGCGCTCGCCCGCGCGGAACCGCTGCTCGGCGTCAGCGACCTCCACGTCTGGTACGGAGAGTCGCACATCCTGCACGGCACGAGCTTCGACGTGCATCGCGGGGAGGTCGTGACGCTGCTCGGACGCAACGGCGTCGGCAAGACGACGACCCTGCGAGCGATCATGGGAATGGTCGGGCAGCGCAAAGGATCGATCCGCTTCGATGGACGCGAAGCGATCGCGCTGCCTTCGTACCGCATCGGACGGCTCGGCATCGCGCTCTGTCCGGAGGAGCGCGGCATTTTTGCGACGCTCGACGTCGAGGAGAACTTGTTGCTGCCCCCGGTCGTGCGTCCCGGCGGGCTCTCCGTGGAACAGATATTCGAGCTGTTTCCGAATTTACGAGAGCGGCTGTCGAGCCCGGGAACCAAGCTCTCGGGGGGTGAACAGCAGATGCTCGCCATCGGCCGTATCCTGCGCACCGGCGCGCGGCTGCTGCTGCTCGATGAGCCGACCGAGGGCTTGGCGCCGGTGATCGTGCAGCAGATCGGCCTTACCATCGACCGGCTCAAGGCCGCGGGGTTCACGGTGCTGCTGGTCGAGCAGAATTTTCGTTTTGCGGCGCAGGTGGCGGATCGTCACTACGTCATGGAGAACGGCGGTCGCATCGTCGACATGATTCCGAACGCCGAGCTGAAGGCGAACATGGGTAAGTTGCAGCGTTACCTCGGCGTATAACCGAAGCTTTCCACACAACAGGAGACCGTCATGTTTAAACGCAGTGTGTTCGTCGCCGCCTACCTGGCATTGAGCGCCGGGGCGGCGCACGCCGAATTTTCCGGCGGCGTAATCAAGATCGGCGTACTGACCGACCTCTCGGGCACCTATTCCGATATTTCCGGCCAGGGATCCGTGATTGCCACGCAAATGGCGGTCGAGGATTTCGGCGCCGCCAAGAAAGGCATGAAGGTGGAGATCATCTCCGCCGACCATCAGAACAAGGGCGACGTCGCCTCGAGCATCGCGCGCCAGTGGTACGACCGCGACGGCGTCGACGCGATCGTCGATCTCGTGACCTCGTCCACCGCGCTCGCGGTCAATCAGGTGGCCAAGGAGAAGAACAAGGTCGCGCTGGTTTCCGGCGCCGCGTCGTCGGATCTGACCGGCAAAGACTGCACGCCGAACACGATCCATTGGGCCTACGACACCTGGATGCTTGCGAACGGCACCGGGTCCGCGATCGTCAAGACCGGCGGCAAGACCTGGTACTTCATCACCGCCGATTATGCGTTCGGGCACGCGCTCGAGCGCGACACCACCGCGGCGGTCGAGAAAGCCGGCGGCAAGGTGCTCGGTTCGGTGCGCCATCCGTTCCCGAGCTCCGACTTCTCGTCGTTCCTGCTGCAGGCGCAGGCGTCGAAGGCGCAGATCATCGGCCTCGCCAACGCGGGCGCGGACACGACCAACGCCATCAAGCAGGGCGCGGAGTTCGGCATCACCCGCGGCGGCCAGAACTTCGCCGGTTTGCTGGTGTTCATCACCGACGTGCATGCGCTCGGCCTCAACACCGCGCAGGGACTGATCGTCACGACGTCGTTCTACTGGGACTTGAACGACCAGACGCGCGCGTGGTCGAAGCGGTTCTTCGAGAAACATAAGCGCATGCCGACCATGGTGCAGGCGGGCGTGTACTCCTCGGTGCTGCATTATCTGAAGGCGGTTGAAAAGCTGAAGGCGGATCAGGACGGCGCCAAGGTCATCGCGCAGATGAAAGCGATGCCGACGGACGACCCGCTTTTCGGCAAAGGCCGCGTGCGGCAGGACGGCCGTAAGATTCACCCGGCGTACTTGGTCGAAGTGAAAAAGCCGGCCGAGTCGAAGGCCCCCTGGGATTACTACAAGATCCGCACGACGATACCCGCGGATCAAGCGTTTCGCCCGGAGAAAGAGGGCGGCTGTCCGCTCGTAAAGTGACGCGCGGGGCGCGATACGGTACCCGGCCAAAAAATAGCGCTGCTATTCCCCGCTCAACCCTTTCCCGCGGGTGATCCACCCGCGGGAAAGGGCGAGCCGGCATCGTGGAGGTACTTTTCGAAGTCGGAGGCGATGCCGGCGGGAGCGGGTACAGGGGCGTAGAGCGTTAGCAGAACGATGAACGCGATTTTCGGCATTCCCACGCAAGCGTTGTTCGGGCAACTGCTGATCGGTTTGATCAACGGTTCGTTCTACGCGCTGCTCTCGCTCGGCCTCGCGGTGATCTTCGGCCTGCTCAATATCATCAATTTCGCCCACGGCGCGCTCTACATGATGGGCGCCTTCGGCGCTTATTTTCTGTTGACGAAGTTCGGCATCGGCTACTGGTGGGCGCTGCTGATCTCGCCGCTCGCGGTAGGTCTGATCGGGGTGGCTATCGAGCGCCTCATGCTGGCGAGGCTCTACAAGCTCGACCCTTTATACGGCTTGCTGCTGACCTTCGGGCTCGCGCTCATCATTCAGGGACTGTTCCACAACGAGTACGGCTCCTCCGGCATGTCGTACCCGGTGCCGCAGGCGCTGCAAGGCGCGAAGGACGTGGGCTTCATGTTCCTGCCTATTTACCGCGGCTGGGTCATCGCGGTCTCGCTCGTCGTTTGTTTCGGCGTATGGTTCCTGATCGAGAAGACGAAGCTCGGCTCCTATCTGCGCGCGGCGACGGAAAACCCCGGCCTGGTGCAGGCGTTCGGCGTCAACGTGCCGCGCATGATCACGCTCACCTACGGGTTCGGCGTCGCGCTCGCGGCGCTCGCGGGCGTCATGGCCGCGCCGATTTATCAGGTGAATCCGCTGATGGGCGCCGATCTCATCATCGTCGTGTTCGCGGTCGTCGTGATCGGCGGCATGGGCTCCATCATGGGCTCGATCGTCACCGGCTTCGGTCTCGGCGTTATCGAGGGGCTGACCAAGGTGTTTTATCCGCAGGCGTCGAACACCGCCATCTTCATCATCATGGTGATCGTGCTGATGTTCCGCCCGGCCGGGCTGTTCGGGCAGCGCTGACCATGGCGAACGCCGCTCCTACTCTGGCCGCACCCGCCGGCGCGGCGGACGCGAAGCTCCACCGCATCGCGTTCGCGGTCATGGCCGTCGCCGTCGCATTGGCGCCGTTCGCGTTTTATCCGGTATTCCTGATGAAGGCGATGTGCTTCGCGCTGTTCGCCTGCGCCTTCAACCTGCTGCTCGGATTCGGAGGGTTGCTGTCGTTCGGCCACGCCATGTTTTTCGGCGGCGCCGGTTACTTCTGCGCGCATGCCGCGAAAGTGTGGGGCTTGACGCCGGAGCTCGCGATTCTCGCCGGCGCCGGCGCCGCCGCCCTCGTGGGAAGCGTGACCGGCCTCTTGGCGATACGCCGGCAGGGCATTTACTTCGCCATGATCACGTTGGCGCTCGCGCAGATGATTTATTTCTTCGCGGTCCAGGCGCAGTGGTTCACCGGCGGCGAAGACGGCATCCAGGGCGTGCCGCGCGGCAAGCTGTTCGGCCTCGTCGATCTTTCCCATATGCCGGCGATGTACAGCGTGGTGGCGGTCATTTTCCTCGGCGGCTTCCTGCTGATCTACCGCATCATCCATTCGCCCTTCGGCCAGGTGTTGAAGGCGATCCGCGAGCACGAGCCGCGCGCCGTCTCGCTCGGCTACGACACCGACTACTACAAGCTGCTCGCGTTCGTGCTCTCGGCGACCCTGGCCGGCGTCGCGGGAGCGACCAAGGCGCTGGTGTTCCAGCTCGCGTCGCTGACCGACGTGCATTGGACGATGTCGGGCGAGGTGGTGCTGATCGCGCTGCTCGGCGGTGTCGGCACCGTCTTCGGCCCCGTCGTCGGCGCCTTGATCATCGTGACGATGCAGGATTATTTCTCGCAACTCGGCGCCGGAGTCACCATCGCGCAGGGCGTCGTGTTCGTGATCTGCGTGCTCGCCTTCCGCCGCGGCATCGTGGGCGAGTTGAGCCGCGTATTGAAGCGCTCGCTCTAGCGTCCGCCGCTCCAACCGCTTTCGCACGAGAGCGGCCTTGTGCGAGTATTCACCCTGCAAGCGCTTGCCGATTGCCCGAACACGGCGCGCGGTTGCGCCGGGCTGTTATGCCGCTCGGGAGAAAGATGACGCGGACGCGCGCGGCCGCGAGGCGGGGGCACGAAATTGCTGAAGCGCCGGGAGGCGATACCATGAAGAAGAAAGCGTGGATACGGATTCTGCTGTTCGGTCTGATGACGTGGCTCGTCCCGTTCCTCATCTCGTTCATGTTTTATAAGCCGGGCGGAGAGTTGGTCGTGTCTCTCGGCCTGTTCAAGACGATCATGATCCTCGTCGGCGCCGCGACCGGGCTTTACCTGCTGTACCAGATCTACAAGAACGGGCCTCCGATTCCGCGCGCCGGGGTCATCGTCGGCGCGGTATGGTTCGGCATAAACGTGGTGTTGGACCTCGCGGTCCTGCTGCCGCTGACGCATATGTCGCTCGCGGCTTACTGGTCGGACATCGG
>JAJPKH010000077.1 GCA_021323795.1 Acidiferrobacteraceae bacterium | reverse complement strand
GTCACGGAGCATCCGTTCTACGGGTCGTGGGGCTACCAGACCACGGGATACTTCGCGCCGACTTCGCGCTACGGCACGCCGCAGGACTTCATGCATCTGGTGGATCAGCTGCATCAACACGGGATCGGCGTGATTCTCGATTGGGTGCCTTCGCATTTCCCGAGCGACGGGCACGGCCTCGCCTATTTCGACGGCACCCATCTCTACGAGCATGCCGATCCGCGCAAAGGCTTTCATCCGGAATGGCACAGCTACATTTTCAATTACGGTCGCGTGGAGGTCCGGTCGTTCCTGCTGAGCAGCGCGGCGTTCTGGTTGAACGTATATCACATCGACGGGATACGCGTGGATGCGGTCGCGTCGATGCTCTATCTCGACTACGCGCGCAAACCCGGCGAATGGATACCGAACCGCTACGGCGGCAAGGAAAATCTCGAGGCGATCGCCTTCATCCAGGAGCTCAACCGCGCCGCCTACCGCGAGCAGCCGGACATTGTCACCATCGCCGAGGAATCGACCGCGTGGCCGATGGTGTCGCGACCGGTGCATCTCGGCGGACTCGGCTTCGGCATGAAATGGAACATGGGGTGGATGCACGACACGCTTAGCTACTTCTCCAAGGACCCGGTCCATCGCAAGCATCATCATGACCAGCTGACGTTCAGCATCTGGTACGCGTTCTCGGAAAATTTCGTGCTGCCGCTTTCCCACGACGAGGTGGTCTACGGCAAGGGCTCGTTGTTCGGAAAGATGCCGGGCGACGAGTGGCGGAAGTTCGCCAACCTGCGCCTGCTGTACGGCTATCACTACGCGCATCCCGGCAAGAAGCTCTTGTTCATGGGCGGGGAGTTCGGCCAGCGGCGGGAATGGAATCACGACGCGAGCCTCGATTGGCACTTGCTCGACGATCCGAGGCATGCGGGCCTGCGGCGCCTGGTCGGCGATCTCAATCGCCTGTACCGCGCCGAGTCCGCGCTGTTCCGACGCGACTACGAGAGCGAGGGTTTCCGTTGGATCGATTGCTGCGATTGGGAACAGTCGGTGATCAGCTTTCTGCGCAGCGACGGTGAAGAAGAAGTTGTCGTGGTGTGCAACTTCACACCGGTGCCGCGGCAAAACTACCGTTTGGGCGTCCCGCGGGCGGGTTTTTGGCGCGAGCTCTTGAACAGCGACGCCGCCATTTACGGCGGAGCCGGCATCGGCAATTTCGGGGGAACGGATACCGCCCCGGTGCCCATGCACGGCCAATACCATTCCTTATCGCTGACGCTTCCGCCGCTCGGCGTTCTTTTCCTGAAGCACGCGGAACCGCTGTCGCATGGTTAGCCCGATGCCGGCCGAGCACGGCGCCGACATCGGGCGTCGGCGCGTCGTGATCGAAGAGCTCAGCCCCTGCGTCGACGGCGGGCGCTTCGCGATCAAGCGCATCGTGGGCGATGAAGTGCAGGTGGAAAGCGTGGCGTTCGCCGATGGCCACGACGCCATCGCGTGCCGGCTGCGTTATCGCAAGGAAGGTAACGAGCTTTGGAGCGAGACGCCCATGCAGCCGCTCGGCCACGACCGGTGGCGCGCGGCGTTCCGCGTCGCGGAGCTCGGGCGCTATCGCTACACCGTGACCGGCTGGGCCGACCGCTTCTTGTCGTGGCGGCGCGATTTGACGAAGCGCATCGACGCCGGGCAGGAGCTGGCGCTTGCGTTTCGCGTCGGCGCCGAGATCGTGGCGGCCGCCGCGGAGCGCGCCCACGGCCTCGACGCCGCGCGCTTGACGCAAATCGCGGCGGCCTTCGAGCGCCCGCCGGCGGATACATCGACGCAGGCGCTGGCGCTCGGCGAGGAGCTGCTGGCGCTGATGATGCGTTATGCCGACCGCCGCTTCGAGACCACGTTCGCGCCCGAGCTTAGCGTCGTCGTCGATCGCGAGCTGGCGCGCTTCAGCGCCTGGTACGAGTTCTTTCCGCGTTCCTGCACGAACGATCCGGCGGTGCACGGCCGGTTGCGCGATTGTGAGCCGCGCCTGCGCGCGGCGGCGCGCATGGGCTTCGATATCGTGTACCTGCCGCCGGTGCATCCGATCGGGCGCACCTACCGCAAGGGCCGCAACAACGCCGAGCGCGCGGAGCCGAGCGATCCCGGCAGTCCCTGGGCGATAGGGAGCGAGGAAGGCGGACATCGCGCGGTGCACCCGGAGCTCGGCGGGCTGGACGATTTCCGCCAATTCATGGCGCTCGCGCGCAAGCACGGCTTGGAAGTCGCTCTCGATCTCGCGTTTCAATGCTCGCCCGATCACCCTTACGCGCGCGAGCATCCGGAGTGGTTTCAGCGGCTACCGGATGGGAGCGTGCAGTACGCGGAAAATCCGCCGAAGAAATACCAGGACATCTATCCGCTGTACTTCGAAACCGACGCCTGGCGCAGCCTGTGGGACGAGCTGCTCGAGATCGTGTTCTTCTGGATCGAGCACGGCGTGCGCATATTTCGCGTGGACAACCCGCACACCAAGCCGTTTGCATTCTGGGAATATCTGATCGGGCGAGTCAAGGAGCGCGACGCCACGGTTATTTTTCTCTCCGAGGCGTTTACGCGGCCGGCGGTGATGTATCGGCTCGCGAAGCTCGGTTTCACGCAGTCCTACACCTATTTCACCTGGCGCAATACCAAGTGGGAGCTGACACAGTACTTCAGCGAGCTCACGCAAACGAACGTGCGGGAATTTCTGCGCCCGAACCTGTGGCCGAATACGCCGGACATTCTCCCCGAATATTTGCAGGTCGGCGGCAGACCGGCGTTCGTCACGCGGCTCGTGCTCGCGGCGACGCTCGGGGCGAGCTATGGGATTTACGGCCCCGCCTTCGAGGTCTGCGAGAACCGCGCCCGCGAGCCGGGCAGCGAGGAGTATCTCGACTCGGAGAAGTATCAGATTCGGGTTTGGCCGGTGGAGCGCCCCGACAGCCTGCGCGAGCTGATCGCACGCGTCAATCGCATGCGCCGCGAAAACCCCGCGCTGCATTCGGATGCGAGCCTGCGCTTCCACCACGTCGATAACGACATGCTCGTTTGCTACAGCAAAATCGCGCCGGACCGGACGAACGTCATCGTCTGCGTGGTCAATCTCGATCCGCACCACGTGCAGTCCGGCTGGGTGACGTTGCCCCTGCATGAGTTCGGCCTCGATTATCAGCAGCCGTACCAGGCGCACGATTTACTGTCCGACGCGCGCTACCTCTGGAGCGGCGAGCGCAATTACGTCGAGCTCAATCCGCACGTGATCCCGGCGCATGTGTTCCGGTTGCGTAAGCGCGTGCGCTCCGAGCGCGATTTTGATTATTACATGTAGAACGGATTCCGCTCCCGCGAAGGGAGGTTATTAGCGATGGCTATGGAAGGGTCTGAGGGGGCGACCGCGCTATGCGCGGCCTGGTTAATACGCCGAGACGCGCTCAATGCACGTCCTCGACGGCGTGCGGTAGCGGCCTGACCCCATGGCCCATTCCCCGTTACCCGACGATCCGCTTTGGTACAAGGATGCCGTCGTCTACCAGTTGCACGTCAAAGCATTCTTCGACAGCAGCGGCGACGGTACCGGCGACTTTCAGGGATTGATCCAGAAGCTCGACTACATCCGCGATCTCGGCGTGAACTGCATCTGGTTGCTGCCGTTTTACCCCTCGCCGATGCGCGACGACGGCTACGACATCGCGGACTACCGCGACGTGCATCCCGCCTACGGCACGATGGCGGATTTCCGCGCCTTCGTGCGCGCCGCGCACGCCAGAGGTCTGCGCGTCGTGACGGAGCTCGTCATCAACCACACGTCCGACCAGCATCCGTGGTTCCAATCGGCGCGGCGCGCGCGGCCCGGCTCTGCGCGCCGCAACTACTACGTGTGGAGCGATGACGATAAGAAGTACGCCGGCACGCGCATCATCTTTCGCGACACCGAAACGTCGAATTGGGCGTGGGATCCGGTCGCGCGGCAATACTACTGGCATCGGTTTTTTTCGCACCAGCCGGATCTCAACTTCGACAATCCGCAGGTGATGCGCGCCATCCTCGCGGTGATGCATTTCTGGCTCGACACCGGCGTCGACGGCTTGCGCCTCGACGCGGTGCCGTATCTCTGCGAGCGCGAGGGCACGAATAACGAGAACCTGTCCGAGACTCACGCCGTGTTGAAGCGCCTGCGGGCCGCGCTCGACGCGCGTTTCAGCAACCGCATGTTTCTGGCGGAGGCGAACCAATGGCCGGAAGACGTGCGGCCGTATTTCGGCGAGGGGGACGAATGCCATATGGCGTTTCACTTTCCCTTGATGCCCCGCATTTACATGGCGGTGGCGCAGGAGGATCGCCACCCGATCACCGAGATCATGGATCAAACCCCCGATATTCCGGACAACTGTCAGTGGGCGATTTTTTTGCGCAACCACGACGAGCTGACGCTCGAGATGGTCACCGACCGCGAGCGCGACTACATGTATCAGGTCTACGCCGGCGATCCGCGCAGCCGGATCAACCTCGGCATACGACGGCGCCTCGCGCCGCTGGTCGACAACGACATCGAGCGCATCCGGCTGCTCAACAATCTGCTGTTGTCGCTGATCGGCAGCCCCGTCATCTACTACGGCGATGAAATCGGCATGGGCGACAATATTTTCCTCGGCGATCGCAACGGCGTGCGCACGCCCATGCAATGGAGCCCGGATCGCAACGCCGGGTTTTCCCGCGCCGATCCCGCGCGGCTGTATTTGCCGCCGCTCATGGATCCAATCTATGGCTACGGCGCGGTTAACGTCGAGGCGCAGACGCGCGATCCGTTCTCGCTGCTCAACTGGATGAAGCGCCTAATCGCCGTGCGCAACGCGCACCAGGCGTTCGGGAGGGGCACGCTGCGCTTTTTGCAGCCGGGGAACCGCAAGATCCTGGTCTATCTGCGCGAGTACCGCGACGAAAGCATCATGTGCGTGACGAACTTATCGCGCGCCGCGCAGCCGGTCGAGTTGAATCTCGCCGCCTATAAAGGACGCGTGCCGGTGGAAATGCTCGGGCGCAGTACCTTTCCGCCGGTCGGGGAATTGCCGTATTTACTGACGCTGCCCGGCTACGGATTCTATTGGTTCCTGTTGTCGAGAACCGCCGAAGTGCCTCGTTGGCACGAAGAGCGTCCGGCTCCCGCCGAATTGCCCTGGCTCGTCTTCTTCGCCGGCTGGCGCACGCTCTACCCGGACTTCATCGCTCAGAGCGACCGCGTGCAGCGCCCGATGGCGGAAAAGCTGCGCCAAACGCTCGAACGCAACATCCTCCCGCGCTTCGTCGCGCAACAGCGTTGGTACGCCTCGAAGAACGCGGCGCTCGAGCGCGTGGAGCTGCTCGACGCCGCCGAATGGACCGAAGCGACGCACAGCGCGCTCGTCGCGCTCATGCAAGCGGTGAGCAGCGAGGGCGCGATGCGTTATTTTCTGCCGCTCTCCATCGCCTGGGGCGAAACGACCGACGAACACATGCATTCGCTGATCCACGGCGCCATGGCGCGCGTGCGTCGCGGCGCGCGGGTGGGAGTGCTGCTCGATGCGGTGGCGGACGAGGAATTCTGCCGCATGCTGGTGCGCGCGCTCGGGGTGCGCCACGAGTTGACGCTCGCCCAGGGCCGGCTGCGCTTCGAGTCGACCCATGCGTACAAGCAGCTCGTCGGTGACAACGTCGGCGCGTTGCCCGTGCGACCTATCGGTCTCGAGCAAAGCAATTCCTCGGTGGTGATCGGGGAGCGCATCATTCTCAAGTTCTATCGGCGCCTGCAGTCCGGCATCAACCCCGATCTCGAGATGACGCACTTCCTCACCGATATCTCGCCGTTTCCGCACATCGCTCCGCTGGCGGGATACCTCGAGTATCACAACGCGCAGGAGAACTACACGGCCACCCTCGCGCTGCTGCAAAGCTTCACCGTCAATCAAGGCGACGGTTGGATGTACACCATCGAATTCCTGGTGTGGTATCTCGAAGCGAACCGCAGCGAGCCGGGCGTCGACAAGGGCCTGCAACAACACGCGCGCTATGCGCTTTACATGACGCTCGTGCGCACGCTCGGGGTCCGCACCGCCGAGCTGCACCAGGCGCTTTCGCGCGTGACGGGCAATCCGGCGTTCGATCCGGAGCCGGCCACCGTGCAGGAAGTCAGGCAGTGGTGGGAGCAGGTGCGCGGCGACATCGCGACGACCTTGAAGGACTTGCGCGCCGTGCAGCCGCGGCTGCCGCCCGCCACGCAAGCGCTGGCGGCGCAATTGTTCGAGCGCGAAGCGGAATTGCGCGCGCGGTTGGGCACGCCGCCGCCGCTGCAAACGCGCAAGACGCGCTACCACGGGGACTATCATCTCGGCCAAGTGCTCGTGGTGCAGAACGATTTCGTAATAACCGACTTCGAGGGCGAACCGATGCGGCCGCTCGACGAGCGCCGCGCGAAACATTCGCCGTTGCGCGACGTGGCCGGCATGTCGCGTTCCTTCAACTATGCCGCCTACAACGCGTTGCGCCGGGTTACGGCGGAACGCGCGGAAGACTACGCCACGCTCGAGCCGGTCGCGCGCGCTTGGGAAGCCGAAGCGCGCGAACGTTTCCTTGAAGGATACCGCAGCGCCGCCGTGGGCTCGGCCGGATGGCCGGACGATCCTTTCGTGGCGCAGGCGTTCATCGATCTCTTCACGCTCGAGAAAGCGCTCTACGAAATGCGTTATGACCTGCGCAACCGGCCGGACTGGGTGGACATACCCTTACGTGGAGTATTGGCGCTGCTACCGGACTCGGGGGCAACCACGATATCGTCTCTAGAACGATCCGTGTAATGTCGGATTCCGTGCGCAAGGAGGAGCACAACGATGACGAGCTCCCGGGACTGTCGGGAATTTCAAGGTGGATGCGTAGGGAAAAACGGGCGGGGATGTTTCCGCCGGTTCGCCGTCATCCCGCCGATTTTGCCGTCCGCGTGACGTCATGAGGCGCTTTCCCATCCGCGAAGGGCGGCCGTTTCCACTGGGCGCGACATGGGACGGTCTCGGCGTCAACTTCGCGCTCTTTTCCGCGCACGCGACCAAGGTCGAGCTCTGCCTGTTCGACTTGAACGGCGAGCGCGAGCTCGAGCGCATCGAGCTTCCCGAATACACCGATGAAGTGTGGCACGGCTACTTGCGCGATGCGCGGCCGGGCACCGTGTACGGCTACCGCGTGCACGGTCCTTACGAGCCGGACGCCGGCCATCGCTTCAATCCGAACAAACTCCTCATCGATCCGTACGCCAAGACGCTCGTGGGTAAGCTCAAGTGGTCCGACGCCATCTTCGGTTACAAGATCGGCGCGCCGGACAAGGACCTCTCGTTCGACGATCGCGACAGCGCCGCCTTCGTGCCGAAGGGGCGCGTCATCGATCCCGCCTTTACCTGGGGCAATGAACGCCGGCCGATGGTGCCTTGGGAGCAGAGCATCATTTACGAGACGCACGTCCGCGGCTTCACCAAGATGTACAAGCATATCCCGCCGGAGTTCCGCGGCACTTTCTCGGGGCTCGGCGACGGTCGCGTGGTCGAGTACCTGCGCCGCCTCGGCGTTACCTCGATCGAGCTGCTCCCGGTGCACGCCTTCGTCGATGACGGTTATCTCATCGAGAGGAAGCTCGCCAACTATTGGGGCTACAACACCATCGCCTTTTTCGCGCCCGAACCGCGCTACATGGCGACGCCGTTCGCGAACGAGTTCAAGGAAATGGTCAACCATCTGCACGCCGCCGGGCTCGAAGTGATACTCGACGTGGTCTACAACCACACGGCGGAGGGGAACGAAGCGGGTCCGACGCTTTCGTTCAAGGGCATCGACAACGCGAGCTATTACCGGCTGCTGCCCGATCAAAAACGTTACTACATCAACGACACCGGGACCGGCAACACGCTGAACCTGAGCCACCAGCGCGTCTTGCAGATGGTCGCGGATTCGCTGCGCTACTGGGCGACGGAGATGCATGTCGACGGCTTTCGCTTCGACCTCGCGACGATTCTCGCGCGCGAACCCTACGGCTTCGATGAAGGCGGCGGCTTCCTCGACGCGTGCCGCCAGGATCCGGTGCTCTCGAGCGTCAAGCTCATCGCCGAGCCGTGGGACATCGGGCCGGGCGGATATCAAGTCGGCCAGTTTCCGCCTGGATGGGCCGAGTGGAACGACAAGTACCGCGACACCGTGCGCGCGTTCTGGAAAGGCGATGAAGGCCAGGTGGCGGATCTCGCGCGCCGCATCACCGGCTCGGCCGACCTCTTCAACAAGCGCGGGCGCAAACCCTGGGCAAGCGTGAATTTCATCACCGCGCACGACGGCTACACCCTGAACGACCTCGTCTCGTACAACGACAAGCACAACGAGGCCAACGGGGAGGATAACCGCGACGGTCATTCCAACAACCTCTCGTGGAACCACGGTGTTGAAGGTCCGACCAACGACCCCGAAATTCTCGCGTTACGCCACCGCCAGCGGCGCAATTTTCTGGCGACGCTGCTGCTGTCCCTCGGCACGCCCATGGTGCTAGCCGGCGATGAGCTCGGTCGCACCCAGGGCGGCAACAACAACACGTACGCGCAGGACAACGAAGTCAACTGGCTCAATTGGGAGAGTGTCGGCGACGACGGTCGCCAGCTTCTCGATTTCGTGCGGCGGTTGATTGCGATTCGTAAGTCCTATCCGATCCTGCACCGCGGCCGCTTTTTGACGGGTCAGTACAACGAGGAGCTCGACGTCAAAGATGTCACCTGGCTTACCCCCGACGCGACCGAAATGACCGAAGAGCAATGGGACAACGGCGTTACGAAATGCTTCGGCATGGTGCTCGACGGCCGCGCGCAGGCGACGGGCATCAAGCGGCGCGGCTCGGATGCGACGCTGCTCGTCATCATGAACGGGCATCACGACGTGGTGAACTTCAAGCTCCCCGAGGTAACCGAGGGCAAGCGGTGGAAACGCCTGGTCGATACCAATCTGCCGAGCACCACGGAAACCCCGCAGTTCGAGTTCGGGCACCTCTACCAGGTGACCGGCCGCTCGCTGCTGCTCTTCGTGCTCGAGAACGGAGGGGAGGGCTTGCCGTCGGACGATGTCGGCACCACCCTCGACGTGCCTCGGGGAACCGATCCTTCCTGATTCGAATTGGTACCTGCCATGGCGGATGTTCAAACACCCACGACCAACCCCGGCGCCGCGCGCCGCCGCGCCGCCGATGGCGCCACGACGCGCTCGCACGCCATGCCTTTCGGCGCCACCTTGCTCGGCGATGGCACGGCGCGCTTTCGCCTGTGGGCGCCGAGCGCGACGCAGGTCGAGCTGTGCCTGGTGAGCGGCGGGCGCGAGACGCGCTTGCCCATGGAGAGCCAGCCGGAGGGGTGGCATGCCGCCGTGCGGCCGGCCCGCGCCGGCACGCGGTATCGCTACCGGATCAACGGAGAGACCTCCGTCCCCGATCCCGCGTCGCGCTTCCAGCCCGAAGACGTGCACGGCGCGAGCGAGCTGATCGACCCGGCGGAGTTCAAATGGAGCGACGCGGCGTGGCGCGGGCGCCCGTGGGAAGAGGTCGTGCTGTACGAGCTGCACGTCGGCGCGTTCACGAGCGAGGGAACGTATGCGGGCGTGCAGGGCAAGCTCGAGCACCTGCGCTCGCTCGGCGTGACGGCGATCGAGCTGATGCCGCTCGCGGATTTCCCGGGCAAGCGCAACTGGGGCTATGACGGCGTGCTCCCCTATGCGCCCGACAGCCAATACGGGCGGCCCGCGGATCTCAAGCGGCTGATCGACGCGGCGCACCGCTCGGGCCTCATGATGTTTCTCGACGTGGTCTACAACCATTTCGGTCCGGAAGGAAATTACCTGCCGCTGTACGCCGCGCCGTTCTTCACCGATCGCCATCAGACGCCCTGGGGGGCGGCGATCAATTTCGACGGCGTGGGCAGCCGCACGGTACGCGATTTCTACATTCACAACGCGCTCTATTGGCTGGACGAATATCATTTCGACGGTTTGCGTTTCGACGCGGTGCACGCGATTCGCGACGACTCGGTCCCCGATATCCTGACCGAGCTCGCGCGCACGGTCGCGCGCCGCGCCGGCGGCGAACGTCACGTGCATCTCGTCCTCGAGAACGACGACAACGCCGCGCGCTATTTGAAGCAGGACGACGGCGGCCGGCGCCTCTACGACGCGCAATGGAACGACGACATCCACCACGCGCTGCACGTGCTCGCGACGGGCGAGTCGGGCGGCTACTACGCCGATTACGCGGATGCGCCGCGCAAGCATCTGGGTCGTTGCCTGACCGAAGGGTTCGCGTTCCAGGGCGATCCTTCGCGCTACCGCCACGGCGTCCCGCGCGGCGAACCGTCGGTCGACGTCCCGCCCGCGGCGTTCGTTTCCTTCTTGCAGAACCATGATCAGGTCGGCAATCGCGCTTTCGGCGAACGCATCGCGCAGCTCGCGAGCCCGGAGCGCGTGCGCGCGCTCTCGGCCGTGTTCCTGCTGGCGCCCTCGCCGCCGTTGCTCTTCATGGGCGAGGAGTGGGGCACGCAAACGCCGTTCCCGTTTTTCTGCGACTTCGGACCGGAGCTCGCCAAGGCCGTCACCGAAGGTCGGCGCAAGGAGTTCGCCCGTTTTCCGGAGTTCGGCGATCCGAACGTGCGCCAACGCATCCCCGATCCCAGCGACCCGGCGACGTTCGCCAAGGCCATACTCGACTGGGCGAGTATCGAGCACGCGGAGGGCAAGCAATGGCTCGATTGGCATCGCGCCGCGCTGCGCGCGCGCCACGCGGAAATCGCGCCGCGCCTGAAAAACTTGCCGGCGCGCGCCGGGCGCTACGCGGTATTGCAGGAGCAGGGCCTGTGCGCCGACTGGACGTTCGCCGACGGCGGCCGGCTGCACTTGCTGGCGAATCTGAGCGACGCGCCGCTCGCCGTCTCCGTGCCGCCGGGACGGATCATCTATGCATGCCCGGCGCCGAGCGCGGTTGTCGCCGGGCCGCTCGCCCCGTGGTCGGTCGTGTGGTCGATCGAGTGACATGAGCGCCACTTCGCCGGTCCGCACGGCACAACGCGCGACCGATCCGCGCCTCGCGACGCTGTGCCGGCTCTACGATATCGAGCCGCAATACCGGGACGTGTGGGGCAACGTCCACGACATCGATTCCGACACCGCCCGCGTATTGCTGCGCGCGATGGGCGTGGAGGTGGCCGGGCGCTCGCTCGATGAGCTGATCGCCGGGCGCCAGGCGGGGCAGTGGCACTGTCCGCTCGTTCCCGTGCAGGTGATACGCGTCGGCGAGGCGTCGGCGGCCGCGTTGCGTCTGCCCGAGGCGCGTGCCGGCGAGAGCGTCGCGTACACGATCGCGCTCGAGAGCGGGGCGATGCAGCGCCACCAGGCGCGACCGGCGGACCTGAAGGTGATCGAGCGGGCGACGATCAACGGTGTCGCGTACTGCGCCTGCGCCTTGCCGCTTCCGCAGCTTCCGCTCGGCTATCACCGCCTGACGCTCGAGTCCGTGGACGCGGCGATGTCGCTCATTGTGACGCCGCGCGAATGTTTTTTGCCGGACGCGGTGGCGAATGAAGGGCGTGTGTGGGGGCTCGCGCTGCAGTTGTACGGCCTGCGCTCGGAACGCAATTGGGGCATCGGCGATTTCACCGACCTGCGTCTGGCGCTCGAGCGCGCGGCCGAGCACGGCGCGGCCGTGGTCGGGCTCAACCCGTTGCACGCGCTCTTCCCGGACAATCCCGCGCAGATCAGTCCGTACAGCCCTTCGAGCCGGATGTTCCTCAACGTGCTGTATCTCGACGTCGAGGGCATCGCGGAATTTTCCCAATGCGCCTCGGCCCAGCAGGCGGTTTACGCACGCGAATTTCAGCGCCGCCTCGAGCAGCTGCGCGCGCAACCGCAGGTCGATTACGTCGGCGTCGCGGGCGCCAAGTTCGCGGTGCTGGAGCTCTTGTATCAGAACTTCCGCGAACAGCATTTGGCGCGCCGCACGCCGCGCGCCGCGATCTTCCGCGAATTCCAGGCGCACGGCGGCGAGGCGCTTTACCGGCATACGCTCTATGAAGCGCTGCAGGAACATTTGTTGCGGCAGGATCCGAATCTGCGCGGGTGGCGCACGTGGCCGAAGGAATACCACGACCCGGCGTCGCCCGCGGTCGCGCAGTGGGCCGAGCAGCACTGCGAGCGCGTCGAGTACTACCAGTACCTGCAATGGCAGGCGGACCGGCAGCTCGGGCTCGCCGGCCGGCGCTCGTACGAGCTCGGTTTGGGCATCGGCATTTATCAGGACCTCGCGGTCAGCGTGAACGGCGCCGGCGCCGAGGCGTGGAGCTGGCAGTCGGCGTACGCAAAGAACATGAGCATCGGGGCGCCGCCCGACGTCGTCAACTTGAACGGCCAGGACTGGGGACTACCGCCCTTCATTCCGATGCGCCTGCGCGAGACCGCGTATGCGCCTTTCATCGCGACGGTGCGCGCGAACATGCGCCATTCGGGCGCGTTGCGCCTCGACCACGTGCTCGGGCTCGCGCGGCTTTACTGGATCCCGACCGGCGGATCGCCGACGCAGGGAGCGTATGTGCGTTATCCGCTCCTCGACTTGCTCGGCATTATCGCGCTCGAGAGTCACCGCAACCGATGTCTCGTGATCGGAGAAGACCTGGGCACGGTGCCCGAGGAGATCCGCCGCGAATTGCCGCCGCGCAAAGTGTTTTCGTACCGGGTGTTCTACTTCGAACGCAACCAGGCCGGTGAGTTCGAGCCGCCGTCCGCCTATCCGCCGTATGCGCTCGCCGCCGTCACCACGCACGACCTGCCGACGCTCGCGGGTTACTGGAAAGGCGTCGATCTCGTGGAGCGCGGGCGGCTGAAGCTGTTCCCGCCGGAGAAGCTCGCGGAACAGGTGCTCGCGCGCACGCAGGACCGCGCGCGCCTGCTGATGGCGCTCGAGCGCGAGGGATTGCTGCCGGAGGGAATGACGGTCGATCCCGCGTCGGCGCCGGAGATGACGCCGGCGCTGGCGCGCGCGATCCATGCGTACATCGCGCGCAGCCGCTCGAAGATCGCGATGCTGCAATTGGAGGACGTGCTCGGCGAATTGCGTCAGACGAATCTGCCGGGGACCGTCGCGGAGTACCCGAACTGGCGCATGAAGCTGCCGCTCGATTTCGAGGACGTTCTGCGCGACGAGCGCGTAAAAACGACGTTCGGAGTGATGCGCGACGTCCGCGGGCCGGGCATCGTCCCGCGCCCGGCTCCCGATTTCGGCCGCGGCAGCGCGATTCCGCGCGCCACGTACCGCTTGCAGTTTCACCGCGACTTCACGTTTCGCGACGCCGCCGTGCTCGCGCCGTACCTGCAACGCCTCGGGATCAGCCATTGTTATGCCTCGCCGTACCTCAAGGCGCGGCCCGGCAGCCGGCATGGCTACGATATCGTCGATCACAACGCGCTCAATCCGGAAATCGGTTCGCCGCAGGACTACGACGGGTTCATCGCTGCGCTGCACGCGCACGAGCTCGGTCAGGTCCTCGACATCGTGCCGAACCACATGGGCATCGGCAGCGACAACCAGTGGTGGCTCGACGTGCTCGAGAACGGGCCGGCGTCGCCGTACGCGCCGTTCTTCGACATCGACTGGCGGCCGCTCAAAACCGAGCTGCGCGGCAAGGTATTGCTCCCGGTGCTCGGCGATCATTACGGCCGCGTGCTCGAGAAGGGCGAGCTCAAGCTCGCATGGGAGGCGGGGAGCGGGTCGTTTCATGTCGCGTACTACAACCACCGCTTCCCGCTCGACCCGGTGACGTATCCGCTCGTGCTCGAGCGCGAGCTCGATCGGCTCGAACGCGCGCTCGGCGCCGATCACCGCCGGCTCATCGAGTACCAGAGCATCATCACCGGCCTGCGCAATCTGCCCGGGCGGGGCGAGCGCGAGCAGGAGCGCGTCATCGAGCGCAGCCGCGACAAGGAGATTCACAAGAAGCGCTTGGCCGACCTCTGTGCGATGGAGCCGTTGTTGAACGAACACATCGAACACGTGATCGGGTTTTACAACAGCGGCGGCGGGGAGTCGGCACGCTGGGATGCGCTGCATGAGTTGCTCGAGCAGCAGGCCTACCGCGTCGCGTTCTGGCGGGTGGCGTCCGACGAAATCAACTACCGGCGCTTTTTCGACATCAACGATCTCGCCGCGCTGCGCATGGAATACCCCCAGACGTTTTATACGACCCACCGGCTGGTCAGCCATCTGATCGCGCAGGGCAAGGTGAACGGCCTGCGGATCGACCATCCCGACGGGCTCTACGATCCGGCCGCCTATTACGAACGGCTCCAGAGTTTCGTCACCGCCGCGGCCGTTTCCGGCGGCGCGCCGCCGGCGCGCGGCAATACGCTGTACGTCGTGGTGGAAAAAATTCTCGCGAGCCACGAGCACTTGCCCGCCGATTGGCCGGTGCACGGAACCACCGGTTATGATTTCGTCAACCTGGTTAACGGTCTGTTCATCGATGCGTCCGCCGAAGAGGAGCTCGACCGCGCCTATGCCAGGTTCATCCGGCGCGCGGTGGATTTCGATCAGCTGCTCGCCGATCGCAAGCGCCTGATCATGCGCTTTGCGCTGTCGAGCGAGCTCAACGTGCTCGCCAATCATCTCAATCGCCTGTCGGAGGCCGACTGGTACGCGCGCGACTTCACGCTCAATTCGCTGCGTGACGCCATCCGCGAGGTGATCGCCTATTTTCCGGTGTACCGCACGTACCTGCGCGGCGGACGCGTCAGCGCGGAAGACCGCCGCTATATCGAATGGGCGGTGGCGCAAGCGAAGAAGAACAGCACCGCGGCGGACATCAGCGTGTTCGAGTTCGTCCGGCGTATCTTGCTGCTCGAGGAAATCGACCGGCTGCCGGAGGTCTATCGGCGCGGCGTCCTCGATTTCGCCATGCGCTTTCAGCAATACACGGCCCCGGTCATGGCCAAAGGCCTCGAAGACACCTCGTTCTATATTTACAACCGGTTCGTGTCGCTCAACGAAGTGGGCGGTGATCCGCGGCGCTTCGGGGTGTCGGTGCCGGCGTTTCATCGTGGTAACCAGGAACGCGCGAAGCGGTTTCCGTATTCCATGCTCGCGACCTCCACGCACGACACGAAGCGCAGCGAGGACGTGCGGGCGCGCATCAACGTGCTGTCGGAGCTGCCGCGCGATTGGCGCGCCGCGGTGAACCGCTGGGCGCGTATCAATCGCAGCCGCAAGCGCAAGCTCGAGGAGGGTTACGCGCCCGATCGCAACGACGAGTACTTGTTGTATCAGACCCTGGTCGGCGCGTGGCCGCTCCAGGACCCCGAGGGCCCGGCGCTCGAAGCCTTCGCGCAGCGCATCGAGGAGTATTTGCTCAAAGCCGTGCGCGAGGCCAAGGTGCACACGAGCTGGATCAACCCCAACGTGAAATACGAGGAAGCGACGCAGCAATTCGTGCGCGGGCTGCTCGCGCCCGGGCACAATCTCTTCTTGCAGGATTTCGTGCCGTTCGTGCGGCGCCTTACGTATCCCGGTCTGTGCAACAGCCTCGCGCAGACCTTGCTCAAGCTCACCGCACCCGGCGTGCCGGACATTTATCAAGGAAACGAGCTCTGGGACTTCAGCCTGGTCGATCCGGACAACCGCCGCCCGGTGGATTACGAGTACCGCAGGCAATTGCTCGATAGTTTGGCCGAGGAGCTAGGCGCGCCGGATCCCGCGCGCGTGCGCGCGCTGCTCGATCGGATCGAGGACGGCCGAGCGAAGCTCTATCTCACCTGGAAGACGCTCGCGCGTCGGCGCGCGCTCGCCGGGCTCTTTCGCGACGGGGAGTATCTGCCGCTCGCGGTCGAGGGCCGGCGCGCCGAGCACCTCTGCGCCTTCGCCCGCCGTCATGATCAAGCGACGGTGGTGGTCGTGGTTCCGCGCTGCGTCGCGCACCTCGCGCCGGAGGGCCGGTTGCCGCTCGAGAAGGTTTGGGCGGATACCTGGGTGGAAGCACCGTCGGCGGGCGCTTTCGAGAATGTGTTGACGGGCGAGAACCACCGTACGGAACGGCGGTCCGACCGCGATCGGTTGTCCGCCGCCGCTTTGCTGCGATCGTTCCCGGTCGCGATGCTCGAATGGCGACCGGGTGTTCAAGGCGAGTCATCGCCATCGGTCGGCCGGACAAGCGGCTGATCAAGAACGCTTTCACGCAGGTCTAACCGGACGGTGCCATGGCGCGCCTATACTAGTCGTGCTGGCCAAAATCCTTACATGTTCAGTATGATCTCGGCGGGCCGCCGCCGGCCGTGCTTTTGAGGAACGCTTCATGTCGCGAATGCTTGTCCTGCTTGCCGTACTGGTGCCGTTTTCCCTCGCCGTTGCCGCCGATGCTGATGCCGACCTTGCCGCCGTCAAGCAGAAACTGACGGAACGGTTGCCCAACGTATCGCTCGACAAGCTCAAGCGGTCCTCGGCCATGCCCGGGTGGTATGAGCTCGAACACGGCATGCAGTTGCTCTATATCAGCGGCGACGGCAAGCGGCTGTTTCTCGGCGACCTCGTCGATCTCGAGACGAGGACCAACGTGACGGAGTCGTGGCGCGAGCAGACGGCGATACGCCTGATCAACGCGGTCGGCGAGCAAAACATGATTGTCATGGGACCGGCGGACGCCAAGCGCACCATCACGGTCTTCACCGACGTCGATTGTCCGTACTGCGCCCGGTTGCACCAGGAGGTGCCGGAGCTGACGAAGAGCGGCGTGAAGGTAAGGTACTTGTTGTTTCCGCGCGCGGGCATCGGTTCCGAAACCTATAAGAAGTCGGTCGCCGTATGGTGCGCGGCGGATCGCGTTAAGGCCGTCGGCATTGCGAAGGCGGGCGGGAAGGTCGAGATGAAGACGTGCGCCAATCCGGTCGAGAACCATTACCAGCTCGGGCGGCAGTTGGAAGTCAGCGGCACGCCGACGATCTATCTCGACGACGGCAAGATGCTGGGCGGCTATCTTCCGAGCTCACGGCTGCTCGCTATACTTAATATAAAGCCGTCGCTCAAGACCTCGGATGCCCGTTAGCCGCAAACCGCCCAGCCCGCCCGCTCCCCAATCGGATTCGCGTGTACGCGGCGCACTGCTTGCCGGCAGTGTCGCCGGTCCGCGCGAAGTTGCGCGGCTCAAGCGCCAGCTGCGCGACAACGAGCGCATCTGGGCCGGGTTCCGCCGCCTCGAGATCCGCCTGATCGGGGCGCAGTCGCTGCGCGAGTTCGTGACGGTCCTCGGCGCCGACATGCCGCGCACTTTTGCGAGCGTCGATTACGTGACCCTGGCTTGCTTCGATCCCGAATACGAGCTGACGCGGCTGCTCGAAACCGAGGGGCGCGAGGATAACGACGGTAAGGACGAAGTCGGCGACGCCTTCATCAACATCACGCCGCAGTCCTTGCAGTTTCTTTTCAGCACGCCGGCGCGCCCGCAGCTCGGGCCGTGCACGCCGGAGCTGCAATCCTTGTTGTTTCCCGCTTGCCCGTACGCGCTCGGTTCGGTGGCGCTGGCGCCGCTCGTGTTGCGCGGCCAGGTGATCGGCACGCTCAATCAGGGCAGCATCGACGCCGGGCATTTCACGCCGGACACCGCGACGGATTTGTTGGAGCATCTGGCGGCGGTTACGGCGATGTGTCTCGACAACGTCGTCAGCCACGAGCGGCTGCGCTGGTACGGCCTCACGGATCCCCTGACCGGCATCGCCAATCGCCGCTTCTTCGAACGTCGGCTGGGCGAAGAAGTCGAACGGTGGTTGCGCCGCCGCGAGCCGCTCGCCTACATGCTCGTCGACATCGATCATTTCAAGCGGGTGAACGATAGCTACGGCCATCAGGTCGGCGACCAGGTACTGCAACAGGTGGCGGAGCTGCTCGGGCG
>JAJPKH010000197.1 GCA_021323795.1 Acidiferrobacteraceae bacterium | reverse complement strand
GAGCTGGCCGGGCTCGATGAAATTGCCAAGCTGCCGGGACTGGAAGAGATGTCTCCCGATGTCGTACAGACGATCATTGACGAGGCCGGCCGATTCGCCGGCGAAGTCTTGGCGCCGCTGCACAAAACCGGCGATCAGGTAGGCTCGCGAGTCGAGAACGGCGTCGTCACGACGCCGCCCGGTTTCAAAGAGGCCTATCAGAAATTTGTCGCGGGCGGCTGGCCGACGGTGGCGTGTCCGCCGGAATTCGGCGGACAAGGCATGCCGCAGCTGCTGTCCGCCGTGCTGCAGGAGATGTGGTGCTCGGCCAACATGGCGTTTTCGCTTTGCCCGATGCTCGGACAGGCGGCGGTCGAAGCGGTCGAGCACTATGCCTCCGACCGGTTGAAGGCGATTTACTTGCCGCGCATGGTGTCGGGCGAGTGGACCGGGACGATGAACCTCACCGAGCCGCAGGCGGGCTCCGACCTCGGGGCGATCCGCACGCGCGCGGTGCCGGCAGGCGATCACTACCGCATTACCGGCACGAAGATTTTCATCACCTGGGGCGACCACGACTTCACCGACAATATCGTGCACACGGTGCTCGCGCGGTTGCCCGATGCGCCGGAAGGGACCAAGGGCATCTCGCTCTTCATCGTGCCGAAGTATCTCGTCAAACCGGACGGCAGCGTCGGCGAGCGCAACGACGTTCAGTGCGTGTCGCTCGAACACAAGATGGGCATCCACGCGAGCCCGACCGCCGTCATGTCCTACGGGGACAAGGGCGGCGCCGTCGGTTATCTCGTGGGGCAGCCGAACCGCGGGCTCGAATATATGTTCCTCATGATGAATCGCGCGCGGCTCGCGGTGGGCCTGGAAGGCGCGGCGATGTCCGAGCGCGCGTATCAGCAGGCCCTGGCCTACGCGCGCGAGCGCGTGCAGGGCAAGCCCATTGGCGCGAGCGGCGGACGCTCCGCCATTATTCATCACCCGGACGTGCGGCGCATGCTGATGAGCATGAAGTCGCAAACCGAAGCCATGCGCGCGCTGGCGTACTATGCGGCGGGCACGCTCGATAAAGCGATTCGTCATCCGGATGCGAAAGCGCGCGCACGCTACCAGGCCACCGCCGAGCTGCTGATCCCCGTCGTCAAGGGATGGTCGACGGAGCAAGCGAATGAAGTCGCGTCGCTCGGCGTGCAGGTTCACGGCGGCATGGGCTTCATCGAGGAAACGGGCGCGGCGCAGCTCATGCGCGACACGCGCATCACCGCCATCTACGAGGGCACCACCGGTATTCAGGCGATGGACCTCCTCGGGCGCAAGGTGGCGCGCGACACCGGCGCCGCCGCGGCGGCGCTGATCGCCGACATGCGTGACGTTCACGGCCAGTTGAAAGAGGCCGCGGGATCGGATTTTCACGCGATAGAAGCATCGTTCGGCGCCGGCATTGCCGCCTTGGAGGAATCGACCCGCTACTTGTTGAACACGTTCGGCCAGAACCCACGCGCCGCCGCGGCCGGGTCGGTGCCCTATCTCATGCTGCTCGGCACGGTGGCCGGCGGCTGGCAGATGGCCAGGGCGGCGCTGGTGTCGCAGCGCAAGCTTGCGAGCGGGGGCGGCGATAAGCGCTTTCATGAAACGAAAATCGCCACCGCCCGGTTTTATGCCGACCACATCCTTCCCCGCGCGGGCGGATACCGGCACGAGATCGTGAGCGGCGCGGATTCCACGTTGCGCCTCGAAGAAGCGCAGTTCTAGTCGAGCGCCAGCGAATATAATCGGTCTCTTCCCGGCGAACGAGGCGGGCGAGGTGAGTGGATTGAATAACAACGGGTCGCTCAAGCCTTCGGTGCTTGTCATCGGCGCGGGTGCCATCGGCGCGCTGTACGGCTCGGTGCTCGCGCGGCAAGGGGCGCGGGTGTCGGTCGTGTGCCGCTCCGACTACGACGCGGTTTCCGGCAACGGCTATGCGATCAAGAGTAAAAGTCTCGGCGATCACGTCTTCAAACCCGAGCGCGTGCTGCGCCGCGTGGCGGATTACTCGCCGGCTCCGGATTATCTGATCGTTGCCGTGAAAGTGCTGGAGGGCGAGGACCGTGTCGGGCTCATGCGCCCGGCGGTGGGCCGCACCACCGTGATCGTGCTGCTCGAGAACGGTATCGATATCGAGCCCGAAATCGTCCAGGCGTTTCCTGGGCATGAAGTGTTGAGCTGCCTCGCTTATGTCGCCGCGAGCCGCCTGGAGCACGGGCAAATTGTGCATCATTCGTACGGCCATCTCGTGCTCGGAAAATTTCCCGCCGGCGCGACGCCGGCGGCGACGCGGCTCGGAGCGCTGTGGGAGGCGGGCGGTATTAACTGCAAGATCACCGAAAATGTCGCGGCCGCGCGTTGGCAGAAGGCGGTATGGAACACCGTCTTCAATCCGCTTTCGGTTCTGGGTGGCGTACTGACGACGGCGGAGATGCTCTCGAGTCCCGCGGCCGAAGCCTTTGTGCGCGAGGGAATGAACGAAGTGTGCGCCGTGGCGGCGGCCGCCGGTTATCCCGTGCCGCCCGACCTGCCGCAGCGGCACATCGACGGGACGCGCGCGATGCCGCCGTACAAGACCAGCATGGCGCTCGATTACGAGAATCGGCGCCCGCTGGAAGTCGAAGCCATACTCGGCAATGTCGTGCGCGCCGGTCGCCGGGCGGGCGTGCCGATGCCGGTGCTGGAATCGCTGTACGCGATGACGAAAATGGTCGAGCACAAAGCGCGTTCACACTGATTTAACCGTCTTAGAGGAATCGTCATGTCGGTTGTCTCTTTTTCCAAGCAGGGAAATATCGGTCTCATCAGCATCGACAATCCGCCGGTCAACGCGCTGTCGCAAGCGGTGCGCGCGGGTTTGCGCGACGCGGTGGCGCAAGGTCTTGCCGACGAGTCGGTGGCGGCGTTGGTTCTTTGGTGCGAGGGCCGCACGTTCATCGCCGGAGCGGATATTCGCGAGTTCGGCAAGCCGATGCAGCCGCCGGACCTGCCGGCGGTGACGAAGTCCATGGAGGACGCGCGCAAGCCCATCATCGCTGCCATTCACGGCACGGCGCTCGGCGGCGGTTTGGAAGTCGCGCTCGCGTGCCATTTTCGCATCGCGCTGCCGACGGCCAAGGTCGGATTGCCGGAAGTGAAGCTCGGCATCATTCCCGGCTGCGGCGGCACGCAGCGGCTGCCGCGCCTGATCGGCGTGAAAGGGGCGCTCGACATGATCGTGAGCGGGGAGCACGTCGCCGCGACCAAGGCGCACGTGCTCGGCGTCATCGACGAGATCGTGGAAGGCGACCTGAAGGCGCAGGCGATCGCGTACGCGCAACGTCTGGCGGCCGAGCGCCGCGCGCCCCGGCGCGTCAGCGAGGCGCGCGCGAAAACCGAGAGCCCGGGCTTCTTCGATGAATATCGCAAGAGCATCGCCAAGAAGAGCCGCGGCTTCCTCGCGCCGTTTCGCGCCATCGACGCGGTGCAGGCGGCGGCCGAGCTGCCGTTCGACGCCGGCATGAAACGCGAGCGCGAAATCTTTGCGGAGCTCGTGGCTTCGCCGCAATCGAAAGCGCAACGGCACGTGTTCTTCGCCGAGCGCGAAGTTGCCAAGATCCCCGGCCTGCCGCCGGACGTGAAGCCGCGCGACGTCAAATCCGTCGGCATCATCGGCGCGGGGACCATGGGCGGCGGCATCGCCATGTGCTTCGCCAATGCCGGCCTCCCGGTGAAGCTGCTCGAGATGAACCGGGAGAATCTGGAGCGAGGGCTCAACACGATTCGCAAGAACTACGCGAATACCGTCTCGAAGGGGAGTTTGAAGCAGGAAGAGATGGACCAGCGCATGGCGCTGCTCGCGCCGACGCTGTCCTATGACGATTTCAAGGACGTCGATCTCGTGATCGAGGCGGCGTTCGAGGACATGGGCATCAAAAAGGAAATATTCGCCAAGCTCGACGCGGTCTGTAAACCGGGTGCGGTGCTTGCCTCGAACACGTCGTATCTGGATATCAATGAGATCGCGGCGAGCACGAAGCGAGCGGGCGACGTCATGGGTATGCACTTCTTCAGTCCGGCCAACGTCATGAAGCTGCTCGAGAACGTGCGCGGGGCGAAGACGGCGCCCGATGTTTACGCGACGGCGATGGAAGTCGGCAAAAAAATCCGCAAAGTCCCGGTCCTCGTCGGGGTGTGTCACGGCTTCGTCGGCAATCGCATGCTCGCGAAACGTTCGCGCGAATGCGGTTTCATGCTGGAAGAAGGCGCGCTGCCGCAGCAGATCGACAAAGTGCTGTACGACTTCGGTTTCCCCATGGGTCCGTTCGCCGTCAGCGATCTCGCGGGGCTCGACGTCGGCTGGCGCAACCGTAAGTCGATCTTCGACAAGCTGTCGCCGCGCGAGCAGGCGAACAATATTCTGGACCAGATCTGCGATCTCGGCCGCTACGGGCAGAAGACCGGCGCGGGGTTTTACAAGTACGATGAAAAGCGCAACCCGACCCCCGACCCGTTGATCGAGGAGCTGATTATCAAGCACTCGCGGGAGCGCGGCATCGCGCGGCGCCGGGTCGGTGATCAGGAGATTCTGGAACGCGCGCTCTATTCGATGATCAACGAGGGCGCGCGCATTCTCGCGGAAGGCATCGCCGCGCGACCGCTCGATATCGATATCGTATGGATCTACGGCTACGGCTTCCCGGTGTATCGCGGCGGGCCGATGTTCTACGCCGACCAAATCGGTTTGAAGACGATTTACGAGGCGATTCTCAAATATCAAAAGCAGGTGGGCGAGGAGTATTGGCGGCCGGCGCCCTTGTTGGAGAAGCTCGCCAAGCAGGGAAAAGGCTTCTACAGCGAGGCGTGAGGTCCGTTCAGGCCCGCGCCGCGATGCGGGGCGTGCGCGCGACGACCAGCAGCAGCTCACCAAGCTGGTTGATGATCGGTATCCGCTCGGCAAGACGCGACAGCGTCACGGCCGGCAACCGCAGCCGGGTTACGAGCGGGATCGCCACCTGAATCGGGTGGCACGCGATGTCGGCGAAATAGGGCGCGGTTTCCGCTTCGATTTCCTTTTGCTTGAAGAGGTAGCGGTAGATCGGTACCTCGCGGTAGTAGCCGGATTGCGGTTCCCGCCGCAGGCGGCTGCGTATTCCATAATGGTGCGTGCTGAAGACGAACTTGCCGGTCTTTTTGACGGCGGCGGCTGCGACGCGCATCATCGCCGCGCGGTGTTGCGGCGTCGGCAAGTTCGATACCAGTGTCGACGCCACGAGATCGAAGGATTGCGGCGCGACGGCGAACTGCGTGCAGTCGGCATGCACGAGGCCGATGTCCCAGCGGGGTTGCACGCGCGCGGCGAGTTGCTCGAGCGACGTCAGTGAAAAATCGACGGCGAGAATCATCGCCTGTCGATCCGCCATCTGCACGGTGTAGCGTCCGGTGCCCGCGCCGAGCTCGAGCACGTGCGCGCCCGCGAGGGGTTGCGACGCTTCAATCGTCGGGACGATCTCCATTTGATTCCAGGCCGTCGTCTCCCAAGTCGGATCGAATGACTTCGCGCCCTGCTCGCGATTCGTGCGCTCGTTGTTGCTTTCGTCGTCGAGGGTTGCCGGATCGAGAAAGCGGACAATGCCGTCGGTAATTGGATAG
>JAJPKH010000152.1 GCA_021323795.1 Acidiferrobacteraceae bacterium | reverse complement strand
TTTCCCGGGCACGCAAGGCGGCCCGCTGATGCATGTCATTGCCGCGAAGGCGGTGGCCTTCAAGGAAGCGCTCGAGCCCGCGTTCAAGGATTATCAGCGCCAAGTGCTCGCGAATTCGCGGGCGATGGCGCAGGCGGTCATGGATCGCGGTTACGACGTTGTCTCCGGCGGGACCGACAACCATCTGTTTCTGTTGAGCCTGATCAAGAAAAAACTGACCGGTAAAGACGCGGAAGCGGCGCTCGGCGAGGCCAATATCACCGTGAACAAGAACGCGGTGCCGAACGATCCGCAGCCGCCCATGGTGACGAGCGGTATCCGGCTGGGTACGCCGGCCGTGACCACACGGGGCTTCAAAGAGGCGGAGTGCCGGCAGCTGGCCGGCTGGATCTGCGATATTCTCGATAAACTCGGTGACGCGTCCGTGCGGGATCGGGTTAAGACCCAGGTGGTGGATATTTGCCGTCGCTTTCCGGTCTATGAATCGAGCGCACGAATATCATAAGAGCCCTTTCAAGTACCGAAAAAAGCGCTAACATTATAGTTAGCGAGGCTGGCGAAACGCCGCCTCATGCGGGTCATCAGAAGCAGGAGTGGTTGTTGAAGCCGACTGACACAAAGAATCCGGAGTACTTCCACCGGGTTGTCGATTGTCAGTGGGCATGCCCGGCACACACTCCCGTCCCCGAATATATCCGGTTGATCGCCGCGGGCCGTTACGGCGACGCGTACATGGTCAACTGGGAATCGAACGTCTTCCCCGGCATTCTCGGTCGCACCTGCGACCGCCCGTGCGAGCCCGCGTGCCGCCGCGGGCGCGTCGAGGAGCGCAACGCGGAAAAGCCGGAGCCGGTTGCCATCTGCCGCTTGAAGCGCGTGGCGGCGGATTACAAGGAAGACATCCGCGCCCGGTTGCCGAAAGTTCCCAAGCAGAAGAATGGTCGGCGCGTCGCCTGCGTCGGCGCCGGTCCCGCGTCGCTTACCGTCGCGCGCGATCTCGCGCCGCTCGGCTACAGCGTCACGGTGTTCGACCGCGACCCGCGCGCGGGCGGCATGATCTGGTCGCAGATTCCGCGCTTTCGGTTGCCGCTCGAAGTGATCGACGAGGAAGTCGGTTACATTCTAAATCTCGGCGTGGAGTTCAAGGGCGGCGTAACCATCGAAAGCATGAAGCGGCTGCTCGCGGAGAATTACGACGCGATTTTCGTCGGCTCCGGGGCGCCGCGCGGGCGCGACCTCGATATCCCCGGCCGCCAAGAAGCGGCGGCCAACATTCGCATCGGCATCGATTGGCTGTCGTCGGTGTCGTTCGGCCACACGACGAAGATCGGCCGGCGCGTGATCGTGCTCGGCGGCGGCAACACCGCGATGGATTGCTGCCGTACGTCGCGGCGTCTCGGCGGTGAGGACGTGAAAGTCATCGTCCGTTCCGGTTTCGAGGAAATGAAGGCGTCGCCGTGGGAGAAGGAAGACGCGATGCACGAAGGCATTCCCATTTTGAATTACCTCGTGCCGAAAACCTTCGAGCACAAGAACGGCAAGCTCACCGGCATGACGTTCGAGAAAGTGAAGGCGACCTACGACGCCAAGGGCAAGCGCCGGCTGGTGCCGACCGGCGAGCCCGACCAACATTTCGAATGCGACGATGTGTTGATCGCGGTCGGGCAGGAAAACGCCTTCCCGTGGATCGAGCGCGACATCGGTATCGAGTTCGATCAAGGCATGCCGGTGGTCGACAAGCTCACGATGCAGTCGACGCTGCCCAAGGTTTTCTTCGGCGGCGACGCCGCCTTCGGTCCGAAGAACATCATCTGGGCGGTCGCGCACGGGCACGACGCCGCGGTTTCGATCGACAAGTTCCTGAACGGCGAGGATGTGCGCAGCCGCCCGGCGCCCGGCGTGTCGCTGGTGTCGCAAAAGATGGGCATCCACGAGTGGCGCTACAACAACGAAATCTCGGGCGACGCGCGCTACGCGGTGCCGTGGCGCGACCAGAAGATGACGCTGAAAGACATCCGCGTCGAGGTCGAGCTCGGCTTCGACGCGAAGACGGCGCTCGCCGAAGCGCAGCGCTGCCTCAACTGCGACGTGCAGACGGTATTCACCGGCAAGCTTTGCATCGAGTGCGACGCTTGTGTCGATATCTGCCCGATGGACTGCATCACCTTTGCCAAGAATGGCGAAGAAGCGGAGCTGCGCAAGCGGCTCAATGCCCCGGCGCTGAATCTTACGCAGAGCCTTTATGTTTCCGACGCTCTCAAGACCGGGCGCATCATGGCGAAGGATGAAGACGTTTGTTTGCATTGCGGGCTGTGCGCCGAGCGCTGCCCGACCGGCGCCTGGGACATGCAGAAGTTCCTGCTCGAGATGACGCATGCCGGTCCCGCGTGCCGCACCCCGAAGGGGAAAGCCGCATGACCAAGCGCATCGAGGCCGTCAACGATTTTGTCGTCAAGTTCGCGAACGTGAACGGTTCGGGTTCGGCGAGCGCGAACGAGCTGTTCGCGCGCTCGATCCTGCGCATGGGCGTGCCCGTTTCGCCGCGCAATATCTTTCCGTCCAACATCCAGGGCCTGCCGACCTGGTATGAAGTCCGCGTCAACGAACGCGGGTATCAGGGCCGGCGCGGCGGCGTGGACCTGATGGTCGCGATGAACCCGCAGACCTGGAATCAGGACGTGCAGGAGATCGAGGCGGGCGGCTATCTGTTCCACGACAACTCGAAGCCGCTGCCGGCTTCGAAGTTTCGCGATGACGTCAACGTCATCGGCATGCCGCTGACGGATATTTGCAACGCGACGTATACCGATCCGCGCCAGCGCCAGCTCTTCAAGAACATCATTTATGTCGGCGCGCTGTCGGCCTTGCTCGACATCGACCCGAGCGAGATCGAGAAGCTTTTCTCCGAACAATACAAGGGCAAAGAGACGCTGTTGCAGTCGAATATCAAGGCGCTGCGGTTGGGACGCGAGTATGCGCAACAACATTTCGCGCCGATCGGGTTGCGCGTGCGGCGCACCAACGGGGTCGGCCACAAGATCTTCGTCGACGGCAACAGCGCGGCGGCGCTCGGCGCCGTGTACGGCGGCGCGACGGTTTGCGCGTGGTATCCGATCACCCCGTCCTCGTCGCTCGCGGAAGCGTTCATTCGGTATGCGCAGAAATACCGCGTCGATCCGGCGACGGGTAAGCATCGCTTTGCGGTCGTGCAGGCCGAAGACGAGCTCGCCTCCATCGGCGTCGTGATCGGCGCGGGCTGGAACGGCGCGCGCGCGTTTACCTGCACGTCGGGGCCGGGAATTTCATTGATGCAGGAATTCATCGGTCTCGCGTACTTCGCCGAGATCCCCGCGGTGATCATCGACGTGCAGCGCGGCGGTCCCTCGACCGGCATGCCGACACGCACGCAACAATCGGACCTGCTCGCCTGCGCCTACGCCTCGCACGGCGATACCAAGCACGTGCTGCTGTTTCCGGAAGATCCGACCGAATGTTTCGACTTCGCGGCGCAGGCGTTCGACCTCGCCGACCGGCTGCAAACGCCCGTGTTCGTGATGACCGATCTCGACATCGGGATGAACACGCGCCTGTGCGCGCCGTTCGCCTGGGACGACACGCGCGTCTACGACCGCGGCAAAGTGATGACGTACGAGGAGCTCGAGGCCGGGAAGGAATTCGGCCGGTATCTCGACGTCGACGGCGACGGCATTCCGTACCGCACGTACCCGGGCGCGCACCCGAAACGCGGGGCGTACTTCACGCGCGGGACGACCAAAGATCGTTACGCGCGCTACAGCGAGGCGGGTCCCGACTACGTGGAGAATATGCAGCGCCTGCTGCGCAAGCACGAGACGGCGAAGACTCTCCTGCCGAAACCCGTGTTGACGCCGGCGGCGCGGCCGGCGCGCTTCGGCGCCATTTACTACGGCTCGACCAGCCCGGCGATGCAGGAAGCGCTCGACGTGCTCGCCGAGCGCGGCGTCCATATCAACGCGCTGCGGGTGCGCGGCTTTCCGTTCCAGGACGAGATTGCGGACTTCATCGCGCGCCATCCGTGGGTGTTCGTCATCGAGCAGAACCGCGACGCGCAGTTGAAGAGCTTGCTCGTGAACGAAGCCAAGGTCAACGCCGCGCATCTCATCTCCATACTCCATTACGACGGCACGCCGATCACCGCGCGCTTTATCGTCGAGCAGGTTTCCAAGCACGCGGCGGCGCGTACCGTGATTCCGTTCAAGAAGGCGGTGTCATGACATATCTCGCGAAGCCCAAGCTCCATCATCCGACCCTCGCCAAGAACAAGCTCGGCTACATCCGGCGCGACTATGAAGGCGCGGTCTCGACGCTGTGCGCCGGCTGCGGGCACGACTCGATCAGCGCGGCGATCGTGCAGGCGTGCTGGGAGCTCGACATCGAGCCGCATCGGGTCGCCAAGCTTTCCGGCATCGGCTGCTCGTCGAAGACGCCGACGTATTTTCTCGGTAATTCGCACGGGTTCAACAGCGTGCACGGGCGCATGCCGTCGGTGCTGACGGGCGCCAATCTCGCCAACCGGGATCTGATTTATCTCGGCGTCTCCGGCGACGGCGACTCGGCGTCGATCGGGCTCGGCCAGTTCGCGCACTGTCTGCGCCGCGGCGTCAACATGGTCTACATCGTCGAGAACAACGGCGTATATGGGTTAACCAAAGGGCAGTTCTCCGCGACCGCCGATCGCGGCTCCAAGTCGAAGCGCGGCGTGGTGAACACCGACGAGCCGGTCGACATGATCGGGCTCGCGCTGATGCTCGGGGCCACCTTCGTCGCGCGAAGTTTCTCCGGCGACAAGAGCCAGCTCGTCCCGCTGATCAAGGCGGCGATCGCGCACAAGGGCGCCGCCTTCCTCGACGTGATTTCGCCGTGCGTCGCGTTCAACAACCATCCCGGCTCGACCAAGAGCTACGACTACGTGCGCGAACACAACGAGGCCGTGAACCGCCTCGACGTCATCGAAGGCAGGGACCAAATCACCGCCGATTACGCGCCCGGGGAAGTCACCGACGTGACGCAGCACGACGGCACGGTGATCAGGCTGCGCAAGCTCGCAGTGGATTACGATCCGACCGATCGCGTCAAGGCCATGGGCTATTTGCAGGAGCGTGCCGCCGCGGGCGAGCTCGTCACCGGCCTGCTCTACGTACATCCCGAAGCCGCCGATTTGCATGAGCATCTCGGCACCGTCGAAACGCCGCTCAACCAGCTCGGCGGCCGCGAGCTCTGCCCGGGCAGCGTGATGCTCGAGCGGATCAACGCGTCGCTGCGCTAGCCGCGACACCCGCGCGTTCCGCCGGACCGGCGCCACGCGCGGCCGATGGCGCTTGCTTGCACATTCGCGCCAACCCGATTAGGTTATTCCGCATTCTGCTCCGAGATCATCCCTGAAATGCGTTGCCCGTTCTGTTCCGCCGACGAAACCCGCGTCATCGACTCGCGCCTGACCGAAGAGGGCGACTCGGTGCGGCGGCGGCGCGAATGCGAAGTGTGCGGCGAGCGCTTCACGACCTTCGAGCGCGCGGAGTTGCGGCTGCCCCAAGTCATCAAGTCCGACGGCCGGCGGGAGACGTTCGTCGAGGCCAAGCTGCGCGCCGGCTTGTCGCGCGCGCTCGAAAAGCGCCCGGTCGACGCCGGCGCTATGGAAGCGATGGTCGGGCGCATACGGCACAAGCTCATCGCGTGCGGCGAGCGCGAAATCCCTTCGCGGCGCATCGGCGAATGGGTAATGGAGGAGCTCAAGGAAATCGACCCGGTCGCCTATGTGCGGTTCGCGTCCGTCTACCGCAGCTTCGAGGACGTGGACGCTTTCCGCGAAGAAGTGCAGCGCTTGCAGGCCGAGCCGAGCTCGGAGTCCCGCCGCAAACAACTGCGCTTGCTGCCCGAAGAACCATCGGACGCCGGCGACGAGAAGCCGGCGGCCGCGCGCGCGCGCCGGAACGCCGCCGGCCGCAAGCCGTGAGCTTCACGCCCGCGGACGCGCGCTTCATGGCGCGCGCTGTCCAGCTCGCCGCGCAAGGTCTATACACCACCGATCCGAATCCGCGCGTCGGTTCCGTGATCGTGAAAGACGGCGTCGTCGTCGGCGAGGGCTGGCACGTGCGCGCCGGCGAGCCGCACGCCGAGGTGCTGGCGTTGAAGCAAGCGGGCGAGCACGCGCGCGGCGCCGACGTCTACGTGACCCTGGAGCCGTGCAACCATTTCGGACGAACGCCGCCGTGTACGGAGGCGGTGTTACGGGCGGGCGTGCGCCGGGTCACGGCCGCGATGCGCGATCCGAATCCGCTGGTCGACGGCAAGGGTTTCGAGCGCTTGACCGCGGCCGGCATCGAATGTCGCGCGGGGCTGCTGGAAGCGGAGGCGCAGGCCCTGAATCCGGGATTCATCAGCCGCATGCGCCGCCGCCGCCCGTATGTGCGCGTGAAGATGGCCGCGAGCCTGGACGGGCGCACCGCCATGGCGAGCGGCGAGAGCCGCTGGATAACGAGCGAAGCCGCACGCGCCGACGTGCAACGCCTGCGCGCGCGCAGTTCGGCGATCGTGACGGGCAGCGGAACCGTCCTCGCGGATGATCCGGCGCTTACCGTGCGCGCCTTGGATATCGGCCGCCAGCCGCTGCGCGTGGTGGTCGACAGCCGCTTGCGCGTCTCCGCCGCCATGCAAATGCTGCGGTTGCCGGGTCGTACGCTGATCGCCACGGCGAGCGGCGATGAAGCGCGCGCCAACGCGCTCATCGCCGCCGGCGCCGAGGTGGTGCGGTTGCCGCAGGCGCAGGCGCGCGTCGATCTCGCCGCGCTGCTGCAGGTGCTCGCGGAGCGCGAGGTGAACGAGGTGCTGGTCGAGGCGGGCGCGGTGCTGGCCGGCGCATTCCTCGCGCAAGGCCTGGCCGATGAGCTGGTCATCTATCTCGCGCCGATTCTCTTGGGCGACGCGGGACGCGGTATGTTTCATCTTCCCGGATTAGACTCGCTCGCTGACGGCGCGCGATTCCGCGTGGCCGACGTGCGGCCCATCGGCGACGATTGGCGCATCCGCGCGATGCCGGTATCGATCAAGGATCAGTAGCGCATGTTTAGCGGCATCATCGAAGCGGTGGGTACGCTGAGCGTCTTCACGAAGCGCGGTCATGACGCGCGTGCGCGCATTGCGGTCGGCGGACTCGATCTGAGCGACGTCAAAATCGGCGACAGCATCGCCGTGAACGGCGTCTGCCTCACCGTAACGACCATCGCGGAGAACGCGTTCGAGGCGGATCTCTCCGCCGAGACGCTGGCGCGCAGCACGTTCCAGCATCGCGCGCCGGGCGATCGATTGAATCTCGAGAAGGCGCTCGCGTTCGGCCAGCGGCTGGGCGGACATCTGGTCAGCGGGCACGTGGACGGGATCGGGAAATTGCAGGCGCGGGAGGCGGTCGGCCAATCGGTGCGGTTGACGTTCGAAGCGCCGCCGGGACTCGCGCGTTACATCGCAAACAAAGGTTCGATATGCATCGACGGCGTGAGCCTGACCGTCAATCGGATCGACGGCCGACGTTTCAGCGTGAATCTGGTTCCGCATACGCTCGGCATGACGACGCTCGGCGCGCTCGATCCCGGCGACGAAGTGAATCTCGAGGTAGACCTGATCGCGCGTTACCTGGAGCGTCTGCTGAAGGGTGAAGCGGAAACCGACGAAGGTCTCGGCGACGGCCGTTGATCGAGCCGACGCTCAGGGTTGCACGCGAAACTCGGCGCTGGTCGTTGCGAGCGTGCGCTCGCCGCTCGGCATCTTGGCGATCAGGCGGGTGACGATTCGGTACGCGCCCGG
>JAJPKH010000016.1 GCA_021323795.1 Acidiferrobacteraceae bacterium | reverse complement strand
TCTGCCCGCTGATCAGCGACAGATCCGACACCGCGTTGTCCATCACCTTCTTGTCCGTCATCGCCTCGCCCACGCCCATGTTGAGCGTGATCTTGGTGATGCGCGGCACCTGCATGACGTTCTTGTACCCGAACTTCTGCATGAGCGTCGGGATCACCGCCTTCCGATAATGTTCCTGCAATCTTGCCGTTGCCATAGTCTGCCTACTTGGCGTCCACTACTTCGCCACTCTTCTTGAAGAAACGTACCTTGCGGCCGTCCTCAAGGTTACGGTAACCGACGCGCTCGCCCTTGCTGCTCGTCGCGTTATACAACGCCACGTTCGACCGATGAATCGGCGCCTCTTTATCGATGATGCCGCCGGTGACGTTCTTTTGCGGATTCGGCCGGGTGTGGCGCTTGACCACGTTTACACCCTCGACCAACACGCGATCGTCGGTCAGCACCCGCAATACCGTGCCGCGCTTACCTTTGTCGCGGCCGGTACGCACGATAACTTGGTCGCCTTTGCGTATCTTGCTCATACAATCGCCTCTCACATACTCCCCCTACCCCCTTGAGGGGGGTGAGGCGGAGATTTCGCGGATGCACTTAACGTGCATCCGCGCCGCCGAACGGGCGCACATGATTCTCGTGCGCCCCGGGCGGGAACAAGGGGGGGTATCAGTGTTCTCGAAGCCCCTTCCCTCTGCCCTCTCCTCGGGAGAGGGAATGAATATTCAACCCTTCGCCCTACAAAACCTCCGGCGCGAGCGAAATGATCTTCATGAACTGCTCGCTCCTGAGCTCGCGCGTGACCGGACCGAAAACGCGCGTCCCGAGCAGCTCGCGCTTGCTGTCGAGCAGCACCGCCGCGTTGTCATCAAAGCGGATCGCCGAGCCGTCCGGGCGGCGCACGCCCTTGCGCGTGCGCACGATCACGGCGTCGTAGACGTCGCCCTTCTTCACCTTGCCGCGCGGAATCGCCTCCTTCACGCTCACCTTGATCACGTCGCCGATATTCGCGTAGCGCCGCTTCGACCCGCCGAGCACCTTGATGCACTGCACGCTCTTCGCGCCGCTGTTGTCGGCGACGGTTAATACGGTCTGCATTTGAATCATGGCCGCTCGCTCCGGTTAGATTTCGCGCGCGCGTTCGATGACTTTGACCAAGCGCCAGTTCTTGGTCTTCGACAGCGGCCGGCACTGCTCGATCATCACGAGATCGCCTTCCTTGGATTCGTTGTTCTCGTCGTGCGCGTGCAATTTGCTGCGACGCGTGAGGTACTTGCCGTACATCGGGTGCTGCAACCGACGTTCAACTTGAACAGTAATCGTCTTGTGCCGTTTGCTGCTCACGACGCGACCGGTGACGGCTCGCGCCACCTTTGCCGCTGCACCTTCGGTTTTCGCTGGTTCGGTCATGCTTTGGCCTGTTTCTCGTTCATCACGGTGCGCAGGCGCGCAATGTTGCGCCGCACCTTCTTCAAATTTCCCGTATTGGCGAGCTGACCCGTCGCGTGCTGCATACGCAGATTGAACTGCTCGCGCAGCAGGCTTGTCAGCTCCTCGCGCCGCTTGGCATCGTCCATCGCCCGTAAGTCATTTGCCTTCGTCTTCATTGCTACACCCGTGTCACGAAGGTGGTTCTGACCGGCAGTTTGGCCGCGGCGAGCGCGAACGCCTCGCGCGCCTGCGCCTCGTTGATGCCTTCCATCTCGTACAACACCTTGCCCGGCTGAATCACGGCCACCCAGAATTCCACGTTGCCCTTGCCGCTGCCCATGCGCACTTCGAGCGGCTTCTTGGTCACCGGCTTGTCGGGAAACACGCGTATCCACACGCGCCCGCCGCGCTTGATGTAGTGCGTTAACGCGCGCCGCGCGGCCTCGATCTGGCGCGCCGTCAAGCGGCCGCGCGTCGTCGCCTTCAGCCCGAACTCGCCGAAGCTCACGTTGTTCCCGCGCGTCGCGAGGCCGCGGTTGCGGCCCTTCATCTGCTTGCGGTACTTAGTACGTTTAGGTTGCAGCATATTACAGGCTCTTTTCCTACTCCCCTTCCCCCCTTGAGGGGGAAGGCAAGGGAAGGGGGGTTGTCAAAATTTACGACGCGGCGCCTTTCGCCGCCTCGGTTTCCTCTAACTTGGGCTCGTCCTTGTCGAACACTTCGCCCTTGAAGATCCATATCTTCACGCCGATCTGGCCGTAGGTCGTCGAGGCCTCGGCAAAACCGTAATCAATGTCGGCGCGCAGCGTATGCAGCGGTACTCGCCCTTCGCGGTACCATTCGGTGCGCGCGATTTCCGCGCCGTTCAAGCGGCCCGCGACCATGATCTTGATGCCGAGCGCGCGCAGGCGCATGGCGTTCGTCACGGCACGTTTCATCGCGCGGCGGAACATGATGCGCTTCTCGAGCTGCTGCGCGATGTTCTCCGCGACCAGCTGCGCGTCGAGCTCGGGCTGCCGCACCTCTTGCACCGCGAGCGTCACCGGCACGCCGGCGAGGCGCATCAACTCCTGGCGCAGCTTCTCGATGTCCTCGCCCTTCTTGCCGATGACGATGCCCGGCCGGGCCGTGTGCACCGTGATATTGATGCTCTGGGTCGGCCGCTCGATGATAATCGAGCTCACCGCCGCGTGCGCCAGCTTCTCTTTCAGGAAGCGGCGGATCTTCAGGTCGGCGATCAAATTGTCGGTGTACGCGTTGTTGTTCGCGTACCAGCGCGCGCTCCAGTCCCGGATCACACCGAGCCGGAAGCCGATCGGATTTACTTTCTGGCCCATTACTTCTTACCTCCGGCCCCTTTAGTTCGGGCCGCTTTAGCTTTGGCCTGGTCCGCCACAATGACGGTGATATGACAGGTACGCTTTAGTATGCGTACGCCGCGCCCTTTGGCGCGCGCGTGAAATCGTTTCAACGACGGTCCGCCATCGACGTAGATCGTGCGCACCTTGAGCTCGTCCACGTCGGCGCCCTCGTTGTGCTCCGCGTTGGCGATCGCCGACTCGAGCACCTTGCGCACCGGTTTCGCCGCCTTCTTGTTCGAGAATTGCAACAGCTCGAGCGCGCGCGCCACCGGCAGGCCGCGAATCTGGTCGGCCACGAGCCGCCCCTTTTGGGCGGAGAGCCGCACGTGTTTCAGTATCGCCGTCGCTTCCATTACTTCGACTCCGTGGTCGTCGTCTCGGTGCTGACCTTGCGATCGCCCGAGTGCGCCTTGAACGTGCGCGTCGCGGCGAATTCGCCGAGCTTATGACCCACCATGTTCTCGGTCACGATTACCGGAACGTGCTGGCGGCCGTTGTGCACCGCGATCGTCAAGCCGACGAAATCCGGCGTAATCGTAGAGCGCCGCGACCAGGTCTTGATCGGCTTCTTGCTGCGGTCCGACTGCGCCTTCTCGACCTTCTTGGCGAGATGCAAGTCGACAAATGGGCCTTTTCTAACGGAACGTGGCACGGTTTGCGCCTCCTTACTTCTTGCGCCGATTCACGATCATGCGATCGGTGCGCTTGTTGTGGCGCGTCTTGTAGCCCTTGGTCGGCGTGCCCCACGGGCTGACCGGATGACGGCCACCCTTGGTACGACCTTCGCCGCCGCCGTGCGGGTGATCGACCGGGTTCATCGCCGTGCCGCGCACGGTCGGCCGCACCCCGCGCCAACGGGTCGCACCGGCCTTACCCAAGCTGCGCAGATTATGTTCGGCGTTGCCGACCTCGCCGATCGTGGCGCGGCAGTCGATGTGCACTTTACGCACCTCGCCGGAGCGCAAACGCAACTGCGCGTAATCGCCCTCGCGCGCCACCAGCTGCATGCCCGCACCCGCGGCTCGGCCGATCTGCGCGCCGCGCCCGGGCTTCAACTCCACGCAATGCACCGTCGAGCCGACGGGAACGTTCTTGAGCGGCAACGTGTTGCCCGGCTTGATCGCCGCGCCCGCGCCCGACATCACCTCGCTCCCGGCTTTCACGCCGTTCGGCGCGATGATGTAGCGCCGCTCGCCGTCGGCGTAAAGCACGAGCGCGAGATTGGCGCTCCGGTTCGGATCGTACTCGAGCCGCTCGACGCGCCCGGGAACGCCGTCTTTATCGCGCTTGAAATCGACGATACGGTAATGGCGCTTGTGTCCGCCGCCTTGGTGGCGCACGGTGATGCGGCCATAGCTGTTACGCCCGCTACCCCGGAGCTTGCGCGCGAGCAGGGGCTCGTACGGATCGCCCTTGTGCAAATCGGGATTGACGACCTTCACTAAAGTGCGTCGCCCCGCCGATGTCGGTCTGACTTTGATAAGCGCCATAACGAATCCTTACGCCTGCTGCCCGAGGAAATTGATGTCCTGACCGGGCTTCAAGCGAACGTATGCCTTTTTCCAGTCCTGCCGCCGTCCGGCCATGCGTCCGGTTTGCTTGCGCTTGCCCTTCACGTTCGTGACGGTGACCGACTCGACTTGGACATTGAACAACTGCTCCACCGCCTGTTTGATCGCGGGCTTCGTCGCATCGCGTCGAACCTGCAACACGATTTGTTGATGCTTGTCGGCGAGGCGCGCGCTCTTCTCCGATACGTGCGGCGCCACGATGACGTGAAACAGTTTCTCGTCCACTACTTTTTTCTGTTCGCTCATGCGAGCCAAGCCTCGAAACGTTTCAGCGCCGCCGCCGTCATGACGACGCGCTCGTGGCGAAGAAGACTGACCGGATCGGCCGCGCTCACCGGACGCACGTCGACCAGCGGCAGATTGCGCGCCGCCAGCATTAAACCGTCGTCCATCGCTTCGGTCACGATCAGCGCGTCTTGCGCGCCCAAGCCTTTCAAGCGGGCGATGACTTCCTTGGTCTTCGGCTGCGCGACTTTGAAATCGGCGACCGTCAGCAACCGGCCCTGACGCAGCAGCTCCGACAAAATCGAGCGCAACGCCGAGCGGTACTGCTTGCGATTCACCTTGTGGGTGAAGTTTTCGTCCGGCGTCGACGGAAAGATCTTGCCGCCGCCGCGCCACAACGGGCTTCGAATCGTGCCCGCGCGCGCCTGGCCGGTGCCCTTCTGCCGCCACGGCTTTCTGCCGCCGCCGCGCACTTCCGAGCGCGTCTTTTGCTTGCGCGTGCCCTGGCGCCCGTTCGCCTGGTAGGCGACGACGACTTGATGCACCAACGGCTCGTTGAAGCGCGCGCCGAAGACGGCGTCCGATACTTCAAGCTCGGAACCGGCTGTCTTGCCCGCTTCGTTCATAACCGCGACTTTCATGACCGTCACTTACCTTTGGCCTCTTTGCCTTTAGCGTCTCCGCCCGGCTTCATTTTCACGCTCGGCCGGATCAGCACATCCGCGCCTTTCGGTCCCGGCACCGCACCCTTGACGAGCAAGAGACTACGCTCGACGTCGACCTCGACGACTTCGAGGTTCTGCTGCGTGCGCGTGCGATGGCCGAGATGGCCCGCCATGCGCTTGCCGGGGAACACGCGCCCCGGCGTCTGGCGCTGACCGATGGAGCCCGGCGCCCGATGCGACAGCGAGTTACCGTGCGAGGCGCGCCCGCCGCCGAAATGATGGCGCTTGATGACGCCGGCGAAACCTTTACCGATCGAGGTGCCCTGCACGTCGACGAAATTACCGACGCTGAATACGTCCGCCTTGAGTTCACTACCGGCTTTCAGATCGGCGCCTTCACCTTGTTTCAGCAGGAACTCGCGCAACAAGCGGCCGGGTGCGACGCCCGCTTTGGCATACGATCCGACCACCGGCTTGCTCAACCGGTCGGCGCGGCGTTCACCCGCGGTCAACTGCACGGCGGCATAGCCATCGGCGTCGGCCCGTTTCACGCGCACGACCCGATTGCCGCCGACTTCGAGCACCGTTACGGGCACGACCGCGCCGTCTTTCGCGAACACGCGCGTCATGCCGATTTTTTTTCCGATAAGTCCGAGTGCCATGTCGTCAGCTCAATTTGATTTCCACATCCACGCCGGCCGCAAGATCGAGCTTCATCAGCGCATCGACGGTCTTATCCGTCGGTTCGATGATATCCATGATCCGCTTATGCGTGCGGATCTCGAATTGATCGCGCGACTTCTTGTCCGCGTGCGGCGAACGATTGAGCGTGTAGCGCTCGATCTTGGTCGGCAGCGGAATCGGCCCCTTCACCAGGGCGCCGGTGCGCTTCGCCGTATCGACGATCTCCGCGGCGGAGCGATCGATCAAACGATGATCGAAGGCTTTCAGCCGGATGCGGATCTTTTGATTAGCCATTGTCTCTCTTACAACCCGTGAATTCGCGAGATCGGAAGTTCGTGAGGGGAAGATTATCTTTCCGACTCACGCTCTCACCCTCTCACGCCGTTACTCCACCACCTTCGCCACCACCCCCGCCCCGACGGTACGGCCGCCCTCGCGGATCGCAAAGCGCAGCCCTTGTTCCATCGCGATCGGGGCGATGAGCGAGACGACGACTTTGATGTTGTCGCCCGGCATCACCATCTCGGTGCCTTTGGGGAGCTCGACACTGCCGGTGACGTCGGTGGTTCGAAAGTAGAACTGCGGCCGGTAGCCGTTGAAGAAGGGGGTGTGCCGGCCGCCCTCTTCCTTGGTCAGTACGTAGACTTCGGCCTCGAATTTGGTGTGGGGCGTGATGCTGCCCGGTTTGGC
>JAJPKH010000314.1 GCA_021323795.1 Acidiferrobacteraceae bacterium | reverse complement strand
GAATCGTAGTTGTCGATCATGAGGAGCATGGGTCACCTAACAATGTCCCTATCGATGACCACAAGACCGCGCACGGGAAAAAACCGCGCCATGCTACTCGGCAAAACGCGCAGCGACGCGCCCATCCATCCGCTCAACGGCCGACGGCGGCGGCATGCGTCGAGGTCCATCGGAACTTCAACGATCGGGGCGATGCAGTTGCGATGTGGAAGACAGTGACTATTTGGTTCGGAAGATATCGACATGAATCACCATGAGAAAACGGGTTGAACGGAGCGAACGCGTGCGAGCGCGTGCCGGCCACCATCGCCAAGCTTTCAGTCCCGTTCTCTTTCCGTGTCTCATGGTTGCGACCTCATTCAAATATTGGGCCACTTCCGAGGGGGAATCAACTGTGAAACACCGTGTACCATCCAGGCGACGCCCTAACACTCGGTGCCCCAAGTCGCTCTGAAATTTTCCTATCCCAAGCAACAAAACTCCCACCCGCAAGTCAAAGCGCAGGAGCACGGCGACGCGCGAAGAGTTCGCGCACGCAAGCAATGCTCAGGGAAAGTCGTAATCCGTTAACCCTTTAAGGAGACTGGCAATGGAATTGCTCAAACGGTCGATGGTTTTGGCGCTCATGCTTTCCGTGGGCGGGACGCTGGCGGCGTGCAGCAGCTGGGGCGGCAAGGACACGGGTTCGTCCTCCGGACGCGGTGCAACGTCGGGAAATGAGCCTGCCGGCACCGTCGGCACCGGCACCGGCGGGGCGGGCGACAGCCAAAGCACCACCGGTGGCAGAGGCGGCGATTCTTCGTCCGGAGCGGCGGGAGCGCCGAGTGGGAGCAGGTACTAGCCACCGTCCGCGAAACGGCTGGTTCGGGGTCGCCCCGTGGCGCGCGCGCCCCGGCCAGGCGCCGAACCAGTCGTTGTTTTTTACCGCACCTACTAAACCGTGGCAGCCGTCTTTATCAATTCTTAAGTCCGCCGACCGCACGCGTGACCGCGCGGAAGATCGCCCGCGCCTTGCTCAACGTCTCCTTCCATTCCAGGGCGGGAACGGAATCGGCGACGATGCCGGCGCCCGCCTGCACATATAAAGTGCCGTCCTTCACGACCGCGGTCCGAATCGCGATCGCGGTATCCATGTTGCCGCTCCAGCCGAGATATCCCACCGCGCCGGAATAGACGCCGCGCTTGACCGGCTCGAGCTCGTCGATGATTTCCATGGCGCGCACTTTCGGCGCGCCGCTCACCGTGCCCGCCGGAAATGTCGCGCGCAACACATCGATCGCATCCAACCCTTCCTTCAAGCGGCCGACGACATTCGAGACGATGTGCATGACATGCGAGTAGCGCTCGATGACCATGCTGTCCGTCACCTTCACGCTGCCGATTTCGGCCACGCGTCCGACATCGTTGCGCCCGAGATCCATCAGCATCACGTGCTCGGCGCGTTCCTTGGGATCGGCGAGGAGCTCCGCTTCGAGCGCGCGGTCTTCGGCTTCGTCCTTGCCGCGCCGGCGCGTGCCCGCGATCGGCCGCAAGGTGACCGCGTTGTCTTCCAGGCGCACGAGAATTTCCGGCGAGGAACCGACGATATGGAAACCTTCGAGGTCGATGAAGTACATGTACGGCGAAGGATTGAGTGTGCGCAGGGCGCGATAAAGATCGAGCGGAGCGGCGCGATACGGAATCGACAAGCGCTGCGACAGCACCACCTGCATGATGTCGCCGGCGCGGATGTACTCGCGCGCGCGCTCGACGGCGGCCTCGAAGCGCGGCTGCGGAAAGTCCGGGCGAAAATCGCTTTCCGCGACGGCGCCGACCGCGTTCGCCGACACCGGGTCCTGCACGCCCTGGCGCAACCGCTTGATCAGCTCGTCGAGCCGGCGCTGGGCGTTCTGATAAGCGTTCGCGGTTTCCGGGTCGGCGTGCACGATGACGTACACTTTGCCGCCGAGGTTGTCGAACACGACGACTTCGTCCGACACCATGAGCAGCACGTCCGGTGCGCCGATCGCGTCGGGTTTCTTCAGCTCGCCCAGGCGCGGCTCGATAAAGCGCACCGTCTCGTAGCCGAAGTAGCCGACCAGGCCGCCGGTGAAACGCGGCAGGCCCGGCGTCTGCGGCATGCGATAGCGCGCCTTGAACGCGCGAATGTACTCGAGCGGATCGTCGACGCGTTCGCGCTCGACGACGTCGCCGTCCTGCGCGACGCGCGCTTCATTGCCGGCGATGGTCAGCACGGTGCGGCAGGGAACACCGATGATCGAGTAGCGGCCCCACTTCTCGCCGCCTTGCACCGACTCGAACAGATAGGAATACGGGCGGTTCGCGAGCTTCAGGTAAACGCTCAACGGGGTATCGAGATCCGCGAGGACCTCGCGCATCAGCGGGATGCGGTTGAAACCTTGATGGCGGTAACTATCGAACTCGGTCTGCGTCAGCGACATGAATCACCATGAGAAACGGTTGAACCGGAACAAACGCGCGTCTAGCGGCTGCTACGCCACCATCGCCATGCGTTCGGTCCCGTTCCTTTCCCGTGTCCCATGATCACGCCTTGTAGAGCCGCAGATATTGGGGCAGTTCGGCGAGCGAATCAACCACCCAATCGGGATTCAATTCGCGCACGTTGCGTCCCTGATTGTAGCCGTAGCTCACGGCGATTACCGGCATCCCCGCCGCGCGCGCCGCGTTGATGTCGGCCGCCGAATCCCCGACCATCACCGCCCGTGCAGGGGGTACGCCCACCTCCTCGCAGGCGTGCCGTAACGGCAACGGATCGGGCTTGCGCGTCGTCACCGTGTCGCCGCCGATCACGACTTGCAGGTACTGCATCAGGCCGAGCCGATCGAGGAGCGGCCGGCTGAACGATTCCAACTTGTTCGTGACGCAGCCGAGCGCGAAGCCGTCGGAACGCAGCGTCGCGAGCGTCTCGATCACGCCGGGATAGGGTCGCGTGCGCGCGGTGAGATTAGCGGCATAGTGGCGCGTGAAGCTCGACAGGCCGCGCTCGAACAACTCCACCTCGGGCTCGCCGTCGATTTCGCCGGTCAAACCGCGCTTCACCAACCGCGCCATGCCGTTGCCGATCCACCCCGCGACCCGTTCCGTCGGCTGCTCGGGACGCCCCATCTCTTCCAGCATGAGGTTCAGCGCCGCGGCGAGATCCGGGGCGCTATGTACCAGCGTGCCGTCGAGATCGAACAGCACGAGTCGCGCGGTCAACGAAAATTCTGCGAGAGTGCGATTAGCCAAAGCGTGTCAGGCGAGCCGGGTGCGGATATCGATTTCGGAAGTGAGGGTGCGGTGCACGGGGCATTTATTGGCGATCTCGAGGAGCTTCGCGCGCTGCCCCGCGTCCAACGAGCCGAGGAGCTCGATCTCGCGCTCGATCCGATCGATCATGCCTTCTTTCGTCTCACACTCGGCGCAATCCTCGGCATGAATCTTCGAGTGGCGCAACCGCACCGTGACCGATTCGAGCGGCCACTGCTTGCGCCGAGCGTACATGGAAATGGTCATCGAGGTGCACGCACCGAGCGCGGCGAGCAGCAAATCGTAAGGATTGGGGGCGGTGTCCGTGCCGCCCGCCGTCTTCGGTTCATCGGCGCGCAGGCGGTGCGCGCCCGCCGTTATCTCCTGGACGAATCCGGAAGCCGGACCTTGCACGACGACATACGCGCCGGAGACCATGACGTCGCCCGATCAGACGCGCTGCGCGCCCGCTTTAGCGAGCTCAGCGCGCATCGCGTGGATGACCGAGTCGTAACGGTGCGGATCGCTCGCCTTGCCGGCGCTGAAAATCGCCGAACCGGAAACGAAGGTGTCCGCGCCGGCTTCCGCCACCGCGCGCAGATTGTCGACTTTCACGCCGCCGTCCACTTCCAGCCGGATAGCGCGCCCGCTCGCATCGATCAAGCGGCGCGCGTCGCGCAGCTTCGCGAGCGCGCTCGGGATGAACTTCTGTCCGCCGAACCCGGGGTTCACCGACATGATGAGAACCATGTCGATTTTATCCATCACGTAGTGCAGGTAATCGAGCGGCGTCGCCGGGTTGAAGACGAGACCGCTCTTGCAGCCATGCTCGCGCACGATGGCGAGCGAGCGATCGATGTGCTCGCTCGCTTCGGGATGAAACGTGATGTACGTGGCGCCGGCTTCCGCGAAGTCCGGAATAATACGATCGACCGGCTTCACCATCAGGTGCACGTCGATGTCCGCCGTGACGCCGTGCTTGCGCAGCGCCTGGCACACGAGCGGGCCGATCGTGAGGTTCGGCACGTAGTGGTTGTCCATCACGTCGAAGTGCACGAAGTCGGCGCCGGCGGCGACGACATTCGTCACTTCCTCGCCAAGGCGAGCGAAGTCGGCTGAAAGAATCGACGGTGCAATTTTGTAGTCACGTTCACGCATGGCGACGACATCGGTACGAAAAGTCCACTGTAACCGATCGGT
>JAJPKH010000090.1 GCA_021323795.1 Acidiferrobacteraceae bacterium | reverse complement strand
TCGCGCGGGGCTTCTGACGGCCGGCGCTCGATCGATGTCACAGCGGCGAGGCGTCTCTATTTTTCCGCGATAACCGGCTGCAAGAATTCTGGCGTGTGGGGCGACACCTCGTTATACTCCCGCCCGGTGCACACGTGGCCCTTCACAAATAAGTAGATGGCTGCCTATCCGCCCCGTGTTCGTATGCGTTTGCCCGCGTTCCTCAATGGCGCGGTCGGTCGTTTCCGGTTGCCGGGAACACTGCGCACCCGGCTGACCGCCGCGTTCTCCGGTCTCATCCTGCTTGCCGCGAGCGTCGTGACCGTCGCGCTCGCGAACCGCAGCGTCGCCGTCCAACTCGAGGCGCAGCAACGCGTGGGCGAGAGCCTGCTCCACATGCTGGTCCCGGCGCTGCAAGTGACCACCCGCAAAGAGCAGACGCTCGGTCTCGACGGTTTCGTCAGCCGGGCGGCGGAAGACGTCGCGGTTGCCGAGCTACGCATCAGCGACGCGTCGGGCTATCGGCTCTATGAGCACATGCGCAACGATGAGCCCGCGGCCTGGTACACGCAACTCTTCGCACGCGACGCCGCGCATCCGCGCCGGCTGCGGGCCGATACCGCGAACGAAACCGGTCCCCTGCGCATCGAAGTTACTCTCGCCAATGCGCCGCTCAACGCCACGGTGCGCCATGTGATTGCCCAAAGCGTCGCCATCACGTTAGGCCTGCTGCTCCTCACATTCATTCTCGCCTATGCCCTGCTCTCGCGCTTCACGGCGCCCTTGAAGCCGCTCACCGAGTGGGCGCGCGAGTTCTCCCGCGGTAATTGGAAGCCGGGCGTCGAGCTCATACCGTCCAACAGCAGCGAGATTCAGGAGCTCAATCAGGCGTTCACGGACGGTTCCGCGGCGATGCGCCACTACATCAGCAGCCTTTCGGAGGCGCGCGAGTTGCTCGAGCACAGCGAGAACCAGCTGCGCAAGCTGATCGACAGCATGCACGAAATTCTTTTCGAGCTCGACACCGAGGGACGCGTGGTATTTCTCAATCCCGCGTGGGAGCGCCTGACGGGGTTCAAGATCGAAGACACGCTCGGCAAGGCATTCGGCGATTACTTAATGGACGAGGAAATTCTGCGCGACTTCGCGGCGACTCAGCTCGGCGAGCTGCACGAGAAGAACCGCGAAATCTCCCTGCGCACCGCGGCCGGCAAGCGGCTGTGGGTGAGCCTCGACGCGGACGCGCAGCGCGACGCCGGCGGGAATTTCAGCGGCGTGATCGGAACGCTCGGCGATATCACCAAGAGCGTGGAGCTCAACCGGCTGCTCAGCCGCTATCAGGACGAGCTCTATCATATGTCGGTTACCGATCCGCTGACCGGGCTGTACAACCGGCGGCATTTCGACACCCAGCTCGAGGTGATTCTGTCCGATCATCTGGCGAAGTCGCGCTCGGTATGCCTGCTGCTCATCGACCTCGACGGCTTTAAGTTCATCAACGACACCTACGGCCATCCGTTCGGCGACGAAGTGCTGCGCACCACGGCGCAACTGCTGAAGCAGCAGGTGCGGCGCAACGACTACATCGCGCGCCTCGCGGGCGACGAGTTCGCGATGGTGCTCAAGAACACCAATCTCGAAAACGCCACCAAGATCGCCCAGAAGCTGCATCACCAGATCAGCCATACGCGCGTGCCGCTGCCGGTCGGCAGCATGCAGCTGCAGTCCTCGATCGGCGTCGCCGAGGCGCCGACTCACGGGCGCAAGGCCCAGGAGCTGGTGAGCGCCGCCGATGTCGCGCTCTATCACAGCAAACGCCGCGGGCGTAACCGCATCGAAGCGCTCTCGCCGGATGTGAGCCAGGCGATGATGTCGATCTTCAGCCAGGGCTTCCAGTTGCGCAATGCGCTCGAGGAAGGCAACATCCATCCGGCGTTTCAGCCGATCTGCGACATGAAAAGCGGCGAGCCGATGGCATACGAAGTATTGGCGCGGATGTCGATCGACGGTACGCTCATCCAGGCGAAGGATTTCATCGCGGTCGCCGAGGAACTCGGGCTTACGCGCGATGTCGACTTGCATATTATCCGCACGGCGCTCTCCGTCACCCCGACGAACCAGGCGCTGTTCCTCAACGTCGACCTGACTTCCTTCAACGACCGCGGTTTTGTGAAAGAACTGGGTGCACTCCTCAAACCCGCCTGCGAGGCGGGTCGCTCCATAACGATCGAAATTACCGAGCGGGAAGCGATCCCATTGAGTGACACATTGCGCCAGGATATTCAGGAATTACGTGCGCTCGGCTGTAAGCTCGCGCTCGATGACTTCGGCAGCGGCTACTCCACCTACAATTTCCTCAACCAGTTCCGCCCGGACTACCTGAAAATCGAAGGCTCCTTCGTCCGCGGCATGACCGAGAACGAGGCGGATCGCAAGATCGTCATGCACATTCACGAGCTGGCAATGGCCTTCGGCATGCAAACCATCGCGGAAAGCGTGGAGGACAAGGCCACGGAGAAGGCGTTGCGCCAGATCGGCATCGGCAACGCCCAGGGATTGCTCTACGGCGCCCCCCGGTTGTCCGCCTCGGTAGCGCTATCCTCCTGAAGTCATTGCTTTTCACGCGCAGTTTGCCAACAATACGCGCCCGTTGGGCCCGCATGTGTCCCAACAAGGTTGCTCTTGTCTCTCACGTCATTACTTTAATAAAAGGAAAACACTCGTCATGAAAAAGTATGCACTTTTGATTGCGGCGCTTGCCACGGTTGCCGCTATCGGCGCCTGCCAGAAGAAAGAACAGGCGCCGCCTGCTCCGGCTACCGCGGCACCGGCTGCTCCGACAGCGCCCGCGGGTGACACGGCCAAACCGGCCGAAACCGCACCCGCCACGCCTGCCGCTCCTGCAACGCCGGACAAGAAGTAATTCGTTAGTTTCGGAAAAAAGCCAGTCCGCGTAGGCGGACTGGCTTTTTATTTTTGCCACTCGAGGTTTCCCCGCACCCGTGTTCCATTTTTTACGCCGCGCTCAACGACGAAAAATTATTGACACTTCCGGTACGCCGCTCCTATAGTGACCAAAGCTTCAGGTGTCGCGCATCCATCGCGTCGTTAGCGGCGGATGCGGGATGAAACGGGAAGCTGGTGCGCCTGCATAAGGCAAGGCCAGCGCTGCCCCCGCAACGGTAAGCGAGTCTTTTGTGTACGTTTGAAAAAGTCCTCCCCGGACTTTTTCGGGCGGATCAGAGCCACTGCGTGGTACACGTGGGAAGGCGATCCGCTTAAAGGCGACACTCGCGAGCCCGGAGACCGGCCTGTTGCTCCCAGATGGTGTTGCGGCGGGCGACACAGGCGGCGACTGTTCCTCTTCTCCGCTGTTCTCTCTCCGCACACCGAAACCCAATCCTGCGCGGGTGCGCGCAGTTAGCGGAGAAGAACAATGAAATTTCGTATCGCCGTTACCGGCATGGCGCTTGTCGCCCACGCCGGCGCCGTCATCGCCCGATCCGATACACCGCCCCTCGGCTCGAACAACGTCGTCGTTACCGCGACGCGTACCGCCCGCACCGCCGACCAATCGCTTGCCGCGGTCGACGTCATTACGCGCGAGGACATCGAGCGCCGCCAGCCGCAAGACTTGGTTGATCTGCTGCGCACGCAAGCGGGCATCGATCTCACGCGCGCGGGCGGACCGAGCGGTAACGTCAGCCTGTTCATGCGCGGCACCAACTCGAACCATGTGCTGGTGCTGGTCGACGGCGTTCGCGTCGCTTCCGCAACCACGGGAGCGTTCGAATGGCGCAGCCTGCCGATCGCGCAAATCGAGCGCGTGGAAATCGTGCGCGGGCCGCGCGCGAGCCTGTACGGATCGGATGCGATCGGCGGGGTCATACAAATATTCACCCGCCGGCCCGAAGGCGCCGAAGCGGCGCTAACGGCGGGCAGCCATCGGACTGGAGAGATTCAAGCGGCTTGGGGCAGCACGGGATCGACTCGCATGTTCGTAACCGGCAACCAGCGCGCGACGCAAGGCTTCTCCGCGCAAAATGAACGCGGCTTCGCGTTCGATCCGGACAACGATGCCATGCGCCAGCAAAGCGTTTCCGCCGGAGTGGAATCCGCGCTGGGGCGTGAGGCACGCTTGGAAGTTCGCGGCTGGCAGAGTCGCGGCCACGCCGACTTCGACATCGGTCGCAGCCACCTGGTCAACGGCGGCGTGAACGCGCGGCTGACGCAGACCGTATCGCCCTCGTGGTCGCACACTCTTAGCGTCGGAGCGGCCGATGACGAGCTCGACTCGGTTTCTGTTGGCGCATCCCGCTTTCAAACCAGGCGCCGGATGGCCGACTGGCAAAATGATATTGTGCTCGGCGCCGGCCTGCTGACGGCGGGTCTGAGTTATGTCGGCGATGCCGGGCAGAATATCAACGTCACGAGCGGCGCCACGATTTACGACCGCAATCAATCCGATCGCGCCGCCTTTGCGCTCTGGCAGGCCGAGCTCGGTGCGCAGGACTTGCAGATCGCCGGCCGGCACGATGACTACAGCAGCTTCGGCGGACACAACACCGGGAACCTCGCGCTCGGCCGCACGTTCACCCCGGACACACGCGGCTGGATTTCCTACGGCACGGCCTTCCGCGCTCCGTCGCTGAACGATCTCTACAGCCCCGGCTCGGGCGGCCTGTTCGCCGGCAATCCCGGGCTCCATCCGGAACGTTCACGCACCGCCGAAATCGGTCTGCGTCAGCGCTTTTCGCCCGACCAACACATGATGCTTGCCTTGTTCAGCACGCGCATCGACGACCTCATCGCGTTCGAAGGAGCTGGCTTTCAGGCGATCAATGTCGACAAGTCGAGCGTGCGCGGCGCGGAAATCGAGCACGCGGTGGTCCTCGGACAATGGCAGGTCACGAATGCGTTGACGCTACAGCGCGCCCGCAATGAAACCACCGACAAGCCTCTGGTGCTGCGCCCGGACAAGAAACTGTCCACCTTTATCGAGCGCAATCTCGGCGCCGGTTCTGTCGGCGCCGAGATAATCCTCTCATCCGATCGGCGCGACGTCGGCGGCGCCGAGCTTCCCGGTTACGGCCTGGTGAATCTCGCGGCGCGCCACTCGCTCAACCGCATGCTTACTTTGGAGGGTCGATTGGAGAATCTGTTCGATAAGAAATATCAGCTGATCGACGGCTTCAATACACCGGACCGTTCGATCTACCTGACGTTGCGTTACCGTCTGTAGAAGATGCAAACACGGCGCGCCCGTTTTTCCGCATTCCTGTTGATATCGGCGCTGGCGCACGCGCTCGTGCTGGCATCGGCACACAATAGCAAGCGGGAAGACGTGGGCGCGTCGCTGTCATTCGCTACTACGCTCAACGTCGCGCTCATCGACGAGCGCCCTTCGCGCGCCGCCTCCGCTGCCTTCGATGGCCGGCGGAAGAAGACGGTCCGAAACAACGCCCCGCCGCAAACAGCCGTC
>JAJPKH010000188.1 GCA_021323795.1 Acidiferrobacteraceae bacterium | reverse complement strand
TCCGCCTCGATACATGGGTAATGCTCTCCCTTTATAATCCCGTCTCAATTGGAGCCGGCCATGGATAAAAAATTCCGGATCGAGAAGGACACGCTCGGCGAGTTGGCCGTTCCGGCCGACGCCTGGTACGGCATTCAAACGGCGCGCGCCGTCGCCAACTTTCCCATCTCCGGGCGCCCGCCCGATCGCGACTTCATTATCGCCCATGTGCGCGTCAAACGGGCGGCGGCCGTCGCGAATCGCGACGGCGGCTGGCTCGAGGCGCGCCTCGCGTCCGCGATCGTCGACGCCGCGGATAAAGTTATCGCGGGCGAGCATCACGATCAATTCGTGGTCGACCGGTTTCAAGCGGGCGCCGGCACCAGTCACAACATGAATACCAACGAAGTTCTGGCGAATCTGGCCAACGTCAGCCTCGGCGCGAAGCGCGGGGAGTACCGCCCGGTACATCCGAACGATCACGTGAACATGAGCCAGAGCACGAACGACACGATTCCGACCGCCCTACGGCTCGCGGTGCTCGCGAAGCTGCCGCGCCTCGTGACCGCGCTCGAACGGATGGCCATGGAATACGAGCGCCTCGCCGAGCGCGAAGCAACGACCATCAAGAGCGGGCGCACGCACTTGCAGGATGCGGTGCCGACGACGATCGGCCGCGAATTCGCCGCGTACGCGTTCACGCTGCGCCGCTGCGCCGCCGACCTTGCCTCCAATCGCGCGCCGCTCGGCGAAATCGGGCTCGGCGGTTCGGCCGTCGGCACCGGACTCAATACCGCGCCGAACTACGCGGCGCGCGCCGCGGAAGAATTGGCGCGCCTGCTGAACGAGCCGATTCGACCCGCGGCCGACCTCACGGCACAGATGCAGTCGATGGCGGATCTGCAGCGCGTCTCCCACAGCGTGCGGCTCGCGGCGCTCGAGCTCACGCGGATCGCGAACGACATGCGTCTCCTCGCCTCCGGCCCGCGCACCGGCTTCGCGGAGATCGAGCTTCCGCCCGTGCAACCCGGCTCGTCGATCATGCCGGGCAAGGTAAATCCCGTGATGTTCGAGATGTTGAATCAGGTGTGCTATCAGGTGCTCGGTCAGGACGCCGCGGTGGCCTACATGGCCCAGGCCGGGCAGCTCGAGCTCAACGTAATGATGCCCGCGCTCGGGTCGGCGCTGTTCGATGCCATGGACTGGCTGACGCGCGCGGTCGACGCCGCGACGGAAAAGAATCTCGAGGGCGTGGTCGTCCATCGCGACGGTTGCCTGGAGTACGCCCACGCAAGCGTCGGTCTCGCGACTCTGCTCAACACCTCGATCGGCTATGCCGCGGCGGCCGAGGTGGCAAAGGAATCCCAGCGCTCCGGCCGCCCGGTGCGCGAAATCGTGGCCGAGAGGGGCCTTATGACGGCGGCCGATTTCGACCGGCTCGTGGAACAGGCCGCCCTGACCGGACAGCTAAAACCCCACTAGCGTCGGTTTTTTGGCGCAGTTCTTGCTTATATTTCCCTCATTGGGGGGCTCCACAATTAACACCATGGCACTAGATCTCTCGGTGCCCGATCGCTCGACCCGGCTTTTGGCCGAGGCCGAGCTGAATCCGGGCAAGGTCGAGAAATGGCTCGCGTCGCTGCCGCTGCTCAATCCGGCCGAGGGCGGGCGCAAGCTCTACTCGACGCTGAAAACCTACAACCGTATCGACCTGGACGCGGACACCCGGCTCGAACTGCTGGAGCTTTATCGCGCGCCCGTTCAGCACATCGTGACGGAATTGCAGAAGCAGTACGTCGGGCTCCCGCTCCCGCTCGCGGACAAGCACAAAAGCGCGGCGGAACAGAACCGCGACTTTCACATGGAGCTCGCGTATGGCTACAAGTACGTCGTGCTCGCGCGTGTGCAGCTGCCCTACGCCACCCCGCGCGCCATGGCCGCCGTCGCCCTTCCGCTGCAGCGCGCCATTTTCCATCTGACCGAAGTACTGCTCGCCTCGTACTTGTCCTACTCGCCCTGCCCCCCGAATCTTTGGCGCGAGATCCATACGCTCTACTTACAAGCCGAACGCCTGGGTATAACCGGCCTCGAGGTCGACGATGCGCTCAACATGGGCCTGCGCAAGGGAACCGTCGCGGGGGCTTACAAGCGCGCGCTGCTGCTCGATCTCGGCGATCCGTACCACTTGCCGGTGCGGATGATCATGAAGATTTATCAATATCTCGAGTGCTACGCCGACCTCGCCACGTTGCATCGCAACGTCGCACGGCTCGAGCCGAATTGCCATTTCCTGATCGACGTCGAAGCGGACCGCGCCGGCATTCTCTACAGCAACGACGCCGTGCTCGAGCCGCCGGAACGCTATTGCCTGCTCAATACCGTGGAGCTCGCGCGACGCATACACCATCAGCTCAAGTCCCTGCAGAACGGGGAAGCGCCTCCTTGCAACAACCTGCCGGCCGATTTCTACCGCAACGGCGGGCAAGACATGCTGCTGCGCCTTATCAATGTCTGGGGTATCAACCCCAAACGTAGTTTCCGGCGCGATTCGCGCCCGAATAGAAAAGTCGAGGTCGCGATTGGACTCGACGCCATCGCCTATGCACTCAACGGCGAGCGCACGTTCGTGGTGAGCGCAGAATTGTTCGGCCCCTTTCCACAACGCACGAACATCGGCGTTTTCGCCAAAGCCAAGGACAAGACGGCGCGTTCGGCGGAGTACGAACGTTCAGCGTGGGACATCAGGGACGAGAGCGCGGGCGGCATGTCGCTGCGCAAAAACGGGTTGCTCCGCCGGCGCGTTAAAGTGGGCGATCTCGTCGCCACGCGTTTCGGCGAAACGAACGGCTGGACCATCGGCGCGATTCGCTGGGTGAAGAGCGCCAATTCGTCCGTGGTGGAGATAGGCACGCAGCGGCTGGCGCCCGGCGCGTCGCCCGTGGTCGTGAAGTTCGTCACGGACGAGAGCCGCGAAAGCGATTTTCTTTTGTCGCTATCCTTGCCCGCTATCCCCGCGCTCAAGCAGCCGCGAACCCTCATCGTCGCGCGCAACGTGTTTCGCCCCAAACGCGTCCTTTATATGGATGACGGCGTTCGGCTGCATCGGCTCATCGCGAAAGAACTGCTGGAAGTTACGGGCGGCTTCGAGCGGATTGCCTACGACGTCGATTCGCCGTTTCAGATCGACTTCGGAACGCCGTAAGCCCGCTCCATACCGGTGGGCGCGCGCCGCCCGCGGCGCTACAATGCAGCGCCTCGTTCACCGACCAAGCCAACATGCCCGAAATACTCGTGCTCTATTACAGCCGGCACGGCGCGTTGCGCGACATGGCGAGCCAAATCGCGCGCGGCATCGAGCGGGCCGGCGCCCAGGCGCGCGTGCGAACGGTGCCGGAGGTGTCGCCGCTCAGCGAAGCGACGGCGCCCGCGATTCCGGCCGACGGTCCGCCGTACGCCACTCTCGACGACCTGCGCGAATGTATCGGCCTCGCGCTCGGCAGCCCGACGCGGTTCGGCAACATGGCGGCGCCGCTCAAATACTTTCTCGACGGCACGAGTCCGCTTTGGCTGTCGGGCGCCTTGGTGGGGAAGCCGGCCGCGGTCTTCACATCCACCGCAAGCCTCCACGGCGGGCAGGAAACGACGCTCACCTCGATGATGCTGCCGCTGCTGCATCACGGCATGCTGATCACGGGGTTGCCTTATACGGAGGCGGAGCTGATGCGCACGACGAGCGGTGGAACGCCGTACGGCGCGAGTCATGTGGCCGGGGTCAATAACGACCGCGCGCTGAGCGATGACGAGGCGAAGCTCTGCCGCGCCTTGGGGCGGCGGCTCGCGGAAACGGCGCTCGCGCTTGCACAGGCGCGCCGCCCGCAAGGCTGATGCCGCCGGCCGCGGTTGAACGTCTCACCAAGCGTCTCGCCCTCTGCGCCTACGTCGCGTTGTTGGCGCTGGTCGTCGGATGGGAAGCATGGGCGGCGCCCGTGACGCCGGTACCGCGCGCGTTCTGGCTGATAATAAAAACGCCGCCTCTGCTCATTCCCCTGCCCGGTCTACTGCGCGGCAGTCCGCGTGCGTTCGTACTCGCGGCGCTTCTGGTTTTACTCTACTTCTGCGAAGGCGTCGCGACGGCGTACAGCGCGGCCCAATCGGGCGACGGCGCCGCGCTTGCTTATGCGGTCGCCGAAATTTTCATTGCGTTGATATTTGTCGCCACCGCGCCGCTCTATGCACGGTTCAGGTGGCGCCGTGGAAACCTTCAAGCTCCCGCAGGAACGGAATCGTGACGCGGCGTTGACTCGCCAAGGCCGCGGTGTCGATGCGCTCGAGCAAGGTGAACAGCGAGCTTAGATCGCGCGGATAACGCCGCAGGATATAGCGCGCGACATCGGGGGCAACATCGAGACCGCGGTTACGCGCGCGCAATCGAATGGCTTCGAGCTTCTCGTCGTCGCTGAGCGGCTGTAGCTGATACACCGGTCCCCAGGCGAGGCGCGACGCGAGCTCGGGCATGTCGAGGTTGAGACGCGTCGGTGGCGCAGTTCCGGAAGCAAGCAGTTTCGCCCCGGTGGAACGCGCCAACTCGTAAAGCGCGAACAACGCCGACTCCCAAGCGGGATCGCCGGCGACTTGCTGTACGTCGTCGAGGCAAATCAGGAAAGACGCATCGGCTTCCTCCAGCAGAACGGGGCGCAAACCGGGTTCGCCCAGAGGGACATAAATCGGAACGTTGCCGCGCTCCTGCACGAGACGGCACGCGGCCTGCAGCAGATGCGATTTACCGCTCGCGCTTTCTCCCCACAGGAAAAGCACGGCCGGGGCGCGCGTCGCGCGTCCGTCGACAAGATCGCGCAGATAGCGCACCGCTTCTTCGTTTCTCCCCCGATAATAATTATCAAAGGAAGAACCGTCACGCAGTCGCAGATTGAGGGGAAGTTGTGCGCTCATGTCACGCTCGGCCGCGCGCGGCGCGCCGATTTCGCCGTCCTCGCGAGCGCCGCACGTCGAGCGCGATGACGTGCGACCTATTCACGTCGCCTCGCGCGCCGCACCGGTTCGATCTCCTTCATGACGCCCCACGTCCACAAGTAATGTCCGCCACTGGCGACGGTGGTGGCGAAGACGGCGTATCCGAGCAGGCGGATGGCGACGGGATAATAGCTCCCCGTCGC
>JAJPKH010000080.1 GCA_021323795.1 Acidiferrobacteraceae bacterium | reverse complement strand
ATCGATGATCCGAGCCGATTGGCCGACACCATCGCGGCGCACTTGTCGCTCAAGATCGAGGAGAAGCAGCAGATCCTCGAAATCCAAAGCGTCCGCGACCGCTTGGAGCGGATACTCGCGGTCATGGAGACCGAGATCGATCTGCTTCAGGTGGAGAAGCGCATCCGCGGGCGCGTGAAGCGGCAGATGGAAAAGAGCCAGCGCGAGTACTACCTGAACGAGCAGATGAAGGCGATCCAGAAGGAGCTCGGCGAGCTCGAGGAAGGCCCGAACGAGGCCGAGGAGCTCGCCAACAAGATCGCCAAGGCCGGCATGCCGAAAGAGGCGCGCGAGAAAGCGGAGTCGGAGCTGAAGAAGCTCAAGATGATGTCGCCGATGTCGGCGGAAGCGACGGTGGTGCGCAACTACATCGACTGGCTCGTCAACGTGCCGTGGAAGAAACGCACCAAGATCCAGAAGGACCTCAAGCGTGCGGAGGAGATCCTGGAACAGGATCACTACGGCCTCGATAAAGTGAAGGAGCGCATCCTCGAGTACCTCGCGGTGCAGCAGCGCGTGAATCAGCTGAAGGGTCCGATTCTGTGCCTGGTCGGCCCGCCCGGCGTCGGCAAGACGTCGCTCGGGCAGTCGATCGCGCGCGCCACCGGACGCAAGTTCGTACGCATGTCGCTCGGCGGCGTGCGCGACGAGGCGGAGATCCGCGGCCATCGGCGCACCTACATCGGTTCGCTGCCCGGCAAGCTGATCCAGAACATGGCCAAGGTGAAGGTGCGCAATCCGCTCTTCATGCTCGATGAAGTGGACAAGATGGCGATGGACTTCCGCGGCGATCCAAGCTCGGCGCTGCTCGAGGTGTTGGACCCGGAGCAGAACCACGCCTTCAACGATCATTACCTGGAAGTCGATTACGATCTGTCGGACGTCATGTTTGTCGCCACGGCGAACACGCTCAACATTCCGGCGCCGCTGCTCGACCGCATGGAAGTGATTCGTCTCTCCGGCTACACCGAGGACGAGAAGGTCAACATTGCCATGCGCTACCTCGTGCCGAAGCAGCTCAAGAACAACGGCCTGAAAGCGGAAGAGCTCGAGCTTCCCGAAGCGACGATCCGCGACATCGTGCGGTACTACACGCGCGAGGCGGGCGTACGCAACCTGGAGCGCGAGATCTCCAAGATCTGCCGCAAGGTTGCCAAAGATTTGCTGCTCAACAAGGATGAGAAGTCGGCCACGGTGCCGCCGAAGCGCCTGGAGAAATACCTCGGTGTGCAGCGCTTTCGTTACGGCGTGGCCGAGGAGGCGAACCAGGTCGGTCAGGTCACCGGGCTCGCGTGGACCGAGGTCGGCGGCGAATTGCTGACCATCGAAGCCGTGATCGTGCCCGGCAAAGGCCGCTTGACGATCACCGGAAAACTCGGCGACGTCATGCAGGAGTCGATCCAGGCGGCGATGAGCGTGGTGCGCGCGCGCGCCGCGAAGCTCGGCATCCCGGCGGATTTTTACCAGAAGCACGATTTCCACGTGCACGTCCCGGAAGGTGCGACGCCGAAAGACGGGCCGAGCGCGGGCATCGCCATGTGCATCGCCATGGTGTCCGCGTTGACGAAGATTCCGGTGCGCGCGGACGTCGCGATGACGGGCGAGATCACGCTACGCGGCGAGGTGTTGCCGATCGGCGGCCTGAAGGAAAAGCTGCTGGCCGCCCATCGAGGGAACGTGAAGGTCGTGCTGATTCCCGAGGAGAACCGCAAGGATCTGGCCGAGATCCCGAAGAACATTCGCGACCGTGTCGAGATCAAGCCGGTGCGCTGGATCGATCAGGTGCTGGAGGTCGCGCTTGAGCGCCTGCCGGAACCCATCGAAGAGAAGCCGGTGGAGACGAAGACGGCCGAAGAGCAACCGGGAGCCGCCAATCCGGTGGTGACGACCCACTGAAGTTTTGCTCGGCGCAAAAGTCCCGAGAGGGACTTTTGCGTGCTCGCTTCCGACGCGGTCGTCGTCAACCGCCTACCGGCGCATTCACCCCGTTTTTCGACGCCGCCGCGGCATCGCGACTCGGCGCCGTTCCCGTTGCAACAGTGCTTGCAGTGCGCGCCGCTGCTTGTTATAAGGACGGCGCACAGTGTTCCTGTGTGCGTTTCGGTACCTGTTTCACCCATCCTTATTCCGGAGGACAGAGCGTGAATAAAGCCGAACTCATCCAGCAAGTCGCCCGTAGTGCCGATCTCACCCAAGCCTCTGCATCGCGCGCCGTCGACGCCATCTTCGGCGCCATCGCGGATTCGCTGCGCAATGGTGAGCCCGTGATGTTGACCGGCTTCGGCAGTTTTTCGGTCGCCGAGCGTGCCCAGCGTAACGGGCGCAATCCGCGCACCGGCGAGCCGATCACCATTGCCGCGTCGAAGAACACCAAGTTCAAAGCTGGCAAAGGCCTGAAGGATGCCTTAAACTAGCGCCCCTTCGTGGGGCGTGCCTTCGACCTCTGGGAAGGGACGCGCTGCTTAGGGTGCTTAGCTCAGCGGTAGAGCGTCGCCCTTACAAGGCGAATGTCGGGGGTTCGAACCCCTCAGCACCCACCAGATGCTGCCGTCTCTCGTTCGACGGCAGAAGGGACGCGATTCGGGAGCGGTAGTTCAGTTGGTTAGAATACCGGCCTGTCACGCCGGGGGTCGCGGGTTCGAGTCCCGTCCGCTCCGCCATAACGCGGGGCGAGGATCCGTTTTCCTCGCCCCGGTCTTTATCGAATGATTTTCCTCGACTCATATCGTCTTCCAGGGTAACTCTCCGTGCTCGCCAAGATTCGCGAAAAGACCCAGGGCATCATCGCCACGCTTATTCTCGCGTTCGTCGCGATTCCTTTTATCCTCTGGGGCATCGGCTCGTACTTCGAGCGCGGCAGCTCCGTCGCGGTCGCGAAAGTAAACGGCGTCGAAATCAGCCAGCAAGCGTATCGCCAACGCCTGGAAGAGCTGCGCAGCGTCGATCCGCGCCGCGCCGAAAGTCGCGCATTGAAGGAGATGGTCGTCGAAAGCTTGATCGACCAGACGCTGTTGACCAGCCACGCCGAAGACGCCGGCTATCGCTTGAGCGACGCGCGCCTGGCGGAAACGATTCACGGTATTCCGTATTTTCAGCGCGACGGCCGCTTCGAGCCGGCGATATACGAGGCGTTGTTGCGCCGGCAAGGACTGCGGCCGGCGGACTTCGAGGCCCGCCTGCGGCGCGACAGCGTGACGGCGCAGGTACAACAGGGTTTGAGCGAAAGCGCTTTCGTGACCGACGCCGACTTGGCGGCGACGATACGCCTGCTGAGGCAGGAGCGCCGCGTGTCCTACGCGGTCATAAACCCGGATGCCTTCCTTCCCAAAGTCACCGTGACGGAGCAGGAAGTCGCCGACTACTACCAGTCGAACCAGGAATCGTTCCGCTCACCGGAAGCGGTCCGCGTGGAGTACGTGACCTTGAAGGCGACCGATGTGGGCCGAGAAATCCAGCCAAGCGAGGAGGAATTGCGCCAGGCATATAGCGCGGACGCCGCGCGCTACGTTACGCCGGAGAAGCGCAAGGTAAGTCATATTCTCATCAGCGTGCCGCCGGGAGCCAATGAAGGCGCCGATAAGGCGGCGCGAGCGCGCGCGGAGGACGTCGCGAAGCAACTTCGCGGCGGCGCCAACTTCGCGGCTCTGGCGAAGAAGTATTCGGACGACAAGGAATCAGCGGCGAAGGGCGGCGATCTCGGTGACGTGACGCCAGGTTTATTGCCGCCGGAATTGGAGAACGCCGTGAAGGCGCTGAAGCCCGGCGAGGTGACGGCGCCGGTCCGTACCGCCTTCGGCTACCACGTGGCCAAGTTGACGGGCTACCAGGCGGAACAGCGCCGCTCGTATGAATCGGCCAAGCAGGAACTGATCGAGCAGGTGCGCCGGCGTAAGAGTGAGGAGCGCTTCTTCGAGCTGGGCGAGCGTTTCCGCAATCTGGTGTACGAGCATTCGGAGGGCCTGCAGCCGGTGGCCAAGGAGCTCGGTCTTACCATTCAAACCACCGATTGGTTCACGCGCACCGGCGGCGCCGGGATTTCCGCCCAACCGCGCTTCGCGGCGGCGGCGTTTGAACCCGACGTTTTGAGCCGGGCGCGCAATAGCGAAGCGATCGAGCTCAACCCCGAAACTCTCGCCGCGGTGCATGTCCTCGAGCATAAGCCCTCGGTGATACGACCGCTCGCCGAAGTTCGGCCGATCATCGAGCGCGCGCTGAAAGAGCAGCACGCGCGCGATCAAGCGCGGCTCACCGCCGAGGAATGGGTCAAGCAGCTCGAGCAGGGCGGAAAATTGAACGACTTGGCGCGGGCCGGTGGAACCGCGGCGCAACTCGCGAGAACGATCACGCGCGAGCAGACCGCGGGAATGGACAAACGTCTCGTCGATGCCGTATTCGCCGCGCCCCGGCCCAAGGATCAGCCGGCCGTCGGGCAGGTCGATCTCGGCAGGCAGGGTTACGCCGTGTACGCGCTCGAGGCGGTGAAAGACGCCGACCCGACCACGGCGGATGCGGCGCTCAAAGAAAAAGTGCGGCGTCAGCTGGCGCAACGCCGCGGCGCCGATTACTACGTCGGTTATCGCGCGGGGCTGCGAAAGGCCGCGGACGTCAAGATCAATGCGGACCAGCTCTAAACTTCTCGCGGTCCTACCGCGACGGCGTTGAACCCGGCGTCCACATAAGTGATCTCCCCCGTGATCGCCGACGCGAGGTCGGAGCAGAGGAACGCCGCGACGTTGCCGACTTCATCGATGGTCACCCCGCGGCCGAGCGGCGCGCGGCGTTCGTTGTACTCGAGAAGCTTGCGGAAGTCGGAAATACCGGAGGCGGCGAGCGTCTTGATCGGTCCGGCGGAAATGGCGTTGACGCGAATTCCGCGCGGCCCGAGATCGGCGGCGAGATAGCGCACGTTCGCCTCGAGGCTCGCCTTGGCGAGCCCCATGACGTTGTAGTTCGGCACGGCGAGCACCGAGCCGATGTAAGTGAGGGTCAGGAGCGCGCCATTGCGGCCTTCCATGAGCTTGCGCCCCGCCTTGGCGAGGGCGATGAAGCTGTAGGAGCTTATTTCGTGGGCGACGCGAAAGCCGTCGCGGGTGGTGGCGTCGACGAACGAGCCTTCGAGCTCCTCGCGCGGCGCGTAAGCGACGGCATGCACGATGATATCGAGCCCGTCCCAGCGCTTGCCGAGCTCCGCGAATAGCGCGTCGATTGGCTCGTCGGCGGCGACGTCGCACGGAAGCGCGATATCCGACCCGAGCTCCGCGGCGTATTTCTCGACGCGATCCTTCAACCGGTCGTTCTGGTAGGTGAAGGCGAGTAGCGCCCCTTCACGATGCATTGCCTTGGCAATACCCCATGCGATCGAGCGCTCGCTCGCCACGCCGACGATCAACGCACGTTTGCCTGTAAGGAATCCCATATGGTTTCGTTCTCCTCGAATAGCAGCCGGCTTCGCAGGAAGGCGCTACAGTAACGAAATTCGACCGGAGCCGAAAGGGGTCGTGGAGAGTGCGGTTTTGCGGAAGCGGTCTGATATAGTGTTTGCGGAGCGCATGACTTACCAAAACGTTGGAGCACGATGAGCGAGCCGAAATCGGAATGGCGCGCCCGCTTGGCGCTAGTGCTCGTCATGATAGGTTTGACCGTGCCGGCCTCCGCCGCCTGGAACAATCCGTATCCGGAGGCCGAGCGCACCGCGAATATTTTGTACGCCGCTTTCAACGAGCGGCCGAAGCACCTCGACCCCGCGCGCTCTTATTCCGAGAATGAGTACGCGTTTATCGCGCAGGTGTACGAGCCGCCGTTTCAGTACCACTACCTGCGCCGCCCCTATGCGCTCGTGCCGTTGACGGCGACGGCCGTGCCCCGGCCGATTTATCTCGACAAGTCGAACCGGCGGCTGCCGCCGACCGCGCCCGCCGGCGCGATCGCTTACAGCATTTACGAGATCAAGCTGCGGCCGGGCATTCGTTATCAGCCGCACCCGGCCTTCGCGCGCGACGAGCGCGGGCAACCGCTGTTCCAATCGCTCGATGCCGCGACGGTGCGGCGTTTCAACACGATCGCCGACTTTCCGCGACAAGGCACGCGCGAGCTGGTGGCGGCCGATTACATTTACCAGATCAAGCGGCTCGCGCATCCGGCGCTCCACTCGCCGATTCTCGGCGTGATGGCGGATCATATCGTGGGGTTCAAGGACTACGCCCGCACGTTGGCGGCCGCGTGGCGGAAGCTCGCGGCGGCCGGAGCGGACGGCGCGTACCTCGATCTCACGCGCTTTCCGCTTGCCGGGGTCGAAGAGGTGGACCGCTACACCTTCCGCGTGAAGATCCACGGCAAGTATCCGCAGTTTCTTTACTGGATGGCGATGCCGTTTTTCGCGCCGATGCCGCCTGAAGCCGACCGTTTCTTCTCGCAACCGGGCATGGCGCAGAAAAATCTTACCCTCGATTGGTACCCGGTAGGCACCGGACCGTACATGCTCACGGTGAATAATCCGAACCGGCAGATGGTGCTCGAGCGCAATCCGAATTTTCACGGCGAGCTTTATCCGGCGGACGGAGAGCCCGGCGACGCGGTGGCCGGACTGCTGAAAGACGCCGGTCAGCCGCTGCCTTTCATCGACAGGGTCGTCTTCAGTCTCGAGAAAGAAAATATTCCGTACTGGACCAAATTCCTGCAAGGCTATTACGACCGCTCCGCGGTGCCGAACGAGTCCTTCGACCAGGCGGTACGGGTCGGCGGGAGCGGCGACACCGAGGTGAGCGACGAGATGAAGGCGAGGGGCATCAGTCTGCTGACGAGCGTGCAAACGTCGACGTTCTATCTCGGATTCAACATGCTCGACTCCGTGGTCGGCGGCTACGGCGAACGCGCGCGCAAGCTGCGCCAGGCGATTTCGATCGCCATCGACATGGAGGAGCAAATCGCCATCTTTCGCAACGGACGCGGCATCGCGGCGCAGGGGCCGCTCCCGCCCGGGATCTTCGGCTACAAAGAGGGGCAGGCGGGGGTGAATCCGTACGTTTACGATTGGGCGAACGGTAGAGCCGAGCGCAAGCCGATCGAAGCGGCGCAGCGGTTGCTCGCGGAGGCGGGCTATGCGAATGGACAGGATGCGACCGGCCGACCGCTGCTGCTTTACTTCGATACCGCCGCGACCGGCCCCGAGCAAAAAGCGCGGCTCGACTGGCTGCGCAAGCAATTGCAGAAGCTCAACGTCCAGCTCGTCGTGCGCGCGACCGACTACAATCGCTTCCAGGAAAAAATGCGCAAGGGCGATGCGCAGCTCTTCGAGTGGGGCTGGAACGCCGATTACCCGGATCCGGAGAATTTCCTGTTTCTTTTGTACGGCCCGAACAAGAAGGTCGGCGGCGAGGGCGAGAATGCCGCCAATTACGACAACCCGGAATTCGACCGTTTGTTCGAGCGCATGCGCAATATGGATAACGGCCCCGAGCGCCAGCGGGTCATCGATCAAATGGTCGATATCGCCCGCCGCGACGCCCCCTGGGCGTGGGGCCTGCACCCGATGCAGTTTTCGCTCCAGCATGCGTGGGTGAGCAACGTCAAGCCGAACAACATCGCCAACAATACGCTCAAGTACATGCGCATCGACCCGCAGCGGCGCGCCGTGGCGCGCGAGGCGTGGAACCGCCCGGTGGTTTGGCCGATCGCCGCCGTCATGGCGTTGCTCGTCGCCGGCGTCATGCCGGCCGTGGTCTCGTACCGGCGCCGCGAATTACGCAGCCAGCGACAGCCGAACGGATAAGGACAAATGCTCGCTTACCTGATACGCCGCTTGCTCTATGCCGTTCCCATCCTGCTGGGAGTGAACCTGCTCACCTTCGCGCTCTTTTTCTTCGTGAACAGTCCGGATGACATGGCGCGGATCCAGCTCGGCGTGAAGCGCGTGACGCCGGAAGCGATCGCGCAGTGGAAGGCCGAGCGCGGCTACGACAAACCGCTCGTGTACAACGACAAGGCCGCCGGCCTGCAGCGCGTGACCGACACGATTTTTTATCGGCATTCGCTGCGGCTGTTCGCGTTCGACTTCGGGCGCTCCGATGAAGGCCGCGACATCGGCTATGACATCCGCCAGCGCATGTGGCCGAGTCTCGCGATCGCGCTTCCCACCTTCCTGGTCGGCGTGCTGGCGTACGTCACCTTCGCGCTGATCTTGGCGTTCTTTCGCGGCATGTACCTGGACACCGTCGGGGTCGTCGTCTGCGTGATATTGATGTCGGTGTCCGCGCTGTTTTACGTCATCGGCGGGCAGTATCTCGCGAGCAAGCTGCTGCACCTCGTCCCGATCTCCGGCTACGGCGGCGGAGTCGACGCTTTCAAGTTCATCGTGCTGCCGGTCGTGATCGGCGTCGTGAGCGGTATCGGCGGAAACACGCGGCTCTATCGCACGTTTTTCCTCGAGGAGATCGGCAAGGATTACGTGCGTACCGCGCGCGCGAAAGGGCTGTCGGAAGCGCGCGTGCTGTTCCGGCACGTGCTTAAAAACGCCCTGATCCCGATTCTCACCGGCGTCGTCGTCGTGATCCCGTTGCTCTTCATCGGCAGCCTGATCATGGAGTCCTTTTTCGGCATTCCGGGCCTCGGCAGCTACACGATCGACGCCATCAATTCGCAGGATTTCGCCATCGTGCGGGCGATGGTCTTCCTCGGGTCGGTGCTCTACATCGTCGGGCTGATTCTGACGGATTTCAGCTACACGCTGGTCGATCCGCGAGTGCGGCTGAGCTGAGGTCGCCGATGCCGATCCAATTCGTCTTCTTGTGGACCGATGCGCTGATCTACGTGCTGCTCGCCGTCGTCTCCGTCTTTGTCGTCTACGCCGTTCGGCACGAGCATTTGCGCGCGCCCTGGAGTCAGGTGGCGCGCCGCCCGCTCGCCATGGGGGCGCTGGTGGTGCTGCTCGCCTATGTCGCCATCGGTTTGCTCGACTCCGTGCACTACCGGGAGCGGTTGGCGAAACAGGATCAATACGCGGCGGAAGTGAAGAGCTTGCTCGACACTTTGCTTCAGCCGTTGCGCACCCGCACCGAGCGCACCTACTCCGCGCCGTTCGCGATACATGCCTTCACGTCGGAAACGGTGGACAAGCCCGACGGTACGCGCGAGCGCGCCTATCCGCGCCTCAAATACGGCGGGGCGCACCTTGCCACCGCGGATGAGCGCGCGGGCGACATCGGGCGACGCACGGCGCGCGCGCTCGGGACGGCGGTGCTGGTATGGTTGCTCGCGCTCGGCGTCTTCGTTTATTGGCGCCGCCTGCCGGGAGACGATTACCGCGCCGCCGTCATGCGCTTCATCCGCGGCGGGGAGCGTATTCCGTGGCGCACCATTTGGGCCACGACCGGGGTGCTGCTGTTGGTCTTGAGCTGCGGCGTCTATTTGTCGCCGTATTACCATGTCCTCGGCACCGACCAAGTCGGCATCGACGTGCTGTACAAGTCGCTGAAGAGCGTGCGCACGGGCTTGGTCATCGGCACTTTGACGACGCTCGTGATGCTGCCGTTCGCCCTGGTATTCGGCGTGGCCGCCGGTTATTTTCGCGGCTGGATCGACGACGTGATTCAATACACCTATACCACGCTCAGCTCGATCCCGGGCGTGCTGCTCATCGCCGCCGCCATCCTGAGCCTGCAGGTGTACATGGCGACCCATCCGGAATCGTTCGACAACGTCGTGGTGCGCGCGGACACGCGCCTGCTCTTTCTTTGCGCCATTCTCGGCGTGACCAGCTGGACCAGTCTTTGCCGGCTGCTGCGCGGCGAGACGCTCAAATTGCGCGAGCTCGACTATATCGGCGCCGCGCGCGCACTCGGTGTCACCAGCGCGCGCATCATGACGCGGCACCTCTTTCCGAACGTCATGCACGTCGTGCTGATCACGGTGGTGCTCGATTTCAGCGGCCTCGTGCTCGCCGAAGCGGTGCTGTCCTACGTGGGCGTAGGCGTCGATCCGAGCATGGAAAGCTGGGGCAACATGATCAACGGCGCGCGCCTGGAAATGGCGCGCGAGCCGATGGTGTGGTGGACCCTCGCGGCGGCGTTTGTCTTCATGTTCGGTCTCGTGCTCGCGGCGAATCTGTTTGCCGACGCCGTGCGCGACGCGTTCGATCCGCGCTTGAGGCGATGAGCATGGAGCGCGGAACGCGCAGCCGCGGCGCCGGGAACGATACGGTGTTGCGCGTGGAAAACCTGAAGACGTATTTCGACACGCCGGAGGGAACCGTGCGCGCCGTGGACGGCGTGTCGTTCGCCATCCGGCGCGGCGAAACGCTGGCGCTGCTCGGCGAGTCGGGCTGCGGCAAATCGATCACGGCGCTGTCGTTGCTTCAATTGGTGCCGGAACCGGCGGGTCGCATCGTCGCGGGCGAGGTCTGGCTCGGCGACCAGGACGTGCTCGCGCTTTCCGAGCGCGACATGCGCCGCGTGCGCGGGCGGCGCATGGCGACCATTTTCCAGGAGCCGCAAACCTCGCTCAACCCGGTGTTGACCGTCGGGCTGCAAATCCGCGAAGCGCTGCCGGATGTTGCGGATGAGCGCGCGGCGCGCCGGCGCGTCATCGAGCTGCTCGAATCGGTCGGCATTCCGCAGGCGCCGGAGCGGTACGACGCCTATCCCCACCAGCTCTCGGGAGGAATGAAGCAGCGCGTCATGATCGCCATGGCGCTGGCCGCTGAACCCGAACTGCTGATCGCCGATGAACCGACCACCGCGCTCGATGTGACGACGCAGGCGCAAATATTGAAGCTCCTGAAGGAACTGCAGCGTCAAACGGGAACGGCGGTCCTGCTCATCACGCATGACCTCGGGGTCGTCGCCGAAATGGCCGACCAGGTCGCGGTGATGTACGCGGGACAGATCGTCGAGTTCGCTTCACGCGCGGCGTTCTTCCGGGAGCCGCGCCATCCTTATTCGCAGAAGCTGTTCCGCTCGCTTCCCAACCGCCTCAAGCGCGGCGTGTCGCTCGACGTCATCGCGGGTGCGGTACCGCGGCTCGACCAGGAGTTCCGCGGCTGCCGGTTCTTAGAGCGCTGCGATTTTGCCTGGGACCGTTGTCGTGCCGAGGTGCCGCGCTGGCTCGAGGGCGCCGATAAAGGAGTCCGTTGCCATTTATACGACCCGCCGGCCGATCGGGCCGCAAGAGAGCCCGGATCTTTGGCGAACGCCGTCGCGAGCGAAGGCACGGCTCGACGCGCGACGCCGGAACGGTCGCGCGGCTTGCTCGAAGTCAAAAACCTCAAGGTGTACTTTCCGGTCCAGCGCGGATTGCTCCAGCGCGTCGTCGATTACGTGCGGGCGGTCGACGAGGTGTCGTTCAGCGTCCCCGCGGGCCGCACGCTCGCGCTGGTGGGAGAATCGGGGAGCGGGAAGACGACCGTCGGCAAGGGCATCCTGCAACTGATCCGCCCGACCGCGGGCGAGGTCCTGTTCGACGGCCAGGCGCTGACTCGGCTCAGCGAGCGCGAGCTGCGCCCGCTGCGGCGGCAGTTCCAGGTGATTTTCCAGGATCCGTATTCCTCGCTCGACCCGCGCATGCAGGTGGGAGAGATCCTGGAAGAGGGGATGCGCGCGCAGCGCCTGCTCGGCGACGCGCGCGCGCGTTCCAAGCGCGCCGCGGAGCTGCTCGCGCAGGTCGGCCTGCCGGCGAGCGCACGCCATCGCTATCCGCACGAATTTTCCGGCGGCCAGCGCCAGCGCATCAGCATTGCGCGCGCGCTCGCCGTGGAGCCGCGCCTGATCGTCTGCGACGAACCGACGAGCGCGCTGGACGTTTCGGTTCAGGCGCAGGTGTTGAATCTGTTGCGGCGCCTCCAGGAGGAGCTGGGCCTTACGTATCTCTTCATCACACACAACCTCGGCGTGGTCGAATATCTGGCGGACGAAGTGGCGGTGATGTATCGCGGACGCATCGTCGAGCAGGGCGGCGCCGAGGAGGTGCTGACACGGCCGCAACATTCTTATACCCAGGCGCTGCTGGCAGCGGTGCCGAAAATCGAGCTGCCGGCAGAGCGCACGGCGCTACCGGTCTCCGGCCGAGATGGGAGGGCTTAGGCGTGAACCGGCGCTTGGTAAATCGCGCCGGTCGGGTCTATCAGGCCGGCTTGCGGCCCGTCGTTGATCCAGATCTTCAACTTGCGGCCGAGGCGTAGTATTTCGTTCGGCTGCATGACGTTCCACTCGGCCAGCTGATGAACCATGACGTTGTAGCGCCGCGCGATGCTGGTGAGCGTTTCGCCGGAGCGCACTTTGTGGATGACCGGCTGGCCGATCTTCGCGGCGGCACGAACCGGCTTGGCGGTTCCCGGCGCCGCCGGCGGCGTGAATTTCGCCATCGCCGAGATCGGCAACAGCAGGTCCTGCCCGACGCGCAGCGTGGTGGACATTTTGTTCGAGGCCTTGACCGCTTCGACCGTCAGCTGATAACGGCGCGCGATGCTGTAAACCGTTTCGCCGCGGCGCACCTCGTGATGCAGCCATTGCACGCGCTCTTTCTCCGGCAGGTTGCTTAAGCCGGCGAGCAGGGCGTCTTTCTTGTCGACCGGCACCAGCACGTGGTGCGGTCCGTTCGGATCGGTCGCCCAGCGCGTGTAGCCCGGATTGATGAAATGCAGGTGATCGACCTCCATGCCGGTCAGCCGCGCGATTACGCCGAGATCGACCTGCGAGTCCGTTTCGACCGTGGTGAAATACGGCTCATTCGGAACGTCGGGCAATTGAATGCCGAATTTGGCGGGATCCAGGACCATGTTCGTCACGGCCATCAGCTTCGGCACGTAGTGCTTCGTCTCGGCCTTGAGCTGTTTCAAATGAATAAAATCGGTCGGCAGCCCCTTGCGGCGATTCCATTCCACCGCCCGGGCGACGCGGCCTTCGCCGGCGTTGTAAGCGGCGAGCGCGAGCTGCCAGTCGCCGTCGAAATCGTCGTGCAGTTTTTGCAGGTAGTCGAGCGCGGCCCGCGTGGACGCGATGACGTCGCGACGACCGTCGTACCACCAGTTGGTCTTGAGGCCGTAGAGCTTGCCGGTGGAAGGAATGAACTGCCACAGTCCGCTCGCTTTCGCGCGCGAGTACGCGTAAGGCTTGAAGGCGCTCTCGACCGCGGGAAGCAGCGCAATTTCCATCGGCATGCCGCGCTTCTCGACCTCTTCCACGATGTAGTAGAGGTAGAGCTTGGAGCGCTCGAACATCGCTTCGCGGAACTCGACGTTCTCGATGAACCACTGCTCGTGCGGACGGGTGATGGCCTCGTCCATCTTGGGCATGCGTAACCCGGCGCGGATGCGCGTCCAGATGCTGTTCTCCGGCAAAGCTTGCGCCGGCGCGTCGTCGGACGCCGAATCCGATGCCGGGGCAGAGGCAACGTCCGTGCTGTTCGATGCGTCGGGAGCGGGAACCACGCCGTTGTCGGTGTAAATCATGGTCGGCGCGGCCGCCGGCGCTTTCGCCGGCGTTTGAGCCGGTTCGGGCCTTGGAGCCGGCGCCGGTGCGGTCGCTTTGGCGATGGGCGCCTCGAGTGCCGCGGCCGTCTCCGGTTTTTGCGCGGGAACAGCGGCGCACCCGCCGACGATGACGGAGATCGCGAGGCCTAGAAAGAGGGTTAGGACTTGGTTGTTACTTATTGTCTGATCCATGTTTCTGAATACTAGGCAGAAGCGGCAGGACCGTCAATCTGCGTTTGTCGCTTTGGGCAGTCTATCCGCGGTAGTTGTCCTTCCATCGGCGTAGCGCGGCGAAAACCGCCACGTCGTCCTCCAAGCGTTGTCCCGCCTGCTGTTCCGCCGCTTTGCGGACCCCGGGCTCGGTGGTACGAAGGAACGGGTTGATTCGCCGCTCCCGGCCGATGGTCGAGGGCAGCGTCGGCCGATCCTGCGATTGCAGCGCCTGCGCTTCTTGCCGATAAGCCAGTGCGTCGCGGTTCGCGGGTTCCACCGCGAGCGCAAAGCGCAAGTTGGCGAGGGTGTATTCGTGGCCGCAATAAACTTCGGTCGCTTCGGGCAGCGCCGCGAGGCGCGACAGGGAGCGGTGCATTTGCGCCGCCGTCCCCTCGAACAGGCGCCCGCAGCCGGCGGAAAAAAGCGTGTCGCCGCAGAAGAGGAATCCGCCGCCTTCATAGGCGATGTGGCCACGCGTGTGACCCGGTATTTCGAGCACGCGCAGCGTCAATCCCACCGCCGGGAGCGCAAGCACATCGCCCTCGCGCGCCGGGTGGGTAACGGCGCCGATGGCCTCGGTCGCGGGCCCGTAAACCGGGATGGCATCGGCACCGGCGAGCTCGGCCGCTCCTCCAACGTGGTCCGCATGATGATGCGTACACAAGATGGCGGCGAGCGCGAGGCGCTCGTGCCGCAGAAAATCGTGCACCGGCCGCGCATCGCCGGGGTCGACGGCGACCACGTGCGTCCGCGCGTCGTTGCAGACCATCCAGATATAGTTGTCCTTGAATGCGCGGGCGTGTAAAACAGTTGGCATGATGCGCAGTCTGAAAGGCTCGCCGCCCGCCGTCAACGATTCGCCCCCGGTTTCGTCGCGGCTACAGATCATCCAGTGGTTCGACGCTCCGCTCGGGCGATCGCTGCAAGCCGTCGAGGCGCACAAACTGCGCGCCGTGCTTCCGAACCTTTATGGAACGGTGGCTCTGCAGCTCGGCCGGATCGGCAAGCTCGATCTGCTCGACGCAAGCGTCGCCCCGACACGTATCGTGGCGGAAGAAGATACGGCGTGGCATCGCGCTCACTGTGCGGTCGAGCAGCGGCTAACGGGCTCGCGCAGCGTGTGCGTGCGTGCGCAAACCCATGCGTTGCCCATTGAGACCCGCAGTGTCGATGTCGCGCTACTGCCGCACACGCTCGACTTCAGCGAAGATCCGCACCCGGTGTTGCGCGAAGTGAGCCGCGTGCTGCGCCCCGAGGGGCACGTCGTCATTCTCGGTTTCAATCCGATGAGCCTGTGGGGCGTGCGCCGGGCGCTCGCGCGCCGGCCGCGCGCGGTGCCGTGGTCGGGGCACTTTTTCCGGCTCGCGCGCGTCAAGGACTGGCTCGCGCTGCTCGACTTCGAATGCACGCACGGCAGCATGCTGTACTACCGTCCGCCGGTTTCCGGCGAGCGCGCCATGGACCGGCTCTTTTTCATGGAGCAGGCGGGTGACCGCTGGTGGCCGCTGATGGCGGCCGTATATCTGCTCGTCGCCAGGAAGCGAGTATTCGGCATGACGCCGTTGCCGGTCGAATGGAAGGCGCGCAAACAGCCGGCGCTCGCGGGTGTGAAGCCGGCGGTCATTGGTTCGGCGACGGGCCGTTACCAGCGGCATGGAGAGTAGGGTTCATATCTACACCGACGGCGCGTGTCGCGGGAATCCAGGGCCGGGCGGATGGGGCGCGATCTTGCGCTACGGCGACAAGGAAAAGGAGCTCTACGGCGCGGAGCGTTCGACCACCAACAATCGCATGGAGCTCATGGCCGCGATCCGCGCGCTCGAAGCGCTCACGCGCCCCTGCGATATCACGCTCACCACCGATTCGCAGTATCTGCGCAAAGGCATCACCGAATGGTTGCCGCAGTGGAAAAAGCGCGGCTGGAAGACGGCGGCGAAGGAGCCGGTGAAAAATCAAGACCTGTGGGAGCGATTGGAGAAGGCGGTCGAGCGCCACCGCATCCAATGGGACTGGATCAAGGGACACAGCGGCCACGAAGAAAACGAGCGCGCCGATGCGTTGGCGAATCGGGCGATCGATGAGATGCAGGCATGAGGGGGCGGATCGCGCGGTCCGCGCGATTTGGTCGATGTGCCAACTCGTCGATGTATTAATTTGCACTTCTGGGCGGCTGACCCGGGGCGGGCTACTTTTCTTTGCTTGGTCGCTTCGCGCCTCCCGCGCTCCCGCGACACTCGTACCTCCCGGTACCGCACCCGAAAGTCACTTGCCGCGGGTCAACCAAGCACGAGTAATTTATTACTCGACCGGGCGCGGAGAGGCGCTCGACCCTTGGGTCCGACAGGCGCTCCGCGACGCATGACCCAGGGGCCTTTCCAAGCGCCGCAAATTCATTACACTGGCGCCCACTAATAGCGACGAACAACTCAAACGGGAGCGTAGATGCGCCAAATCGTGCTCGATACGGAAACGACGGGTCTCGAGCCCACCGAGGGTCACCGCATCATCGAAATCGGTTGCGTGGAAGTCGTGAACCGGCGGTTCACCGGCAACACCTATCACCAGTACGTCAAGCCCGACCGCGAGATCGACGCGGCGGCCACCGAAGTCCACGGCATCACCAACGAATTCCTGGCCGACAAGCCGACCTTTGCCGACGTCGCGAAAGATTTTCTTGAATTCGTGGGCGGCGCCGAGTTGATCATCCATAACGCCGCCTTCGACGTCGGGTTCATCAACTACGAGTTGACCCGGATGGCCGAGGAGGGCAAATCCGCCGACGGCGCGTTGCCGTCGCTGCGCGTCGATCAACTTTGCACGATCACCGATTCGCTCGCGCTCGCGCGCAGCCTGCATCCGGGGCAGAAGAACGACTTGGATTCGCTCTGCCGGCGCTACGGCGTCGATAACTCGCAGCGCACGTTCCACGGCGCGCTCCTCGACGCTGAGATTCTCGCGGACGTATATCTGGCCATGACCGGCGGCCAGGCGGTTCTGTTCGACGACGGCCGCAACCCCGTGACGGCCGCCGCCGCGGCTGCGGCAATCGTCGAGCAGGAGCTGCGGCGTATCAGCGCCGGCGCTCCGTTAGTGGTGATCTCGGCGAGCCCGGAAGAGCTCGCGGCGCATCAAGCCTGGCTCGAGGAGATCGAGAAGAAGAGCGGGGGGCGCTGCGTGTGGAAAAAACTCGAGGCTTCTGCATAAGGAAGCGCGACGAGGGGCTCGCGGCGTTCCGCTTCGAAAGGTCTGGGCAAGTATCATTGCGAGGAGCGCGGTGTGCGACAAAGCAATCTCAATTAGATTGCTGCGGTCGGTCTGCGCGGGCCTCGCAACGATTCTTCGCTACGCTCGGGACTCCGCTCTGCTATCTCTAAAACCACGGAACGGAGATTGCTTTTCGCAAAGCTCCGCTCGTGGCTAACCGATAACGCGCTCGACAGTTCCGAACGTAATCAAAGCCCCGGCGCTGGTTGCTCCCGCGAGCGTTGTCGCGCACTAATTCTTGACGATCTTGTTGCCCTTGAAGGTGACGCTTCCGCCGGGCTGCATGATGCGGTAGGCCACGCCTTTTTTCTCCGCTTCTTCCGCAAAACGTTTGGCATCCGGCGCCAGCACGGGGAACGTGCCGTAGTGCTGCGGAATCGCGACTTTAGCCTGCACCGTCTTGGCCGCGCGCGCGGCCATGTCGGCTTCCATGCCAAAGTGCCCGCCGATGTTCACCAACACGACGTCGGGCGCGTACTGTTCGCCGATGAGCGACATATCCTTGTAGAAAGCGGTATCGCCCGTGTGATAGATCGTCGGTCCGTTCTTGATACGCAGCACGATGCCGGCCGGGTTCCCGCCGTAGACAATGTCGGGCTCCTTTTCTCCGGCGAAGGGGTCGTTCAATCCGCTCGAATGTACCGCGGGCACGAACGCGACCACGACTTCGCCGTCGGCGATGGTGATCTCGCCGCCGATATTCATGAGCGAGTCGAAGCCCATCTGATCTTTCGGGTAGCCGTGCAGCTTGGCGAGATTGGTGCCGAGCTCGAAGTTGGTCACCAGGCGCGCCTTGGTTTTCTTGGCGAGCGCGACCGCGTCGCCCACGTGATCGAAGTGGCCGTGCGTGATCAAGATATAATCGAGCCTGGCCACCGCCGCGACCGGATCCTTGCCGTTCTTCGCCATCGGATTCGCCGGATTCTTGAGCCACGGATCGATCATCAGCACCTTGCCGTTCGGCGTGACGATTTCGAAGGCGGCATGTCCGTGCCAGGTGATGGTGGTGTCGGCGGCGCCCGCCGCCCAGCTCCACGTGCAGAAGAGGACCACGGCCGCCGCGTATGCAAATCGTTGGTACATGCAAACTCCTTTCTTATAAAAGTGCGTTTTCGAGGCGGCATAATCTAACACACACGTTCCGACGCGGGTGAATCGCCGCTGACAATCTCTGGGTGCTGGGTTACGCTTCCTCGGTGAGCGAGAGCGCGATCCGGGTCGGCGGTGTCAGCAAGCGTTTCAACGACGTCATTGCCGTGGACGACGTAAGTTTCGAGGTCGGTCGCGGCACCACGTCGGCGCTGCTCGGGGGAAACGGCGCCGGCAAAACCACGACGCTCGCCATGCTGCTCGGGCTGCTGCTGCCGGACCAGGGGCTGATCGAGATCTTCGGCGTGGACATGGTGCGCGATCGTTATCGCGTGCTTCCGCGCATCAACTTCTCTTCCCCGTACGTCGATCTGCCGAGGCGCCTGACGGTGGCGGAAAACCTGCGCGTCTACGCATTGCTCTACGGGGTGCGCGACGTAGCGGCGCAGATCCGGCGTTTGGCCGACGCGCTCGATATCGGCGAGCTGCTGCGACGCACTTACGGGTCGCTCTCGGCCGGACAACGCACGCGCGTGACGATCGCGAAGGCGCTGCTCAACGACCCGGAGTTGCTGCTGCTCGACGAGCCGACCGCCTCGCTCGATCCCGATACCGCCGATTGGGTGCGCGCTTATCTCGAAAGCTACCGCGACCGCACCGGCGCGACGCTGCTCCTGGCCTCGCACAATATGACCGAGGTCGAGCGCATGTGCGATCTTGTGCTCATGCTGCGCTCGGGGCGCCTCGTCGATCGGGGCACGCCGCACGAGCTCCTCGAGCGCTATGGCAGACAGAACATGGAAGAGGTGTTCATCGACATTGCGCGCGACCGCCGCTCGCGCGGAGCGGGCGCCAAGCGGGCGTCGACGTGAGCGGCGTTGCCGCCGTTTCGCTGCGCGGTTCGTCGCGCCGAGTGGGCGCCCTGGTGCTGCGCCACCTCTATTTGCTGCGCGGGTCGTGGCCGCGGGTGCTGGAGCTCATCTACTGGCCCACGGTCCAGATGGTCCTGTGGGGATTCATTACGCTGTTTTTCATGAATACCAGCTCGTGGGTGGCGCAGGCGACCGGCGTTCTCATCTCCGCGATCCTGCTGTGGGACGTGCTGTTTCGCGGGCAGCTCGGCGTCGCCGTGGTGTTCCTCGAGGAGATGTGGTCGCGCAATCTCGGCCAGTTGTTCGTCACGCCGCTGCGCCCCTGGGAGCTGATCGCGGCGCTGCTCACGATGAGCCTGATCCGCACGCTCATCGGCGTCGGCGGCGCCGCGCTCGTCGCGGTCGGCGTTTTCGATTACTCGATCGCCACGCTCGGGCTGCCGTTGGTGGCGTTTTTCGTCAACCTTATCGTGATGGGATGGGCGATCGGGCTCATGACCTCGGCGCTCGTCATGCGCTACGGGCTCGGCGCGGAGAACCTCGCTTGGGGGGCTATTTTCGTTCTCCAGCCGATCAGCGCGGTGTTCTATCCGGTTAGCGTATTGCCGGGTTGGCTGCAGCCGATCGCGAAGTCGCTGCCGGCCACCCACGTGTTCGAGGGCATGCGCGCGGTTCTCTTCGATCATGTGCTGCGCATGGATCTCCTGCTCAACGCCGTGGCGCTCAACGTTATCTACCTGGCCGTCGGCATCGCGGTGTTCCTGTTTTATTTCCGCTCCGTGCGCGTGCGCGGGCAGTTACTGCACGTCGGCGAATAGCGCCGCGCTCTCGTTCGGGCGCGCAAATGCGCGCGAACGATGCACGGGCGCGCGTGTCTGCACCCGAGTGGTTCATCGGGGTTCGCGCAGGAATCATCGGCCGCAAATTTCTCCCACGAAATTCCGCCTGCGCCGTTCGTGGACGGCTGGCACATCGATTGCTAAAGCGTTCAATGAATGCGGCCTTCCCTTCGAGGCCGGCATTGATGATTCACGCATTATCGACAAGGAGACAGTGCGCGATGACGGAGAAAGCTTCTGGACACCGGCCGGAAGGCCGCGGCTTGCGCGCGGGGCCGCCGCGAGCGGCGATGGTCAAAGAGCGCGCGGGAGATTGGCGATGACGCGTCGCCGTTTGGTGGTGGTCGGCAACGGCATGGCCGGCATGCGTACCGTCGAAGAGCTGCTGGCGCTCGCGCCGGATCTGTACGACATCACCGTCTTCGGCGCCGAGCCGCACGGCAATTACAACCGCATCCTGCTCTCGCCCGTGCTCGCGGGGGAGAAAACCATCGACGACATCATATTAAACGATCGCGCGTGGTACGCCGAACACCACATCCGGCTGCACGCCGGAAAGATGGTGCGTACCATCGACCGGCGAAAAAAAACCGTGGTCGCGGCGGATGGGACCAGCGAACGTTACGACCGGCTGCTGCTCGCCACCGGGTCCACGCCTATTATTCTGCCGCTGCCGGGCAAAGAGCTTGCGGGAGTAGTTACGTTCCGCGATATCGACGACGTCGAGCGGATGCTCGCGACCGCCGGCAACGGCGGGCGCCATGCGGTCGTGATCGGCGGCGGTTTGCTCGGCCTCGAAGCGGCGAACGGCCTCGCCAAGCGCGGCATGGACGTGACGGTCGTCCATCTGCTCGGGACGCTCATGGAACGCCAACTGGACGCACCGGCGGCCGGACTGTTGCAGCGCGCGCTCGAGAGCCGCGGCTTGCGCTTCCTGCTCGAGCACCAGACGGCGGCGATTCTCGGCGACCAGCGCGTGCGCGCCGTGCGCTTTACCAACGGCGTCGAGTTGCCGGCCGATCTCGTGGTCATGTCGGTCGGTATCAAGCCCAATATCGAGTTGGCGAAGAGCGCCGGCCTTTATTGCAAGCGCGGCGTCGTCGTTAACGATACGTTGCAGACGTTCGACCCCTCGATCTACGCGGTCGGGGAATGCGTCGAGCACCGCGGCGCCACTTATGGTTTGGTCGCGCCTTTATTCGAGCAGGCCAAGGTCTGTGCCAATCATCTCGCGCGCGCCGGCTCGGCGCGCTACGAAGGTTCGCTCGCGGCGACCAAGCTCAAGGTGACGGGCATCGAGGTCTATTCCGCCGGCGATTTCCAAGACGACGCGCAAGCCGAGTCGCTGGTGTTCCAGGACGCCGCGCGCGGCGTGTACAAGAAGCTGGTGCTGCGCGACAACCGCATTCGCGGAAGCGTTCTGGTCGGCGATACCGTCGATGGGCCGTGGTATTTTCAATTGCTCCGCGAAGGCACCGACGTGTCGGAATTGCGCGAGCAACTCCTCTTCGGGCAGGCGCATGTCGGCGATTCGGGTCACGGCGCAGCGAGCAAGGTCGCCGCGCTTCCCGACGAGGCGGAAATCTGCGGCTGTAACGGCGTCTGCAAGGGCGCGATCGTGCGCGCCATCGTCGAGCAGGGCCTCTTCAGCCTCGAGGAAGTCCGCGCGCACACGAAAGCGTCGAGCTCCTGCGGCTCGTGCACGGGGCTGGTCGAACAGATTCTCGCGTCGACGGTCGGCGATGCGTCGCCGACGCAAAAGAAGAAACCGCTGTGTCCCTGCACCGACTACACGCACGACGAAGTGCGTCAGGCGATCCGGGCGAATCAGTTGAAGAGCATGGCGGCGGTGCGGCAGTTTCTCGAATGGAAGACGCCGGACGGCTGCCAAAAGTGCCGGCCGGCGCTCAATTACTATCTGGTCTGCGCCTGGCCCGGCGAGTACGTCGATGACAGCCGCTCGCGTTTCATCAACGAACGCGCCCACGCGAATATTCAAAAAGACGGCACCTACTCGGTCGTGCCGCGCATTTGGGGCGGCGTTACGACGCCGGCGGAGCTGCGCGCCATCGCGGAAGTCGCCGAGCGTTACCAGGTGCCGACGGTGAAGATCACCGGTGGGCAACGCATCGATCTGCTCGGCGTGAAGAAAGCGGATTTGCCCCACGTGTGGCGCGATCTCGGCCGGGCGGGATTGGTTTCCGGCCACGCCTACGGCAAGGCCTTGCGCACGGTGAAGACGTGTGTCGGCTCCGAATGGTGCCGCTTCGGCACGCAGGATTCGACGACCATGGGTATCAAGATGGAAAAAATGACCTGGGGCGCGTGGACGCCGCACAAGGTGAAGATGGCGGTGTCGGGCTGTCCGCGCAATTGCGCCGAGGCGACGATCAAGGACTTCGGCGTGGTCGCGGTCGATTCCGGGTGGGAGCTGCACGTCGGCGGAAACGGCGGCGTCAAAGTGCGCGTCACCGACTTGTTGTGCAAGGTCCGCACGATGGAGGAAGTGCTCGAGTACTGCGCGGCGTTCATGCAGCTCTATCGCGAGGAAGCGCGCTACCTCGAACGCACCGCGCCGTGGATCGAGCGCGTCGGACTTGCTTATGTGAAGCGCCGCGTGGTCGAAGACACGGACGGGCGCAAAGCGCTCGCGGCGCGCTTCGCGGCGTCGCAGCGCGAGGCGCAAGTCGATCCGTGGGCGGAGCGCGCGGCGGGTTTCGACCAGGACGAGTTCAGCGCGATTCTCGCTTCCTGAGGTGAAAATGTCGGAAACCGCGGCGGTGCGCGAAACTTGGATCAAGGTCGGCGAACTCGCCGGCATCCCGCGGCTCGGCGCGCGCGTGGTCTGCACCTTGTTCGGCAATATCGCGGTGTTTCGCACCGCGGACGACCAGGTGTTTGCGCTCGCCGATCGTTGTCCGCATAAGGGCGGGCCGTTGTCGCAGGGCATGGTCTTCGGCACGCGCGTCGCGTGTCCCTTGCACGATTGGGTCGTCGAGCTCAAGAACGGCCGCGCCGTCGCGCCCGACGTGGGATGTACCCCGAGCTTCCCGGTGCGGGTGGAGGCGGGCGTCGTTTGGTTGAAGCTTGCGCTCGAGCCGAACGTCGCCGCCGCCGCCGTTGGCGTTTGATCCGTGAACGTCGCGACGACATGTCCGTACTGCGGAGTGGGCTGCGGTCTGCGCGTAACGCGCGCGCCGGACGCCGCCATTACCGTCGCCGGCGATCCCATCCATCCCGCCAACGCCGGTTGGCTCTGCTCCAAAGGCGCGGCGCTCGCCGAGACGCTCGGGCCCGACGGCCGCCTGTTGCATCCGGAAATCCGGGGTGCACGCGTCTCGTGGGATGCGGCGCTCGACGCCGTCGCCGCCGGTTTAGCGCGCGTGCGCGACGCACGCGGGCCCGACGCCCTGGCGTTTTACGTATCGGGCCAACTCCTGACGGAGGACTATTACGTCGCCAACAAACTGATGAAGGGATTCCTCGGGTCGGCGAACATCGACACCAATTCGCGCTTGTGCATGGCGTCCGCGGTCGCCGGGCAGCAGCGCGCGTTCGGCGCGGACGCCGTTCCTTGTTCCTACGAAGATCTGGAGCAGGCGGATCTCGTCGTGGTGGTCGGCTCCAACGCGGCGTGGTGCCATCCCGTGCTGTTTCGCCGCCTGCAACGCGCGAAGGAAGGCCGGCCGGAATTGAAAGTCGTCACCATCGATCCGCGCCGTACCGCGACGAGCGAGCTGAGCGATCTGCATCTCGCGCTCGCGCCCGGCACGGATGCGATATTGTTCAACGGTCTGCTCAATTACCTCCGGGCATCCGATCGGCTCGATCTCGAATTTCTCGAAATGCACGTCGAAGGATTCGCGGCGGCATCGGCCGCGGCGCGCGCCACGGCCCCGTCCGTCCCCGCCGTCGCGCACGCCTGCGGTCTGAGCGAGCAGGACATCGCGCGGTTCTATCACTGGTTCGCGCACACCGAGCGCGTCGTGACGCTTTACTCCCAAGGCATCAACCAATCGGCGAGCGGCACCGATCGCGTCAACGGCATCATCAATTGCCATCTCGCGACCGGCCGCATCGGCCAACCCGGCGCCGGACCTTTTTCCATCACGGGTCAGCCGAACGCCATGGGCGGGCGCGAAGTCGGCGGTCTCGCGACGCAACTCGCGGCCCACATGGACTTCGCGCCCGAGGCCGTCGATCGCGTCGCGCGCTTCTGGGGAACGACGAATGTCGCGCGCAAACCCGGGCTCAAGGCCGTCGATATGTTCGCCGCCATCGAACGGGGCGAGATCAAGGCGGTGTGGATCATGGCGACGAACCCGGCGGTGAGCCTGCCGGACGCCGACCGCTTCCGCGCGGCGCTCAAGCGCTGCGAGCTCGTCATCGTTTCGGATTGCGTGCGTCATACCGACACCACGGCGTGCGCGCACATTCTGCTGCCCGCCGCCGCCTGGGGCGAAAAGGACGGGACGGTAACGAATTCCGAGCGGCGCATTTCGCGCCAGCGCGCTTTCCTCGAAGCCCCCGGCGAAGCGCGGCCGGATTGGTGGATCGTCACCCAGGTGGCGCGGCGGCTGGGCTTCGGCGCGCAATTTTCTTATGAAACGCCGGCGGATATTTTCCGCGAACATGCGGCGTTGTCGGGTTTCGAAAACGCGGGAACGCGGGCGTTCGATATTCGCGCTCTGGCCGACCTTACGGACGCCGAGTACGAGGCGCTGGCGCCGGTCCAGTGGCCGGTGACGCGGAGCGCACGGCGCGGAACCGCACGGCTTTTCACGGACCGGCGTTTCTTTCACTCCTCCGGCAAGGCGCGCATGCTGCCGATCACGCCGCGCGAACCGGCCAATTTGCCGGGCGCGGAATATCCGCTGGCGCTCAATACCGGTCGCGTGCGCGATCAATGGCACACCATGACACGCACCGCGCAGTCGGCGCGGCTTCTGCTGCACGTCAGCGAGCCTTACGTCGAGATTCATCCGGACGACGCACGCGCCTACGGAGTCGTGGAGGGCGCGCTGGCGCGGCTGACGTCGGCGTTCGGAGAGATGATCGCGCGCGTGCAACTGAGCCGCGATCAGCGTCCCGGCTCCGTGTTCGTGCCGATTCATTGGAGCGATGCGCTCGCGCGCCGCGCGCGCGCCGGTGCCTTGGTGAATCCGGCGACGGACCCGATCTCCGGCCAGCCGGAGTTCAAGCACACGCCGGTGCGGATCGACGCGTACGCGCCCGCGTGGCACGGCTTTCTTCTCACGCGACATCCGGGCGTCTTCGACGCCGACTATCAGGTGCAAGTGAAAGGCGAAGCACATTGGCGCTACGAGCTGGCCGGTGATACGCCCTTCACCTCCTGGCCGGCGCAGGCGCGGGCGTGGCTTGGATCGCACGGCGAGTGGCTCGAATTCGAAGACGCGAAGGGCGGCCGCTACCGCGCGGCGTGCATCGACGACGGACGCTTGCGCGGCTGCCTGTTCGTCGCACCGACGCACGAGCTGCCGGCGCGCGCGTGGCTGCAAGCGTTGTTCGCCGCTGAGCCGCTGCGCACGGAGGAGCGGCTGAGCCTGCTCTCCGGCCGCGCGCCGCTCGCTACCGTCGCGGAGGGACCGATCGTGTGCAGTTGTTTCGGCATCGGCCGCGATCGCCTGATCAATGCGATTCGACGCGATGGACTGTCGACGCCGGAAGCGATCGGAGTGAAATTGCGCGCCGGGACGAGTTGCGGTTCGTGCATTCCGGAGTTGAAGGCGCTGATCGCTTCGAGCGGAAGACGAGTTGCCTAGATTTTTACCGCTCCAACGTCGGATCTTTCAAGCGGTGCCCCAGATCGAGAACAAGACCGGCAAAGGCCGCCGCCCACGCGATGAGCGCGATGTAAAGAAAAGCTCGAGGCAGGAAGCCGAGGAAATCGACGCGCATCGCGCCGATCATCTCGTGCGTGCCCGCCGCATACATGCCGAGCGGAAACACCGCGCCCCAGTAGAGCGGGTCGTATTTCATCGGGAAGCGCTTGGCGACGTAGCGCCATAGGGCGAGCACCACGAGCATCGGAATCCACCACGTCCCCGTCGCCCAGTAAAACACCGTGAATCCTTTCAGGAAGGGCTGGAGCGAAAGCAGGAACGGTGCGTCGGGCGCGTTGAGGATGAGCAACGATCCGGCGAGGGTGGATATCGCCATCGCGCCCATGTTGATCCAGTAGGGCGGCGCGAGATCGCCGGGAGCAAACCGGAAGAAGGTATAGCGGTAGAAAATGAGCGACATCATCCAGATGTAGAGCATGCCGCCCCACAGCCACATCGAGAGCGCGAAAAAGTTGAGCTCGAGCTTGTAGGGCCGATCCGCGTGCGCGGCGAGCAGCGCGCTCAGCACCGCGATCGACTGCGTCGCCACCACGGCGAGCAGCCAGCCGCCGCTGATGCCCTGATCGAGAGTCGGCTTGTGCGCTTTGATCGTGAAGGCGGCGAAGATCGCATAAGTCAGGGCGATCCACAGCACGACCGCGAGGACCCAGAGCACGGTGCCCGCGTGATAATTGTTCATAAGGACCACGAACTGGCTCCCCAGGACGCCCGATCCCGCCACCATTGTGAAGAACCCGGGGCCGCGCAGATGATCGACCATGTCGCCGAAAAAGCGGCGCGGGAAGCGCACCAGGCGCCACACGGTCAGGAGCCAGAGCACGCCGTAGATGGCGATGTTGAGCCACAAGAGCGCTCGCGCGATGCCCGGGTACGCGAGCAGATGGGCGGCGAGAGAGACGATTCCCGTCGCCATGACCATGCCGAAATAAGCCGGGGACAGGTCGGCCAGCTGCGCGAGTGCGCGGCTGGAAGACGGTGGGTTACGGTTCGGCGTCACTCGAGTCGGGCGCGACGGCATGCGGCGCTTAACCCGGAATACCGCGTCCTTCGACCGCAAGTCGGCTATCCGCGCGGGAGGAGGAAGCGAAGACGTGCGCGACCATCAAGCGTTTACGGCCGAGACAGACAAACAATAAATAAAGAAATAGCCGGAAGGAGTCGCCGGCCAGATCGAACCGAGTTCTCGGTCCGCCCACAGCAGCCGTTGTGTGCCTGCGCCGCCTTAAGAACACGAGCGACGGGCGCCTCGCGGATGAGCAGGTCCCGCACGGCCGCCAACCCGGCGAGCGCGATAGGCCGACTAATCCCCGACCCAAAAATCGATTTCCCGCAGCGCTGCACTGTCGGCTTTTAAATAGCCCTTCTGCCAACCGTCTCCGTCTTCGAGGCCGTTCCAGCGTTTTGTCTTGGTTTGCGTATGGCGCCGAAAACGCCAGCGATATTGATTGTAGATCGCCATAATGTTCGTGGCGTAGGCGGCCGCCAGGCCGGGCGCGTTGCGAATCACGAGAAGGTTTTCGTCGTTCGTGCCGCTCGCCTTCGGCCCGAGATTGTGCGAACCCGTGAGCAGAACCGGGTGAGCGCTGAACGGGTCAACCAGCACGACCTTGCTGTGCACCATCGCGAACGTGCCCGGCAGCTTCAGCATCTCCCGGCGGAACCAAGCCGTCGGCGTGTCGATATTTGCGGGCAGCACCACCTCGAAATCCGCCTTTACGGAATTCTCCGAGTCGAACAGTTGCACGGGATTGGCGGTCGTGCTTGGGTCCTGGTTGATTGCGCCGCGGATGTACAAGCGCTTCCCCGCGCTTCCCGCGCGCGCCGTGTCGATGATTTCGTTGAGCAGGCTGTCTTTCGGGCCCGGGTTGAACATCAAGAACAGAATGGCCCGCTGCGCTCCGCTTATAATCTTGCGTGCTTCGGCGAGGTCCACCTGCCCAACGGTCGGCGTGAACCACAAATGCACCGGCGTTGAACCGACATCGGCGTCGCGCCGTTTGCTGTTGCTTTCTTTGAGGCTCGCGGGCGTCGCGGCGCCGGCGTTTTTCAGCAACTCCCATTGGTCGCGATACTGCCTCGCCAGCTCGCCGTCGTCGATCAGCACGGAGTTGTTCGCCTGGGTGCATAACCCGGTCTTGGTCCAATTTTGACTGCCGGTCCAGACCCAGCGCGGTTTTTTCTGCGCGTCGCAAATCACCAGGAACTTGTTGTGACCGAGCGCGCGCGGCGAAATCATCCGGTCGTGCAGGTCGATCTTGCCTTTGAGCCGGTCGCGCGCGTCTTTGTTCTGGTCGTCGCCTTTCTTTTTCACGCTACCGTTCGCCAGCACCACATGGGCGCGCGGACCGCACTGCGCGAGCGCGGTCTCCAATTGTTCATCATCCAATTCGTAAAGCGCGGCGTAGATTTCGCGCTTGTCGTCGGCGGCGTCGGCCATCAGCTCGAAAAGGCGCGTGCCGAGCGGTCCGAACAAGTAGTTGCGGAAACGATCGCCCGGCGTTTCGATGACCGTGCGCAGTTTCTGCGTTTTTAAATCGCCGTCGGTGACCCCGAGCCGCCGCGACACCCACTGCGCCGCCACGATGCCGCGGTTGAAATACGCCTCGATGTTCGGCGCGAACTCGCGCGTGAGCGCGATCTCCTCGGTCCAGTGGCTGGCCGCGGCCGCGTCGGGATGCAGATTGTTCTTGTCCGGGCCGACCATCGGCAGCACGCGGTATTGCACCTTGTCGCCGGGGTGGGCCATGTAATCGGTCCATTGGTACTTCTGGATCGGCCAATTGGTCGATGCCCGCCGCTCGCCTTCCTTGTGCTTCTCGCCCGCGAATCCCACCCAGGTGCTGACGACCTCTTCGACGCCGTTGCGCCGCCGCAGCAGCGCGAAACCGCGACAGCCGGGAATGAATCCCTTCGGTTTCCAGGCGATGAACACATCATCGCCGTTGTGGTAGATCCTGACTTTCATGTAGTGGCTCTCCCTGCGCTATGGATCGACGAAGGATGAAGGACAGGCATTACGGAAGCGTTATGCCCGCTTCGCGAGCCAGTATATACAGCGTCGTTTCCGCCGCCCATCGAAATCGACCGCGGCCGCGCCCGACGCCGACCGTGCCGGCCGTTTCCGCGCCGCTGCCGCCAGCAGTGGCCCAATCCGCAGCGTCTTGCGCCGGCTTTATTGCGCGTACTGCGCGATGCCGTTGCCGAAAGACCAGTTTTCCTTTTTGACTTCAACGAGGTTGACAAAAACGTCCGCGACGCGGACGCCAAGCTCGGCGTGCAGCCGCTCGGCGACGGTTCTATAGAGCGCCTTTTTCGCCTCCACGCTGCGCCCTTCGTTCAGGGTGATTTGTATGAAAACAATCCCGTCGCTGCGCGGGATATCGAGATAGCTCGGATCGTAGATCAAGCCGTTGCTGTCGTGCTCGGTAATGATCTGGAAATTATCTTTCGCGGGCACGTTGATAGTATCGGCCATCGCCCGATAGACGACGGCTCCGACCTTTTTCCCGAAACCTTCCGGTTTGCCTTTCATCAGCGATATGCGAACCAATGGCATTTTATCGTCTCCAGTGCCGTTGTTCGCGCGCGGTTGCGCTTACGCGGGCTTCAGTGCGCGCACGACGGGCGCCTCGCGGATGGGCAGGTTCAGCACGGCCGCCAACCCGGCGAGCGTGATATCGGCGTACCACATCCAGTTGTAGTTACCGAAGGCGGTGACAGTGAGGCCGCCGAGCCAGGCACCGAAGAAAGCGCCGGTCTGATGCGATAGCAGCGTGAGACCGAACAGCGTCGCGAGATAACGCGTACCGAAAAGTTTGCCGACAACGCCCGCCGTGGGCGGCACCGTCGCGAGCCAGCTCAAACCGAGCCCCACGGCGAAGAGGTAGAAGGTGAGCGCCGTTTTCGGCGCGAGCAGGTAGAGGATGATCCAGAGGCTGCGCGAGCCGTACATCACGAACAAAACGTGCTTGCCGCGGTAATATTGCAAGCTCCAGCCGGCGAGGAGACTGCCGACGATGTTCGCGAGCCCGATGATGGACAGCGTCCAGCCGGCGACCTCCGTCGGTAACCCGCAAAGCTGTATCTCGCCCGGCAAGTGCGTGACGAGGAATGCGATGTGGAAGCCGCACGTGAAAAAGCCGGCATGCAGTAGCAGATAACTCGGGTTGGCGAACGCTTCGCGCAGCGCCGCTCTAAGGCCGCCGTCGGCCGTCGCGCTCGCCGAAACCCGGGT
>JAJPKH010000273.1 GCA_021323795.1 Acidiferrobacteraceae bacterium | reverse complement strand
GGGAGCCACATTGTCATCGGTCGCCGACCCACCGGCTTGCGAATCGCATCGCAAGCCGGCGTCGCTTTTGCACATCACGCCAAAACGCGGCAGGTTACGCCTCTCTCGTGATCATTCGGCGAAACCCTGATTACCCTATCAGCAATCGTTTCTCGCTCGGGGTTATACTGTTTCGATGCGTGCACTCCTCGTTTTCTTGTGCTTGCTGATGCTTTTGACGGCGTGCGCCACAACTACGCCCGAGGCCATTCGGGAAGCACCGCCGGTCGATCTGTCGCTCGCGGAAGCGCGGCGCGACGTAGCCGCTCACGTCGGGCAGCGCATTCGTTGGGGCGGGCGAATCGCGGCGGTGGAGAACCGCTCGAATGAAACGTGGCTCGACATCGTGGCCCGCCCGCTCGACTCGAATGGCCGTCCGCGCGCCGGGGATGAAAGTCTCGGGCGGTTTCTCGCCCGCGTCGACGGTTTTCTCGATCCCACCGTCTATGCCAAAGGCCGCCAGATCACGGTCGCGGGATCCATTGAACGCGCGCTGACGCGACACATCGGCGAGTATCCTTATATCTACGTCGTCGTCAAAGCGGATACGATCAAGCTGTGGGAACAAACGGTGGATCGCCCCGCGTACTATCGCGATCCATTTTACGATCCTTTCTATGACCCGTTCTGGCCGGGCCGCCTCTACCCGTATCCGTGGTATGGACCCTACCCGTTCTATCCCTATTGGCGCTAGCGGAGGTTTGACGTGCGCTTTGCCACTTTTTGCCTTGCCATTTTTCTCGCCGCCTGCGCGAGCACGCCGCCGATCGAAATGGCCGGCGTCGATCCGACGCTAACGCCCGATCGCGCACTCAGCAACGTCGATGCGGCGCGCGGCCGACGCGTGGGCTGGGGCGGCGCTATCGTGAACACGAAAAACCTGAAGGACGCGACCGAGATCGAAGTGCTCGGGTACCCCCTCGCCAAAGACGGCCGCCCCGACCTGCGCGCAAGTCCGCAACACCGCTTTTTGCTGGTACGACAGGGGTACCTCGAAGCGGCGGATTATCGCAACGGGCGCCTGGTCAGCGCGGTCGGCACCGTCGCCGGCACGCGCAACGGCATGGTCGGCGAAGCGCCGTACGTGTATCCGGTGCTGCACGCGGATGAGATCTATCTTTGGCCGGTCGAACAGGAGCGCCGCGACGGCTCCAACGTGAACTTCGGTATCGGCGTCGGCGTGATCTTTGGACGCTGATTAGCGAGAACCGACTTCCAGGGTCACGAACGCCACCGCGTGATCCTCTTCATCCGTCACGCTCAGGTGCGCGGTGTGGATCATTTTCTCGCTAACAAACGCCGCCGCGCGCCCGACGAACACGAGCAGCGGTTTACCCCGCGAATCGTGCGTGACCTCGATGTGGCGCATGAAGAGTCCATCCCTGAAACCCGTTCCCATCGCCTTAGCCGCGGCTTCCTTGGCCGCGAACCGGCGCGCGAGGAAATGCGCCGGCTTGACGGTGCGACGAAAGTCGGCGAGCTCGCTCTCGGTCAATATGCGGGCCGCGAACTTCTCGCCGTAACGCTCGAGATTGCGGTGCATGCGCGCCACGCGCACGATGTCGGCGCCGATGCCGTAGATCATGGCGTCGCCGCCTCGCGCATCAATCGTTTCATCTCGCGTACCGCGTCGCCGATACCGGTGAAGACCGCGCGCGCGATGATGGCGTGACCGATGTTCAGTTCCGCGATCCCCGCGATGGAGGCGATCGGCTGGACGTTGTGATAGTGCAGACCGTGCCCGGCGTTCACCTTGAGCCCGAGCGCGCGACCCTGCTCGAGGGCGCGCACGACGCGGCCGAGCTCCTCGCGCCGGCGTGCCTCGTCCGGGGCGTCCGCGTAGTGGCCCGTGTGTATTTCCACGACCGGCGCCCCGGCGGCCGCCGCCGCTTCCACCTGCGCGGGATCGGGATCGACAAAGAGCGACACGCGCACGCCCGCCTCCGCGAGCTGCGCGCAGCAACGGGCGATGCGCTCACGATTGGCGCGCACATCGAGCCCGCCTTCGGTCGTCAGTTCTGCGCGCCGCTCCGGAACCAGGCAACAATCGTGCGGGCGGATACGGCGCGCGATGGCGATCATTTCGTCGCTCGCCGCGATTTCGAGGTTCATGCGCGTCAGCAGGCATTGGCGCAGCAGTTCGACGTCGCGGTCCTGAATGTGACGCCGGTCCTCGCGCAGGTGCAGGGTGATCGCGTCCGCCCCCGCTCGCTCGGCCTCGAGTGCCGCCGCCACCGGATCGGGATAGCGCGTGCCGCGCGCTTGACGCAGCGTCGCCACGTGGTCGATGTTCACGCCGAGCTCGATCATGCGCCGCCTTCCACTCGCCGCAGCGCCGCGGGTAGGCGGTCCTGAAACAACCGCCGGCTGTGCAAAGGCTTATCGCCCAAGTGCGGCGCGAGCGCCGCGCGCATGAGCGCCTTCACTTCACGCCGTATGGAATTGTCGTCCAGCCGCTCGGCCGCGAGCGCGAGCAGGCTCGCGCCGCGCACGCGCGCGCCTTGCAGACGCGGGGCGAGCTCCGGGTGCTCCACCCGAACCGGACCGCGCTCCGGGATATAGTCGTAGGTCGCGTCGGCGCTGATCGGGATTTGACCGCCGCCTTCGCGCTCCAGCATGAGTCCGTAGCCGAGCTCGCTCAGCAAGTGCTTCTCGAAAATCCGCAGCACCGCTTCGTGCGACGCGCTGCCCCGCAACCCCTCGAGGGCGGCGCGGTAGCGATCGTAAAGCGCCTCGTGCGGATCGTGGCGGTGCAGCAGGCGCATCAAGAGCTCGTTCAGATAGAAACCGCAATAAAGCGCGGTGCCGACCAGCTCGATGTCGGAGCCGTCCGTCTCCGCGCCCGTCAGCACCATCAGCTCGCCGCGGCCGCTGAAGCCGAGCAGCAGGGGTTGAAACGGCTTGAGCACACCGCGAACCTTGCTCGCCGGCCGACGTGCGCCCTTCGCGATCAGTCCGAGGCGGCCATGCCGGCGCGTGTACACCTCGAGCAGCAGACTCGTCTCGCTGTAGTTGCGCTGATGGAGAACGAAAGCGCACTGTTGCTGCTCGCGCATCGCTACATCCCCTGCTCGTGATAGCCGAAGCGCGCGAGCGCGCGGGCGTCGTCCGACCAGCCTTTACGAACCTTTACCCACAAGCGCAGGTCCACTTTCACGCCGTGTTGCTTCTCGAGCGCCTGGCGCGCGCGCATGCCGACTTGTTTCAGCCGTTCGCCGGCCTTTCCGATCAGAATCGCCTTCTGGCCTTCCTTCTCGGCCCAGATGGTCGCCTCGATATCGAGCCTGCTCTTGCTGCGCTTGTAGCGCGTCACCTCGACGGCGACGGCGTGCGGAACTTCCTGTCCGTACAGTGCGCAGATCTGCTCGCGCACCACTTCGCCGGCGAGGAAACGCGGACTCTTGTCGGTCAGTTGATCCTCGGGATAAATAGACGGCTGCTCCGGCAGGAACGTTATCAGCGCGCGTTCCAAAGTATCCAGGTTATCGCCCGCGCGCGCGGACACGGGCACGATCTGCGCGAAGGACATGCGCTCGGACGACGCGCGTATCAACGGGAGCAAGGTCGCGCGGTCTTTGAGGCGATCGATCTTGTTGATGACGAGAATGACCGGCACGGTCAACCGCCGGGCGATGTCGAGCACGGGTTCGTCATCCGGGTGCCAGCCGTCCGCGCTGATCATGAGCATGACCGCGTCGACGCCGGCGACGCTTCCCGCGGCCAAGCGCGACATATAGCGATTCAATTGCCGCCCGCCCGGTTCGTGCAGGCCCGGCGTATCGACGTAAACGATCTGCGCACCCGGCGTGGTTTTTATGCCGAGAATCCGGTGGCGCGTGGTTTGGGGACGACGCGAAACGATACTGATCCTTTCACCGACGAGCGCGTTGATCAGCGTGGACTTGCCGACGTTCGGCCGGCCGATAATCGCGACCATCCCGCTGCGATGTGCCTGCCCGCTCACTGCTGCTCGAGGCGTTCCAACGCCTCGCGCGCGGCCTGCTGCTCCGCGGCGCGCCGGGTGCTGCCTTCTCCGCGAGTGCGCAACGACAGCTCCGATATGCGACACTCGACGACGAACGTTTGATTGTGCGGATCGCCGGACGTCCCGAGCACCTGATAGATCGGCACGGCGAACGAACGCTTCTGCAGGCGCTCCTGCAACTGTGTCTTGGCGTCCTTCGGCACGACCTGGGTGTTCAGGCGATCGAGGTGCGGCGTGAACAGACGCACGATGAGCAGGCGCGCGGTCTCGATGCCGCTGTCGAGATAAATCGCGCCCAACACCGCTTCCAGCGCGTCCGCGAGAATCGAATCGCGGTCGAAACCGCCGCTCTTGAGCTCGCCGCCGCCGAGCACCAATGAGTCTCCCAGACCCAGCTGGCGGGCCGTTTGCGCGAGCGTCTCCTGCTTGACCAAGCTCGCTCGCAGCCGCGTGAGCTCGCCCTCGGTCAGATCCGGAAAACGGTTGTAAAGCTCGGTGGAAACGGCGAAGTTGAGGATGCTGTCGCCGAGAAATTCCAGACGTTCGTAGTGATTGCTGCTATGGCTGCGGTGCGTGAGCGCGCGCTCGAGAAGCGCGGGTTCGGTGAAAACGTAATCTAACCGGCGACAAAGCTCGGCCTGTGCCCTACTCAGTCGCTCTAACCTGCCGCGCATGATCGAACTCAAGGAGCGCCGAGACATTGTAAGCGAGCGGAACCACGACTTCGTACTTGAGACTGATCACCTTCATCTTCCCCATGGGCTTTATCTCCAGCTGCCCCGGCTTCACGTTCGTGACGTTATCAATATCGAAGCGTTTATCCAACCGCTCGATCAGCTCCGCCCGGGACATGGTCTCCGCATTCGGCTCGCGCAGTAAGCCGTCGAGCGCCGTTTTGACTTTCAAGTCTTCCAGATAGGGCGGGAGCAATTTAAAGAACAGGAAAAGAAAAAACGCGACTACGCCGATAACAAACAACCCGCTCCACATCGTCATACCGCGTTCCCGGTTAGCCGTCATCGATAGTCCTCGTTATGGGCAATCCAATGCTATGAGTTTAGCGAATAATATTGCCGATGCGGTTAACCGCGATGTGCTGCCAGATCCACTGATTGCTGCCGGTGCTGTCCCAGGAAAACCAGATGAGAAAGGCCCGGCCGACCAGGTTTTCTTCCGGCACGAATCCCCAGTAACGGCTGTCGTTGCTGTGGTCGCGGTTGTCGCCCATGACGAAGTAGTGCCCCGGCGGGACCACGATCTGCGGCGTGGGACCGTAATCCGGGCGGGGCGACAGGAGAATATCGTGTTCCACACCGTCCAGCCGCTCGCGCGCGCGGGCCGCCTCGTACTGCACCTCGCCGTCCTGCTGAACGGTGTACGGCGCGATTTCCTTCTGCGGCATCAGCTGGCCGTTAACGTAGACCTTCTTGCCCTCGTAAACGATCCGATCGCCCGGAAGGCCGACGACGCGTTTGATGTAATTGACCGATTCGTCGCGCGGAAAGCGAAACACCATCACGTCGCCGCGCTTGGGCTCGCCGATATCGATGACCTTCTTGTTTATCACCGGCAGCCGTATGCCGTAGGAAAATTTATTCACTAGAATAAAATCGCCGACGTGCAGGCTCGGCAGCATGGAACCCGACGGAATACGAAACGGCTCGACGATGAAGGATCGCAGCACGAAAACCGCCAGGATCACCGGGAAGAAGGCGCGCGCGTATTCGACGTAAACGGGTTCCTTGCTCGCCAGCCGCGCCGCCTCTTCGCCGCCGCCCGCCTGCATCGCGGTTTTCGCCGCGCGCGTGCGCGCGCCGGACCAGGCCCAGCGATCGAGCGCCCATATCACGCCGGTGGCGCAGACGAGCACGAATAGTATGAGAGAGAAATCCATAATTACTTACTTGGTATTGTCCACTTTAAGCACCGCGAGAAACGCCTCTTGCGGAATTTCGACGGAACCGAGCTGCTTCATGCGTTTTTTACCTTCCTTTTGTCTTTCGAGCAACTTGCGCTTGCGCGTGATATCGCCGCCGTAGCATTTCGCGGTGACGTTCTTCCGCAGCGCCTTTACGGTTTCGCGCGCGATGATTTTCGAACCGATCGCCGCCTGTATCGCCACGTCGAACATCTGGCGCGGGATGAGCTCGCGCAGCTTCTTGACCAGCTCGCGCCCGCGGTAATCGGTCTGCTGGCGGTGCACGATGACCGAAAGCGCGTCCACTTTATCGCCGTTGATCAGGACGTCAAGCTTGCAGACGTCCGAGGCGCGGAACTCGAGAAAGTCGTAGTCGAGCGACGCGTAGCCGCGGCTCACGGATTTGAGGCGGTCGAAGAAGTCGAGCACCACCTCGTTCAGCGGCAGCTCGTACGTCAGCATCGCCTGCCGCCCATGGTACAGCATGTCCTTCTGGATGCCGCGCTTCTCGACGCACAGCCCGATGACGCCGCCCACGTACTCCTGCGGAACCAGGATGGTCGCCCGAATGATCGGCTCGCGAATCTCGGCGATGTGATTCGGTTCCGGCAGCTTCGCCGGATTCTCGATGCGCAGCACGTCGCCCTTGTTGGTCGCCACCTCGTACACCACCGTGGGCGCCGTGGTGATCAGGTTCAGCCCGTACTCGCGTTCCAGCCGCTCCTGAATGATCTCCATGTGCAGCATCCCGAGGAAGCCGCAGCGGAAACCGAAACCGAGCGCCTGCGAGGTTTCCGGCTCGTACTGCAACGACGCGTCGTTCAACGACAGCTTCTCCAGCGCGTCGCGGAACGCGTCGTAATCCGAGGACTCGACCGGATAGAGCCCGGCAAAGACGCGCGGCTTTATCTCCTTGAAACCCGCAAGCGCTGTCGGCGCCGGACGGTGCGCATGCGTGATCGTGTCGCCGACGCGGGCGCTGCGGACATCCTTGATGCCGGCCACGATGTATCCCACTTCCCCCGCGCTCAACACGTCCACTTGTTTGCGCTTCGGCGTGAATATGCCGATCTGCTCGACGGCGTAGTCCCGCGCGGTCGCCATCAAGCGGATTTTGTCGCGCGGCGCGAGGCGCCCGTCGATCACGCGCACGAGCGACACCGTGCCGAGATAGTTGTCGAACCACGAATCGATGATGAGCGCCTTGAGCGGCGCCTCGGCGTCGCCGCGCGGCGGCGGGATACGCGCGACGATCGCTTCCAGTATCTCCGGCACGCCGACGCCGGTTTTTGCGCTCGCGCGTATCGCGTCCCGCGCGTGGATGCCGATGATATCCTCGATTTCTCTTATCGCGCGTTCGGGATCGGCCGCCGGCAGATCGATTTTGTTCAGCACCGGCAGGATTTCCAGGTTGAGCTCGGCGGCCGTGTAGCAGTTGGCCACCGTCTGCGCCTGCACGCCTTGCGAGACATCGACGACGAGCAGCGCGCCTTCGCAGGCGGTCAGCGACCGCGACACTTCATAGGAAAAATCGACGTGCCCGGGCGTGTCGATCATGTTGAGCCGATAAGTGCGGCCGTCGCGCGCCCGGAAATTGAGCGCCACGCTCTGCGCCTTGATGGTGATGCCGCGCTCGCGCTCGAGATCCATCGAGTCGAGCACTTGCGCCTGCATCTCGCGTTCTTCGAGCCCGCCGCACAGCTGAATGAAGCGGTCGGCGAGCGTCGACTTGCCGTGATCGATGTGCGCAATGATGGAAAAGTTACGGATGAATTCCTGCTGCCAACCGCTCATGGACGCCTTCTGGAGCCTGTACTCGGAACCGCACGTAAGACGGGGCATGAAAAAGGGCGCCCGTTGGGCGCCCTGTCGCAATCCGCCGCGCCGATTCGGCCGACGATTCCCCGCGCGCGCGTAGCATAACGCATTTCCGAGGCGCCATAAACGCGCCTCACGGCGGATTGAGCGCGAGGTACACGAACGACGAACCTCGCCGCACGCGCAATACGGTCGGATGCGCGCTCTTGGTCTGCCCGACGAGCCGGTAGAAATTGCTCAAGCCCGTCACCGCCCGGCCGTCCACCTCGGCAATGACATCGCCGATACGCAGCCCCGCCTCGCGCCCGGCGCCGTCGAGCACGTCCTCGACAACCACGCCGCTCGCGATATCGTATTGTTTGCGCTGTACCGCGGAGAGCTCGCTCAATACCAGACCGAGACGATGTCCGGCGTCACTGCGGCGCACCGGCAGCGATACCTTGGTCGCCGGCTCCTCGCGCAGCTCACCCACATTCACCCGGACTTCCGTCACGCCTTCGTTGCGGCGAAACAGCTTGAACCGCGCCCGGGTTCCCGGCGCCGTCAAGCCCACCAGCGGCGGCAGTTCCGACGACAGGCCAATCGCGCGTCCTTCGTACTCGAGCACGATGTCACCGGCCTTCAAGTCGGAGCGCGCCGCCGGCCCGCCCGGGAGGATATCGGCGATCAGCGCGCCGCGCGGCCGATCGAGCCCGTACGCGGCGGCCAAACCGTGGGTGACCTCCTGCAAACTGACGCCGAGCCAGCCGCGATGCACCGCGCCGCCGCTTTTCAACTGCTCGACAATGCGCATGGCGATATCGATCGGAATCGCGAACGACACGCCCATGAAGGCGCCGGTGCGGCTGTAGATCTGCGAATTGATGCCGACGACTTCGCCCTTCAGGTTGAACAGCGGTCCGCCGGAGTTGCCGGGGTTGATGGCCACGTCGGTCTGCAGAAACGACACGTAGTTCTCGCTCGGCAGGCTGCGCCCTTTGGCCGAAACAATGCCGGACGTCGCCGAGCTGTCGAACCCGAAGGGCGCGCCGATCGCGAGCACCCAGTCGCCCACGCGCAACCGCACCGGGTCGCCGATCGTCACGGCGCGCAAATTTTCCGCATCGATCTTGAGAAGCGCCACATCGCTGCGCCGATCGGAACCCACCAGCCGCGCGCGGTACTCGCGACGGTCGGCCAGCCGGACGACGATCTCGGCCGCGCCTTCCACCACGTGCGCGCAGGTGAGCAGATACCCATTCGGGGAGATGATGAAGCCGGAACCGAGCGATGCGCCGTCGCCGGCGTCGGGAGCGCCGCGAAGCGCATCGGGCGGGACGTCGCTGAAGTCGTCCCCGGATTCCGGAGCCCGGTCCCGCTTCGCGGCGGCGATCGTGCTGACGTTGACCACCTCGGGTCCGTGCTGACGCACCAGGCCGGCGAAATCGGGTAGATCGCGCGGCGCGGCGGGCGAAGCCGGCGGCAAGGTCAACAGCACCCAGAACGCCAGGCGTGTCAATCCAGCGGCGCGCGCCGACATGCTGGCTATCGCGCCGTGTCGGAAGTGGGGACCAGGGAATTGCCGAACATCGCGATGGTCTTCGCGGGGACTTCTCCGACGACGGTGATGTGATGTCCGTCCATTGTCTTGCCGAGCGCATGCAGCGCCCCGACGTTAGTCGGCCCCTCCATCATCGATGCCGGCCCGCTGTCGTCGAGCTTCTCGATAAAGATCGACACGGCGGCAAGACTGTCGCTGTACACCAACTGTTCGACGACGCGGTTCCCCTTCGGCAACCGGCGCACCACCGTGCTCGACAACTTGAAACCCTTCGGCACCCGCTCGGCGCGCCAACTCATCGTCGGCGCGCGGGGCGGCGTTTCGCTGTCACGGTACCAGACCATATTGCCATTCGCCGCCTGCGGCGCCAGCGCCGTGTCGGGAATGTTCCCGCCGATGTCGATCTGTGTAAACAAAAACTGCTCGAGCATCTTGTCGTTTTCGTCCGTGAGGTCCGCCTTGAGCAGCAATCCCGTTTCCTGATCCGCCCACAGCCGATAGCCGTAACGATAATCGTCACGCGCGTGTATCAGCAGTTGCCGCGCGGCGCGACCCGCCACGCGGGCCGTGCGGCCGAGCTCGATTACGTAACTCGTCTGAAGATCGGCGAGACGCTCGGGAACGATGGCGACGAAGCCCGTTCGATCGAGCCGCCGATGCTCGATGACCACCGCTTTCTGATCCGGCAGGTAGCAGCGGACCTCTTCATCGGTGCGAATCACCTCGCGCGCGGGGCCGGTGAGCGAAATGAGCCGTTCGGTCACCACTCCCTTCTGCGCGCGGTGAAAGATACGCATAGTCTCGAGCTGAGCACCGCGCTGATAAACAAACGTGCCCTCGTAGTTGAGCTGCGTTGCGGCGCGATGCATGCGCAGGAGCCAGTCTTGCGCTTCGTTGGCCGCCTGAAGGGGAAAACTGGCGACGAAAAAGAGAACCGAGGTGGGAAAAAAGAGCTGAAGGCGAATCATTTATCTTGGGTGTGCGCAACGACACGCACGTACGGCAGCATGCCGCCCATGCCGGCGGTGGGCATGAATTCGTTGTGTCCGACGAGATAAAGATTAAGCCGGTCTTCCGGGTCCGCGACGGCGGCGCTGACGGGAGCCACGGTGGCGCTCGGATTGGAGGAGGCGACTGTCGTAGTGGAATTGGAAATGCCGACCGAGGCCGCTAAACGCGCCGGGGACGCCGCGGTCGGGCCGCTCGCCGGCTGGATCGTCTGAAGCGACAGAATGGCGACCGCAGCGACCGACGCGGCGGCGGCAAATCCCGCGGCCAGCGGCCAGAAGCGCAATGGCGCGGCCGCGCGCTCGGGTTCCGTTTCGAGCCTCGCCATGATGCGCTCCGGCAATCCCCCGGCGGCGAGCACGCCGAGCTGGCGCGTCATGGCGGCGCGTATCAGATGATAACGTTCCCACACGCCGCGCAGCTCCGGATCCTGCGCAAGCTCCTTGAACATCCGGCGCTCGTCCAACTCCTCGAGCTCTCCATCGATCAGTGCCGACAACTTTTCTTTGGTCATGGAACCACCGCTTCGCTCATCGCTCCAACAACGGTTTCAACTGGTTGTCGATCGCTTCGCGCGCCCGGAAAATACGCGAGCGCACCGTGCCGATCGGACAATCCATCACCTGTGCGATTTCCTCGTAACTTAGACCTTCGATCTCGCGTAACGTTATCGCCGTCCGCAAATCTTCCGGCAGCGCCTCGATCGCCCGATTAACGGTCGCGGCGATCTCATCCGTCAGAAGCGTGCGCTCGGGCGTCGCCTGGTCGCGCAAGCTCTCGCCGCTCTCGATCAGCTCGGCGCCTTCCACGTCCATATCGTTGCTCGGCGGCCGACGGCCTTGAGAATCGAGATAATTCTTCGCGGTGTTCACGGCGATACGATACAGCCAAGTATAGAATGCGCTTTCGCCCCGAAATCCGCCGATCGCGCGGTAGGCCTTGATGAAAGCCTCCTGCGTGACATCTTCGACCTCGCCCCGATCGCGCACGTAGCGCGCGACGAGCTTCGCCACCTTGTGCTGGTACTTCCGCACAAGCAGATCAAACGCGGTTTTGTCGCCCTTTTGGACTCGTGCGACAAACTTCTGGTCGATGCTGCGCTCCGACATCAGCCGTAGCGCTCTGCGGCGGACAACCAGCCGGCTGCCATTAACTGACCGCCGCTGATTGATAAAGTTCGGCTTTCCACCCGGAATTTCCGCTTATTGTTGTGCAATCCCCACCTTCCCCGACGTCCGGTCGAGGTCCCTGCAAAAGATCGTATGATAGGATAAGCGGGTAACGACAACTACCGCTGCTGCTCGGTTCGCATCCCATCCATGCCTCCCCCCGTCGTCGCGGACGTCATTGTCATAGGCAGCGGTGTCGCCGGGCTCAGTCTGGCATTGCGCCTGGCGGATCGCGCCCGCGTGACCGTGCTGGCCAAAGGGATCGTCAGCGAAGGATCGAGTCTGTACGCCCAGGGCGGAGTGGCCGCTGTCGTGAACCAGGCGGAAGATTCCTTCGAGGCGCATTTCGACGACACGCTACAGGCGGGCGCCGGACTTTGCCACGCGGACACCGTCGAACAAGTGGTTCGCCGCGGTCCGGAAGTCATTACGTGGTTGCAACACTTGGGCGTCCCCTTCACTACCGATCACGGCCGCTACGCCGAGAACGGCAGCGCCGAGCTGCATCTGACCCGCGAAGGCGGCCACAGCCATCGCCGCGTGGTGCATGCGGACGACGCCACCGGGCGGGCCATTGAAACCGCGCTGGTGCGACGCGCCCGCGCGCATCCGGGTATTACGCTGCTCGAACATCAACTCGCGATCGATCTCATAACGGCGGCAAAACTGGGCCTCGCGGGCGTGAACCGCTGCCTCGGGCTCTACGTGCTCGACAAACGCAGCGGCGAAGTGGCTCCCCTGGCCGCGCGACACGTGGTATTGGCCACGGGCGGAGCCTCGAAGGTCTATCTATACACCAGCAACCCCGACACTTCGACCGGAGACGGCATCGCGATGGCCTGGCGCGCGGGTTGCCGCGTAGGAAACATGGAGTTTATGCAGTTCCACCCGACCTGCCTCTACCATCCGCGCGCCAAGTCATTCCTGATCAGCGAGGCCGTGCGCGGCGAGGGCGGACGCTTGCTGCTGCCGGACGGCGAGCCGTTCATGCAGGCCTACGACCCGCGCGGCGAGCTGGCGTCCCGCGACATCGTCGCGCGCGCCATCGACTACGAGATGAAGCGGCGCGGGTTGGATCACGTGAATCTCGATATCAGCCAACAGCCGGCGGATTTCATCAAGACGCACTTCCCTACCATTTACCGCCGTTGCCTCGAGCTCGGTTACGACATGACGCGCGAGCCGATTCCCGTGGTTCCCGCGGCCCATTATACCTGCGGCGGCGTGGTGACGGACTTGCGCGGTCGAACCGACCTCGATCGGCTTTATGCGATCGGCGAATGCGCCTTCACCGGCCTGCACGGCGCCAATCGGCTTGCCAGCAACTCGTTGCTCGAATGCCTGGTCTTCGCCGAGGCCGCGGCCGAAGATATCGCGGGGCGGCTGACACCCGACGGCTCGGCCGCGCCGGCGCTTCCCGGCTGGGACGAGAGCCGCGTGACCGACGCCGATGAACACGTCGTGGTATCCCACAATTGGGACGAATTGCGGCGCTTCATGTGGGATTACGTCGGCATCGTGCGGACCACCAAGCGGCTGGAACGCGCGCAACGGCGCGTCGAGATGCTGTCGGAAGAAATTCACGAATACTATCGTAACTTCCGCGTCACGAACGATCTCATCGAGCTGCGTAATCTCGTGCTGGTCGCCGAACTGATCATCCGCTCCGCGCTTTGGCGCAAGGAGAGCCGCGGACTGCATTACACGCGCGACTACCCCGAACCCGATCCGCGCTACGCGAACCGCGACACCGTGCTCATCCCTCCTCTTTTCGCAACCGCAGCTGAGTTCGCAAACGCCTGAACGCTTCCTTGTCGACCGCGTCGGCGGCGATGACGACGCCGGCCGGCCATCGTTTGCGCGCGTAGCGCACCGTCAGCAGCGTCAAGCGCGGATGGACCCATTGCTCGACCAGCCGCGCCTCTTGCCAATCGGTCGAGCCGCGGCGCCGCACCGCGCACGCGCCGTCCTCGGCGCTCAACTCGAACGCGACGATCGCGCCTTGCGCCCGGCGCAGGGCGTGCCGATTCAGCTCGCGATAGGCGCTCACGACGATCAGCACGACGAGCCCGAGGCGCAACGCGAGCGGCAACGGCACCCACATGGCGATCGCTAAAGCGCCGCCGTGTACCGCAACGAGCACAACGAAGAGCAGCCGCGAGGTGCGCAGCTCGAGCTGTATTTTATTGAATGATTTTTCCGACAAGCGCCTGCAGCTCCGAATCCTCAGGACGGGACACGCCGTTGCAGTAGTCGAGGAGTTCCGGGTCCGGTAAATCGAGCAAGCGCACGAAGGCGGCACGCTCGCGATCGGTCAGGCCGGCGTAATGGCGTTCGAGGAATTGCTTGAGCAGCAGATCGAGCTCGAGCAGGCCGCGGCGGCAGCGCCACCGCACGCGCTCGCGCTCCCGGTCATCGATCACGTAACGCGCTTGACCAGAAGCTCGCGGATGTGCCCGATCGCCTTCGTGGGATTGAGCCCCTTCGGACAGACTTCCGTGCAGTTCATGATGGTATGGCAGCGGAACAGCTTGTACGGATCTTCCAAGTCGTCCAGGCGCTCGCCGGTCGCCTGGTCGCGCGAGTCGGTGATGAATCGGTACGCCCACAGGAGCGCCGCCGGGCCCATGAACTTGTCCGGGTTCCACCAGAACGACGGGCACTGCGTCGAGCAGCAGCCGCAGAGAATGCATTCGTAAAGGCCGTTCAGCTTGTCGCGATCCTCGGGCGCTTGCAGCCGCTCGCGCTCCGGTATCGGATCGTTGTTGATCAAGTACGGTTTCGCCGCATGGTACTGGTTGAAGAATTGCGACATGTCGACGATGAGATCGCGGATCACCGGCTGCCCCGGAAGCGGCTTGAGCACGACCGGCTCCTTCAATTCGGCGACACGGGTAATACAAGCCAAGCCGTTCCTGCCGTTTATGTTGATGGCGTCCGAGCCCCAAACACCTTCGCGGCAGGAGCGGCGGAAGGAAAGCGAGTCGTCCGTCTCTTTCAACCGCACCAGGGCGTCGAGCAGCATGACATCCGTCGGCTGCAACGCGATGTCGTAGTCCTGCATGTACGGCTTCGCGTCGGCATCCGGATTGTAGCGGTAAACGGAAAAACGCATCGCAGTTATCCTAATAAGTGCGCGCTTTGGGTTCGAACGGTTCGACCGACAGCGGCTTCAGGTGCACCGGTTTGTATTCCAACCGGTACTGCTCTTTGAAATACAGCGTATGTTTCAACCAATTCACGTCGTCGCGCTTGGGAAAATCCGAGCGATCGTGGGCGCCACGACTCTCCTGCCGCGCGGCGGCGGAAACCATCGAGGCGGTCGCGACTTCGATCAGGTTGTCGAGCTCGAGCGCTTCGACGCGCGCGGTGTTGAATACCTTCGACTTGTCTTTGATCTCGGTGCGCGCCACGCGTTCCGCGACGCGCTTGATTTTCTGCACCCCTGCGGCGAGCAAGTCCGGGAAACGGAACACGCCGCAATGCGCCTGCATGGTCCGGCGCAGCTCGGCCGCCACGTCGGCCACGCGTTCGCCGTTCTTTTGACCGTCGAGGCGCGCCAACCGCGCCAGCGTGCGATCCGCCGCGTCCCCGGGTAGATCCTTGTGGCCGGGATTTTCCTGCAAGAACTCAATCACCGAATTCGCCGCCTCGCGTCCGAATACGACGAGATCCGTAAGTGAATTGGTGCCGAGCCGATTCGCCCCGTGCACCGAAGCGCACGCGCACTCCCCCGCCGCGTAGAAGCCCGGCACCGGCGCCTCGGGATTGCTGCCTTTCGGCGCCACCACCTCGCCGTGATAGTTGGTCGGAATACCGCCCATTTGATAATGCGCGGTGGGCACGACCGGAATCGGGTCGCGCACCGGGTCGACGTTGGCGAATTTCTTGGCGATCTCGCGGATACCGGGCAAGCGCTTTTCGATCCGCTCCTCGCCGAGATGGTCGAGCTTGAGCAGGACGTAATCGCCATGCTCGCCGCAGCCGCGGCCCTCTTTGATCTCCGTCGCCATCGCGCGCGCCACCACGTCGCGGCTCGCAAGATCCTTCATGTTCGGCGCGTAGCGCTCCATGAAACGCTCGCCGTTCTTGTTCAGCAGAAACCCGCCCTCGCCGCGCACGCCTTCGGTGATCAACACGCCCGCGCCGGCGACGCCGGTCGGGTGGAATTGCCAGAACTCCATGTCCTCGAGCGGGATGCCCGCGCGCGCCGCCATCCCGAGGCCGTCGCCGGTGTTGATAAATGCGTTGGTGCTCGACGCGTAGATCCGCCCGGCGCCGCCGGTCGCAAAGATCGTCGCGCGCGAGTGCAGGATGGAAACTTCGCCGGTCTCCATTTCGAGGGCGATGACACCGAGCACCTGGCCGCTCGGGTCGCGGATGAGATCGAGCGCCATCCACTCGGTGAAGAACTGCGTCTTCGCCCATACGTTGCGCTGATACAGCGTGTGCAGCATGGCGTGACCGGTACGGTCGGCGGCGCAGCAGCTGCGCTGCACCGGCTTTTCGCCGAAGTTCGCCGAGTGGCCGCCGAACGGGCGTTGATACACCGTGCCGTTATCGTTGCGGTCGAAAGGCAAACCGTAGTGCTCGAGCTCGATCACCACTTCCGGCGCGGTGCGGCAAAGAAATTCGATCGCGTCCTGGTCGCCGAGATAGTCCGAACCCTTCACGGTATCGTACATGTGCCACAGCCAATGATCTTCGCCCATGTTGCCGAGCGCCGCGCCGATACCGCCCTGCGCCGCGACGGTGTGCGAGCGCGTCGGAAACACTTTGGATACCACCGCGGTCTTCAGGCCCGCCTCGGAAAGCTGCAGCGCCGCGCGCAGGCCGGCGCCGCCGGCGCCGACGACTATCGCGTCGAAGCGGCGAATCGGCGGCGTCATGCGACGCCCCGGATCAGTATCTGGGCGGCCCAGAATGCCAGCGCGATCAAGATGAATGCCGTGACCAAACTAACGGTGAAACGCAACCACGTGGGATGCAGGTAATCCATATAAATACTGCGCAGCCCCAACCAGACGTGGGCCAGCAAACTCGCGAAGAAAATCCCCCACGCGAGCCGCACCGCGCCCGAGGAGAAATAGGCGCTCCACGCGCCGTAGTCGCGGACGGGGCGGAGGATCAGATAGCCGATAAGATAAATAGTAAAGCCGGCGAGATAGAGCGACGAGATACGCTGCACGAGAAATCCCGCGACTCCTCGATGTATGCTACCGAGCGGGCGGGCGCGCATCATAACCAGACCCCCAACAAAACCACGGTGATAACGGAGGCGATGATCGTCGACCAGGCGCTGCGCCGGGCCGAATGCAACTCGACGCCGACGTCAATGTCGATCAGGAGATGGCGCACGCCGGAGTAGAGATGTTGCACGAGCAGCCATACCGCCAGGAGCACCGCCGCGCGCCCCAGGCCGCCGCTTAACATCGCTCTCACCTGCTCGAAGCGCGGCGCGCTCTCGAGCGACGCCTGCAATGCCCACAGCGCGAACGGCGTCAGCAACGCCAGGAACGCGCCGGTAATGCGATGGAGGATGGAGACAATCGCGCCGATCGGCTGGCGGATTAGCAGCAGATTCAGGTAGACGGGACGAGTCGCGGTTCGTTGTTGCATGCGCTTTTTATAGCTCGCGGTATGGTCGCTACCCCGAATTTACCGCGCGGCGGACAGGTATTATATAGAGGCTGGTACCAACGTGTGAAGCGTTGCTTCGTACCGCTATGCGAACGGTTTTTCGCTTCGATTGACAAAGTGCGATGAACGACGACTGGAAAGAGTTCTTGCGACAACAGGGCGCGAACTACGGCGCCGCCGGGGTGGAAGATTTCGGCGATCCGCACGCCGAACGCCGCGCCGCGCGCGAAGGCGACGTGCTTGTCGACCTGTCGCACCTATCGCTCATCCGCGCCGTCGGGGCGGACGCGAAGAGTTTTCTGAACGGTCAGTTGACGAACGATATCAATCTCCTCGACGACGCCCACACGCAACTCAGCGCGTGGTGCAGCGCCAAGGGCCGCATGCTCGCCCTCTTTCGTGTCGTACGCCGGAATGACGGCTATCTCCTGGAGTTGCCCGCCGCGCTGCGCGATGACGTGCTCAAGCGCCTGCGCATGTACGTTTTGCGCGCCAACGTGAAGCTCGAAGTCGCGGACGACGCGCTCATGCGGGTCGGCATCGCTGGGCCGAATGCGTCGATGAAAGTGAGCGCCGTGACCGGCTTGACGCCGGCCGCCGGCGACAACACTTGCGCGCGCGCCGGCGAGCTCGTGGTCATGCGGCTCCCGGGCTTCCATCCGCGGTTTGAAATACTGGCGCCGGCGGTCGAGGCGCGCGCGATCTGGGGTCGATTGATTTCGGGAAGCACGCCCGCGGGCGCGGGCGCGTGGACCTGGCATGACATCATGGCCGGGATTCCTGTCGTGCTTCCGCCGACGAGCGACGCCTTCGTGCCACAGATGGCCAATCTCGATCTGCTCGGCGGCGTCAGCTTCAGCAAGGGTTGTTACACCGGACAGGAAATCGTGGCGCGCGTCCACTATCTCGGGCGCCTTAAGCAGCGTATGTATCGGTTGCATGCCGACGCGCCGTCGGCGCCGGCGCCGGGTACCGCTATCTACGCACCCGAGCGGCGGGATCAGGCAACCGGCAACGTCGTGGTCGCCTGCGCCTCACCGTCCGGCGGTTGCGATTTGCTCGCGGTGATCCATACGAGCAGCGCGGAGGCGGGTGAGTTGCATCTCGGCGAGTCAAATGGACCGCGGCTGACGATTGAGTCGTTGCCGTATCCGGTTTCAGGATGAGGTCGAGCGCGTGTCGGCGCGCTTGTAGATACAACGACGAGTATTACTTCGATGGGGCCACGCGTCCCGCGCGGCCATTCTTCTGCGAAGAGCCATCGATCTTCGGCTCATCGATCACCTGATAGAACGTCTCGCCCTTTTTGATCATGCCAAGCTCGACGCGCGCGCGCTCCTCCACCGCCGCCAACCCTTGCTTGAGGTCGACCACCTCGGCCGCGAGCGCCTCGTTACGTTCGCGCAGGCGCGCGTTCTCTTCGCGCTGCGCGGCGATCTCTCGCTTGAGTTCCCACACCGTCAACAACCCGCCGTTGCCGAACCATAAAGGGTATTGCAGCACGACGAATAGCGCGATTAGCCCGATGGTCACTAATCGCAGCGGGGACATGCGGATGGCGCGCTCCTATCCGGCGCGCCGGCGGAACACGCCGCGGCCGGGGTAGCGCGCGCTCTTGCCGAGCGCTTCTTCGATGCGCAGCAGCTGGTTGTACTTGGCGACCCGATCGGAGCGCGATAACGATCCCGTCTTTATCTGCCCCGCCCCCGTCGCCACCGCCAAATCCGCGATGAAGCTGTCCTCCGTCTCGCCGGAACGATGCGAAATCACCGTGGTGTAGCCGGCCGCGTGCGCCATTGAAATCGCCTCGAGCGTTTCCGTGAGCGTGCCTATTTGATTCACCTTGATGAGGATCGAGTTGGCGACGCCTTTGTCGATGCCTTGCTCGAGAATCTTGGTGTTGGTCACGAAGAGGTCGTCGCCGACCAGCTGCACTTGTTTGCCGAGCCGATCGGTGAGCTTTTTCCAGCCGTCCCAGTCGTTTTCGGCGCAGCCGTCCTCGATGGTGATGATCGGGTAGCGCTTGCACCAATCCGCCAGCACATCGACGAATTCCCCCGCGGTCAGCTGGCGCTTTTCCGATTCCAAGTCGTAGCGCCCGTCCTTGTAGAACTCGCTGCTCGCGCAATCGAGCCCGAGCGCAATGTCGGTGCCCACGTCGTATCCGGCTTTTTCGATCGCTTCGAGAATCACCTGCACCGCCGCCTCGTTCGACGGCAAATCCGGCGCGAAACCGCCTTCATCACCGACCGTCGTACCGAGCTTGCGGCCGTGCAGAACTTTCTTCAACGCATGAAAAACCTCGGCGCCGTAGCGCAGCGCCTCCGCGAACGTGGGCGCGCCGACGGGCAGGATCATGAACTCCTGCATGTCGACGCTGTTGTCGGCGTGCGCTCCGCCATTAATGATGTTCATCATCGGCACCGGCATGACGAACTCGCCGCCCTGGTGCAAGTAGCGATACAGCGGCTGCTTGGCGTCGGCCGCGGCCGCGCGCGCGTTCGCCATCGATACGGCGAGGAGCGCGTTCGCGCCGAGGCGCGATTTGGTCTCGGTGCCGTCGAGCCCGATCATGGCGCGATCGATGGCCGCCTGATCGCGCGCATCGCGCCCGGTCAGGAGCTTGCGGATATCGCCGTTGACGTTGGCGACGGCGCGCAGCACGCCCTTGCCGAGATAACGCTTGGCATCGCCGTCGCGCAGCTCGAGCGCTTCGCGCGAGCCGGTCGAGGCGCCGGAGGGAACCGCCGCCCGCCCCATGGCACCGGACGTCAACGTGACGTCGGCCTCCACGGTTGGATTGCCGCGCGAATCGAGAATTTCGCGCGCCCGTATCTCTGCAATTGCTGACATGCTTCGTTTCCTTCCAGTAACAAAAGTGGCCGTCCCACCTGCTCTCCCTCCCGCCGCGCGGGAGGGACGGGGAGAGGGCGCACGTCGACAACCACCGGCCCCCTCCCGCGCCCTCTCTCACGGCGCGAGGAGCAAAACCGAGGAGTGAATGTATCTCTGACTTAACGACGAGATATCAGTAGCGACTGCTCCACAAAACCGCGCTGTTTAACGACGGTATCCAGTTCCTTCAACGTTTCGAGCAACTCCTGCATGCGCCCGAGCGGCCACGCGTTCGGGCCGTCCGAAAGCGCTTTGTCCGGATTCGGGTGCGTCTCCATGAAAATGCCGGCGACGCCGGCCGCGATCGCGGCGCGCGCGAGCACCGGTACGAATTCGCGCTGCCCGCCGCTCTTCGTCCCCTGCCCGCCCGGTAATTGCACCGAGTGCGTGGCGTCGACCACGACCGGGCATCCGGTTTCGCGCATGATGGCGAGCGCGCGCATGTCGGAGACCAGATTGTTGTAGCCGAAAGACGCGCCGCGCTCGCACACGAGAATACGATCCTTGCCGCCGGCGGCGTATGCTTTCTCGACGACGTTCTTCATGTCGTGCGGCGCGAGGAATTGTCCCTTCTTGATGTTCACCGGTTTGCCGGCCCGCACCACCGCCTGAATAAAGTCCGTCTGCCGGCATAAAAACGCCGGCGTTTGCAGCACATCGACCACGGCGGCGACCGGTTCGATCTCCGGCGTATCGTGCACGTCGGTCAGCACCGGCACGTTGAGCTCGCGCCGAACGCGATCGAGGATCGTCAGGCCTTTCTCCATGCCGGGACCGCGAAACGAGGCATGCGAGCTGCGGTTGGCTTTGTCGAAAGACGACTTATAGATAAACGGGATGCGGAGCGCCGCGGCAATCTCTTTCAACTGCTGGGCAGACTCGAGCGCCAGCGACTCCGACTCGACCACGCACGGACCTGCAATGAGAAAAAACGGGCGGTCGAGCCCCGCCTCGAAGCCGCACAGCTTCATCGCGCCGCCGCCTGCTTCGGCTGAGCACCGCCGCGGCGGGCACGCGCGGCTTCGATGTAACCGCTGAACAGCGGATGACCGTCGCGCGGGTTGGAAGTAAACTCCGGGTGGAATTGCACGCCGACGAACCACGGATGGTCCGCCAGCTCGACGATTTCGACGAGCATATCGTCCGCCGACGTTCCGGCGACGACAAGTCCCTTCGCTTGCAGCGGTTCGCGATACTTGTTGTTCAACTCGTAGCGGTGCCGATGCCGCTCGACGATCGTATCGCGCCCATAAAGCTCGCGCGTACGCGTGCCCGGCAACAGCTTGCACTGCTGCCCGCCGAGACGCATGGTGCCGCCGAGATCGCCGCCGGCCGCCCGCCGTTCCTTCACGCCCTCCGGCGTCATCCACTCGGTGATCATCGCGATCACCGGATGCGGGGTCTTCGGATCGAACTCGGTGCTATGCGCGCCCTTGAGACCGGCGACGTTGCGCGCGAATTCGATGACCGCCACCTGCATGCCCAAGCAGATTCCCAGGTACGGAATCCCGCGCGTGCGCGCGAAGTTCGCGGTCTTGATTTTGCCTTCGATGCCGCGCTCGCCGAAACCGCCGGGGACGAGAATCGCGTCCGCGCCCTCCAATGCGTCCGTGCCTTGCGCTTCGATCATCTCGGAGTCGACGTAGCGGATATTGACGCGCGTACGCGTATGGATGCCCGCGTGCTTCAGCGCCTCGCTCAGCGACTTGTACGACTCCGTGAGGTGCGTGTACTTCCCAACCAGCGCGATCTCCACGTCCGCCGTCGTATGCTCCATGGCGTACACGACCTTGTCCCATTCCGAGAGATTCGCGCGGCGCGCGTTGACATGCAGCCGCTCGACGACGATTTCATCGAGCCCCTGCTCGTGCAACAGCCGCGGAATCTTGTAGATGTTGTCCACGTCCGGCGTGGAAATAACGGCGCGCGGCGGAACGTTGGTGAAGAGCGCGATCTTGCGGCGCTCGTCCTCCGGCAGCATGCGATCGGAACGGCACAGCAGGATATCGGGTTGAATTCCGATGGAAAGCAGTTCCTTCACGGAGTGCTGCGTCGGTTTGGTCTTGAGCTCGCCGGCCACGCCGATATACGGCACGAGCGTCAGGTGCACGTAAACGCAGTTGCCGGGGCCGTGCTCGATGCCCATCTGCCGGATGGCTTCGAGGAACGGCAACGATTCGATGTCGCCGACCGTGCCGCCGATCTCGACCAGCGCCACGTCGACGCCGTTCGCGCCCTGCTCGATGCAGCGTTTGATTTCATCCGTAATATGCGGAATCACCTGCACCGTCGCGCCGAGATAGTCGCCGCGGCGCTCCTTGCGGATGACGTTCTCGTAAATCTTTCCGGTAGTGAAGTTGTTGCGTTTACCCACGGTCGTGCGCACGAAGCGCTCGTAATGACCGAGATCGAGGTCGGTCTCGGCGCCGTCCTGGGTTACGTAGACCTCGCCGTGCTGATACGGGCTCATCGTGCCCGGATCGACGTTGATATAGGGGTCGAGCTTGAGCAGCGTAACCTTGAGGCCGCGCGCTTCGAGGATGGCACCGAGGGAGGCGGCGGCGATCCCCTTACCCAACGAGGAAACCACACCACCGGTCACGAAAATAAATTTGGTCATGAAAGCCCGTTCTGCTAGGTCGGTTACCGACTACGGCCGCGTTGCGCGGCACGTCCTGCATCGGCTTGGCCGATGCGAAATCCGACATCGGAACGGAAGTACACGCTACCAGATGGCGGTTGATTGCGCAAATAACCGCGCGTAATTAACGCGCGGCGGCGCGTTCGAGCACGAGCACTACGCCCGCTTCGCCGGGGCGCGCGGCGTACGGTTCGCAAATCCATCGATCGCCGATGGCAGCGAGGTCGCCATCGATATAAACCAGCGGCAAACGCGCGCGTTCCCACGGTGGAATGCCCGCCTCCTGCAACAACTTCTTTACTTTGTGCGTGTGTCCGCGCACGCGACAGCGCTCGCCGCCGCGCCGAAAACGCACGTGCACCGTGTTCCCGGTGACGCGCGCAGTGGCGAGGCCGGCACCGCGCGTCGCCTGCGCGCGCAGCCGCCATCCGGTTTCCGGGATTTCGAGCGCAGTGGCGAGATTCCAACCGCTTTCCCAATCGAGCGGCGGCGAACGATCGGCGGGCTGGAATACGAGAAAATTGCGATAGCGTCGTACTTCGACGTCGCGCCACCGCACCACGGCGTGCCGGCTTGCCGGCCGGCGCCGGGCTCGGTCGAGGATCTGCCGCAAGACACGCTCGCTCGGCGATGGCGAGCCGCGCGTGCGAATCCAATACCGCACCAGATTCGCTTGGCGCTCCGGCTCGAGCCGCAACATGGCCTCGATATTCAGCCTGCCGTCGGCGTCCGCTGTAGCGGCGAGATCGATATCCCCCAACCG
>JAJPKH010000046.1 GCA_021323795.1 Acidiferrobacteraceae bacterium | reverse complement strand
TCCAAAGTGCCGGCGCTGCAGGGCAGCCCGCAGAAGCGTGGCGTATGTACCCGCGTCTATACCACCACGCCGAAGAAGCCGAACTCGGCGTTGCGCAAAGTGGCGCGCGTGCGCCTGACCAACGGGTACGAAGTGACCTCGTATATCGGCGGCGAGGGCCATAATCTGCAGGAGCACTCGGTGGTGCTCATCCGCGGCGGCCGCGTGAAGGATCTACCCGGCGTGCGTTATCACACGGTGCGCGGCACGCTCGACACCGCGGGTGTCGCGGACCGCAAGCAGGGGCGCTCGAAGTACGGCGCCAAGCGGCCGAAGACGTAATTTAGTACCGGCGCGCTTCTATACATAGAAGCGCGCCGAGCGCCGACTAGGCGCGCCGAAGTCAATGTTCGTTCTCTGACAAACTGGTCGATGTGTGAAGGAGTCCCGTTAGGGCTGGCACTATGCCGAGAAGAAGAGAAGTTCCGAAGCGTGTTATTACGCCGGACCCGAAATACAAGAGCGAAACGGTCGCTAAGTTCATCAGCGTCGTCATGAAGCACGGCAAGAAGGCCGTGGCGGAGCGCATCGTCTATGGCGCGCTCGACACGATCGCGACCCGCGGCAAATCCGATCCGCTCGGGATTTTCAATCAAGCGATCGACCACGTCCGTCCGATGGTTGAGGTCAAAAGCCGTCGCGTCGGTGGCGCCACTTACCAAGTTCCGGTCGAAGTTCGCGCGAAGCGTCAGCTCGCGCTCGCCATGCGTTGGGTCGTGGAAGCCGCGCGGGCGCGCAGCGGCAAGTCCATGGGTGTGCGCCTCGCCGACGAATTGCTGGACGCGTCCGAGAAGCGCGGCAGCGCGATCAAGAAGCGTGAGGACGTGCATCGCATGGCCGAAGCCAACAAGGCGTTCTCGCATTACCGTTGGTAAACCGTACGCATTTGACCCAGTTGAAGGAATCGAGGATTAGCAGTCGTGGCACGTACAACCCCCATCGAGCGCTACCGCAATATCGGCATCATGGCCCACATCGATGCCGGCAAGACCACGACCACGGAGCGCATCCTTTTCTATACCGGCGTCTCGCATAAGATGGGCGAGGTCCATGACGGCACCGCCGTGATGGACTGGATGGAGCAGGAGCAGGAGCGCGGCATCACCATCACGTCCGCGGCCACGACGTGCTTTTGGAAAGGCATGGACGGCAAGCGCGACCAGCATCGCTTCAACATCATCGACACGCCCGGGCACATCGATTTCACCATCGAAGTGCAGCGCTCGTTGCGCGTGCTCGACGGCGCGATCTTCGTGCTGTGCGCCGTCGGCGGCGTGCAGCCGCAATCGGAAACCGTCTGGCGCCAGGCGAACAAGTATCAAGTGCCGCGCATCGCGTTCGTCAACAAGATGGACCGCGCCGGCGCGGACTTCCAGAACGTCGTCACCCAGCTGAAAGAGCGCTTGGGCGCGAACGCCGTGCCCATTCAATTGCCGATCGGTGCGGAAGAGACGTTCAAGGGCGTCATCGATCTCGTGAAAATGAAGGCGATTTACTGGGACGAAGAGACCCAGGGAAACCGCTTTGAGGAAAAAGACGTCCCGGCGGAGTTCCTGGAGCAGGCCAAGAAAGCCCACGAAGTCATGGTCGAAGCCGCGGCCGAGGCGAACGAAAAGCTCATGGAGAAATACTTGAGCGGCCAAGCGCTGACCCCGGAAGAGATCATCCAGGGGCTGCGCGAGCGCAACCTGAAGCTCGAAGTCGTGCTGGTCACATGTGGTAGCGCGTTCAAGAACAAAGGCGTCCAGGCCATGCTCGACGCGGTGATCGATTATCTGCCGGCGCCGGTGGATCGCCCGGCGATCAAGGGCCATCTCGACGACAAAGACGGCACCATCGCCGAACGTCACGCGTCGGACGACGAGCCGTTCTCGGCGCTCGCGTTCAAGATCGCGACCGACCCGTTCGTCGGCGCGCTCACGTATATACGCGTCTACTCCGGTGTGCTGAATTCCGGCGACACGGTCTACAACCCGCTCAAGAGCAGGAAAGAGCGCGTCGGGCGGTTGCTGCAGATGCATGCGAACGAGCGCAGCGAGATCAAAGAAGTCCGCGCCGGCGACATCGCCGCGTGCGTCGGCATGAAAGAGGTCAGCACCGGCGAGACGCTGTGCGATCCGGACAACATCATCACGCTCGAGCGCATGGAGTTCCCCGAGCCGGTCATTTCGCAGGCGGTCGAGCCGAAGACCAAGGCCGATCAGGAGAAGATGGGCGTCGCCCTGCAGCGTCTCGCGCAGGAAGATCCGTCCTTCCGCGTCAGCACCGACGAAGAGTCCGGGCAGACCATCATCGCCGGCATGGGCGAGCTGCATCTCGAAATTATCGTCGACCGCATGAAGCGCGAGTTCAGCGTCGAGGCGAACGTCGGCAAGCCGCAGGTGGCGTACCGCGAGACGATACGCCGCGCCGTCGACCAGGAGCATCGTTTCGTCAAGCAGTCGGGCGGGCGCGGCCAGTACGGCCACGTCGTCATCAAATTCGAGCCGCAAGAAGCCGGCAAAGGCTTTGAATTCGTCGACGCCATCAAGGGCGGCGTGATTCCGCGCGAATTTATCCCCGCCGTAAGGAAGGGCGTCGAAGAAGCGATGCAGCGCGGCATCAAGTTCGGCTACCCGGTCGTCGACGTCAAGGCGACGCTGCACTACGGCTCGTATCACGAGGTCGACTCGAACGAAAACGCGTTCAAGATGGCCGCGATCCTTTGCTGGCGCGACGCGGGCCTGAAGGGCGACCCGGTGCTGCTCGAGCCGATCATGGACGTCGAAGTCACGTCGCCGCCGGATTATCTCGGCAACGTGATCGGCGACCTGAACTCGCGCCGCGGCATCATCATGAGCCAGGAAGACGGCCACGGTGGCGTGAAGCTGATCCGCGCCGAGGTGCCGCTCGCGAACATGTTCGGTTACTCGACCACGCTGCGTTCGTCGTCGCAAGGTCGCGCGACCTATACGATGGAGTTCAAGAAGTATTCGCCGGTTCCGGCGAACGTGGCGGAGACGGTATTGAAGAAGGCGAGCTGACGCTTCCCCCTTCCCCTTACTCTCCCCCTCAAGGGGGGAGGGTAAGTTGGTGGGAGGCCTTTATATCTGATTTGAGGTATTAAGACATGTCCAAGGAAAAATTCGAACGCACCAAGCCCCACCTGAACGTCGGCACCATCGGCCACGTCGACCACGGCAAGACCACCTTAACCGCCGCGTTGACGAAGGTCCTG
>JAJPKH010000030.1 GCA_021323795.1 Acidiferrobacteraceae bacterium | reverse complement strand
CTGCGGCCCGATCTGGTCATCTGCGACATCGGCCTGCCGGACGTTTCCGGCCATGAAGTGGCGTTACGGCTGCGCGGCGCGCCGGGCGTTCCCCCCGTCCGGCTGGTCGCCATGACCGGCTTCGGGCGGGACTCGGAGCGGGCGATACAGTCGGGATTCGATGAGTGGTTTTTAAAGCCGGTCGATGTGGCGACGCTCGAATCGATGCTCGAGCGGAGTCGCCGACGCAGCGGTGGCTCGGCCGGTCAAGAGTAGATCTCCTCGCCGTCATTCGCCAGCGGCCGCCGATCGTAAACGTCTCGGGCGCCGGTTTGTCGCGTGCCATGCGTTTCCGCCGTCAGAAGAAGACCCGGCTACCGGTGTGCGGAATCGCCGCGGTGGCGTTCGTACAGATAATAAAGGAGCGGAATCACGAACAACGTGAGGAGCGTGGACGCGAACGTGCCGGAAATGAGCGCCACCGCCAGGCCGCCGAAGACCGGGTCGAAAACCATAATGAAAGTGCCGAGGATGATCGCAAACGCCGTCAGCAGAATCGGGCGCATGCGCGTGATTCCAGCCTGCAGCACGGCGTCGTGCAAGGTATGGCCGCCGCGGCGAAACTCGAGGATGAAGTCGATCAGCAGGAGCGAGTTGCGCACGACGATGCCGGCCAGCGCGATGACGCCGATCATCGAGGTCGCGGTGAAGTATTGCCCGAACAGCGTGTGCCCGGGCAGCACGCCGATGACGGTGAGCGGAATCGCGCCCATGACGATCAGCGGGATCACGAACGAGCGGTAATAACCCACCAGCACGAGATAAATCAGAATGACGGCAACCGCAAACGCCGAGCCGAGGTCGCGGAACACGTCGAGGGTAAGGCGCATCTCGCCGTCCCAGCGCAGGGCGTAACCGAGCGTGTCCGGATCGCCCATGAAATATTGGTTGAGCTTGACGCCGGAAGGCAGCGGGTCCCGGCGCACGTGGTTCCACATCGCCAGCACGGCGTAGACTTGACTCGTGCTCGCGAGCTCGCCGGTGACATACACCACCGGACGCTGATCCTTGTGCTCGATCGGTTTCGGCGCCGTCGTTTCGCGAATGTTCGCAATGTCGGTGAGCGCCACGCGCACGCCCTGCGGATTCACGAAGAAGATCTTGCGCAGGTCGGCGGGAACGACGCGGTCCTCGACCGGAATTTGAAAGCGGATGGGCACGGGTTCGGTCTCGCGTTCGAGGTGTACGGTGCCGATATCGTAGCCGGCGAGAAACGCTTGCAGCGTTTCCGCCACCCGCGCGGGCGGGACGTCCGCGAGCGCCGCTTTCTCGCGATCGACGACGATGCGGTATTCGCGCACGTCGGCGGTGTCGCTGTCGTCGATGTCCACCACATCCTTGGTTTTGGCGAATAACTCGCGCCGCAGCTCGCTCGCCAGTCGACGCAACTGCTCGTAGTCGGGGCCGTAGAGCTCGGCGAGGATCGTCGCGCGCACCGGAGGACCCGGCGGATCCTCGACCAGCTTGATGTTCGCGCCGGTTTCGGCCGCGAGCTTCGCGATCGGTTCGCGCAGATCGAGCACGATGTCGATGGATGATTCCGAGCGCTCGTGTTTGTTGCGCAGGTTGACGCGCACTTCGCCGAGGTAGGGGCCGCGCTTGAACCCCGCGCCGCGCAGCAGCCCGTTGAAGTCGACCACGCCCGGTTCACCCACGGTCGATTCGTAGGTCGCGACCTGTCGGTGCGCGCGCACGATGTCGCCCACGCGGCGTACCACGCGGTCGGTTTCCTCGAGCGCCGAGCCTTCCGGCATATCGACGGTGACGTTGAAGGTATTCGTATTGTTCTTCGGGAGCATCTTGAATTGCACCCAATCGAACGCCGGCATCGCGAGCACGGCGAGCATGAGCAGGAAAACGCCCGCGAAGAAGCCCCGGCGTGCCGCCCGTTTGGCGAGAAGCGCTCGCATGAGCGCGGCATAGACGCGTTCGAGCCGCCCCGGCGCGTGTTCGTGCGTGTCGGCGTCGGCGAGCGCCGACCCTCCTTCGACTTTGAGCCAGCGGCGGGCCGCCCATGGCGCGATGGTGTAGGCGATCGCGAGCGACGTGATCATCGCGACCGGCACGTTGAACGGGATCGGCGCCATGTACGGCCCCATCATGCCGCTGACCCACAGCATCGGCAGAAACGCGAGAATCACCGTGAACGTCGCGAGGTTCGTCGGGCGGCCGATTTCGTTGACCGCGCGCACCGCCGCCGCCGCGCGCTCGACGCCGCGCTTGCCGTAATGGCGGTAAATGTTTTCGATCACCACGATAGAGTCGTCGACCAGCAGGCCCAGGGAGAGGATCAGCGCGAACAGCGTAATGCGGTTGATGCTCTGCCCGACGATCATGCCGACCGCGAGCGTGATGAAAAGAATGAGCGGGATCGTGAGCGTGACGATGCCGGCCGCGCGCCAGCCGAGAAAGACGACGAGCAGCAGCACCACGGTGGCAACGGCGACGGCGAGATGCTCGAGCAGGGTGTTGACCGCGTCGTTCGCGCGCTCGCCGTCGTTGCGCGTGACGTTGACGGATACGTCGTCCGGGATGAGCGTCGGGCGGACGCGCTCGAGCTCGGCGAGCACGGCGTCGGCGACCCGCACGGCGTTCGACCCCGCGCGCTTGGCGAGCGCCAAGGTGACGGCGTTAACTTCGATGTCCGCCGGATGTTCGGCGGTGTAGGCCGGTCCGAAGCCGATGCGGTGCACGCGCTCGATCTCCCCGGGCCCGTCGCTCACCGTCGCGATGTCCTGGAGGTAGACCGGCCGATGCGCGTGCAGCGCGACGACCAGGCGGCGGACGTCGTCGGCGTTGCGCAGCATGCCGCCGGCGGTGACCGTGCTGACGGTGCCGCGGTTCACCAGCGCGCCGGAAGGAATGTCGACGTTCGTCGCCTCGAGGGTGCGGCGGATATCGAGCAGCGTCACGTTGTAGCGGCGCATGCGCTCCAGATCGAGATCGACCTTGATCTGGCGCGGCCTCCCGCCATGCACGAACGAAACCGATACCTCCTCGATGCGGCGCAGGTGCGCGAGGACGTCGTTGGCGATGCGGCGCAGCTCGCGGTCGTCGCGTGCATTCGACGCGAGCGAGATCGTGAGAATCGGCACGTCATCGACGTCGAGCGGTTTGACCAACGGCATGCGCGTGCCGGGCGGCATGCGATCGAGATTGCTCATGATGCGGTCGTACACGCGCACGAGCGCCGTCTCCTTGTTCTCGCCCACGTAGAACTGGACGTTGACGACGCCGAGCGAATCCATCGCCGTTCCGTACGTATGTTCGACGCCCCTCAACCCTTGCAGGATGGCTTCGAGCGGTTTGACGATGAGCTGCTCGACTTCGGCCGGCGACGCCCCCGGTTTGGACACGATGATGTTGGCGGCCGGTACGACGATGCGGGGGTTCTCCTCGCGCGGCGTAATGAGTACGGCGAGGAGCCCTGCGAGCAGCGCCACGAGCCCGATCAGGATCGTGAGCTTACTGTCGACGAAATACTGCGCGACGCGGCCGGCGAGGTTGAGCGCGCTGCGGGGCGCGTCGGAGCGAGGCGTCATCGGAAACTAGCGCCGCACGACAATGGGGCTGCCATCGCGCACCGTAGCAAGCTCGCCGAGCACGAGCGTTTCGTCGCCGCTCAATCCGCTCAGCGCCTCGACCTGATCGCGCACCTGCTTTCCGGTTTTCACCATGCGAAAGCGCGCCTGCGGCAGCGGGTGGTCGGCCGCGTCACGCGGCACGGGAGGGAAGGCGGATGCTCGCGTGAGGACGAAAACGCCCGGGATGCCGGCGCGCGTCACCACGGCCGCCGTCGGAACGAGGACGCGTTCCGCGTCGCGCGCCCGCATGGCGAGCACCGGTCGTTCGAGCACCGGCGGCGTCGTAGGCGGCACCGGTGTGCGCTGCGCGCAGGCCGCGAGTCCCATCGCGAGGAGAAGGAGTAGGGCGGCGCGCCGCGCGGAGCGGGCGGCAATGTCCGCGGCGGCGGCGCGGCGGTCATTCGGGCAAGGCAAGCGCGCCTCCCGCAAGTTGTAGCGACGCGGCGGCGAGCGCCAGATCGAGCGCGGCGGCAAGGCGTTCGCTGCGTGCTTCGACCAGCACGCGTTCGGCCTGTAACAGGTCGATCAAAATCGTGCGGCCTTCGCCATAGCGGCCGCGCACGAGGTCCACCGTTCGTTGCGCCTTGCCGGCGTTGTCGGCGCTGATGCCGACGCGGGCGCGCGCCTCGGCGAGCGCGTAGTAAGCTTCGCGCACTTCCTGCCGTACCTGCTGCAGCAGCGCCTCCAAGCGCTGCTCGCGCTCGTTCGCGTCGTGCTGAGCGGCGCGTATTTGCTCCTGGTCGCGTCCGCCGCTGTAGAGGTTAAGGCGCACGGCGGCGCCGACGCTGAAGGACTTGTTATCCAGCCCGAAGGTGTCGTCATACCAGTTCTCGGCCGCAAACACGCTGACGTTCGGCTTGTTGGCGGCGCGCGCGGAGCCGACCCGGCTACGCGCGGCTTCGAGCAGCGCACGCTCGGCCGCCACGTCGCGTCGCCGTTCGACGGCGCGGGACTCGAGATCGGCAAGCGCGGCGATGCCCGCCGCGGTGAACCCGTTCTCGTCCCAGCGCTCGAGCTCAAGCGGAATATCGAACGGCAATCCCATGATGCCTTTCAGTTGGGTCAGCGCGCTGAGCTGCCGCGTCAGCGCACGTTCGCGCTGTGATTCGACCAGTGAAAGATAGACTTCGGCGCTGAGCTTGTCGGAGGGCACGATGCGATTTTGCGCGAGCAGCCGCGCGGTAGTGGCCGCGTGCTGGCGCGCGGCCCGCAGCGCATCTTCGGCGAGCGCGACGCCGGCCTCCGCGGCCTGCGCCCGGCGGTACGCGGACAAGGCTTGGAACGCGATGACCTCGCGCAGACGTTCGTGGCCAAGCACGGCCGCCTGTTCGTTCTGCTGCGCAGCGCGGATGCCCGCCGCCTGCCGGCCGCCGCTGTACACCGGCCACTCGAGCACGACCGCGGCGTTATGTAGCGTGCTTGCCCCCGGGTGGTTCAGGGTGTCGGCGCCGAAATCGGTCGCCGGGTCGACGCTGCGCGTATTGAGCTTGTCGGCGAATACGTCGAGCGGATTGTCGCTGCGCCGGGCGAGATAGCGTGCGTCGATCTGCGGCAGGCGCACGCCTTCTTCGGCGCGCGCGCGAGCACCGGCCGCGGCGACTTGCTCGCGCCCCGCCTTGAGGTTGGGGTTGTGCGCGAGCGCGTACGCGACGGCGGCGTCGGCACGGTATGTTTCGGCCTGTGCGCCGACCGCCAAGAAAGCCGCGCACAAGCCGACGAGCCATGACTGCCTGCGCGCATCCATCGCCGGGCCCATCACTGTTACGAGAAAGCAATTCCCGGCTTGGCGCCGGCCGATTTCAGGATCTTCGCAAGCGGACAGAACCCGGTAAACGCGGATTGCAGAAGATTCGCGCCTACGAAAGCGGCGAGCCAGAGCCAGTAGACGCTGTGCAGTTGCGACAGCAACAGGCTCAAGAGCACCACGGAACCGGCGAAGGCCAGGACTATACGAACAATCGACATCGATATTTCTCCTCAGATGAACCCAGTCGCTCTTTTGGGAGCAAGTATTGAAACCAACCGACGGACCGGTACGTTGATCTGTGTCAATAGTTGGGGCGGAAACCGCCGTCCGCTGCCGGCGCGAGCCCCCGCGTGCTGCATTCAGATTGATCGGCGCCGCTACACGCCGGGACCGGGAGATTCAGCCGCCGCAATGGCCACGTATTCCTCGACGGATCTCACCTGCAACCGCGGATGGCGGCGCCGATCTTCGCCGATGGTGCTGACCGTCCGGCCCTGGTGGTCGCGGGAACCATAACCCCTTTTACGCGAACTTGGCCATGAGCTCGGCGATTTCGCCGATGCGCGCGTACCTGCGGTTTCTTGCCGATCTGGTCGGAGAGCTCGTGCTCGAGCGTGCAGGCGACTAATTCGTAAAACGCCCGGTCCAGCGCTTTGCGAGCGGGCCGAAAACTGATGTGCGATGCGCGAGCGCGCAGCTCCGTCTGCCGCATTGCAGGCGCACGCGCCCGTACGTGTCTTGCCGTTCGTGCGCCGCTAAAGCGGCCGGCGGCTCCGATACCTTTGCGGACCATTGTGCGAAGCGCGGCACTCGCCGTTCGCGGCCCATCGACGTATTGTAAAAGTCTAATATAAGAGTATTCTAATATTCGATAAAGGGGACGGCGCGCTCGCTACCGAACCGGCGCCCGCAATGAGAGGAAGCGGATCTTGCTGTTCCGCCAATCTACGTCGTACCGCTGCCGAGGGCCGAGGAATTGAAAATCTGTATCGTCTCGGATAGTCACGACCGCGCCGACAAGCTCGCCTTGGCGGTGCGCGATGCAAAAGAAAAAGGCGCGGCCGCGGTCATCCATTGCGGCGACGTCATCGGCACGCAAACCCTGCGTGCGGCGATGGAAGTGCGCCTACCCATGCATGTCATCCACGGCAACAACCTCGGCGATCCCGTCTCGCTCTCGCGCTGGGCGCGCGAGAGCGAAGGCCGGCTGCACTACCACGGCCCGGACGCGCGGTTGGAACTAGGCGGGCGGCGCATCTTCGTCGTTCATTACCCGGAATACGGCTACGCGATGGCGTGCACCGGGGATTGGGACCTTGTCTGCTGCGGGCACTCGCACGTCGCCGGCGTCGAGCAAGTCGCGAACATCAAGGGCGGCAAGACTTGGCTGGTGAACCCCGGCACGGTGGCTGGGCTCGCCGCGCCGGCGACCTGGGCGCTCGGCGATCTCGAAACGATGCGTTTCGAAGTTTTTTCTTAAGGAGGCATAACCGTGCGGCGTTCAAGGCGCGGAGTGCGGGACTGTGGACGGAGCAAACTCACATCGAGGTCATGAATGCTTACCAATAATCCATTCGCCACATTGACTGATTTTCTGCCCACGTTCGCCATGCAGGCGTACCTCGTGCTGATGGCGCTGGCCGTGATCGCCGGGACGTTGTTCGACATCGCGCACAAGGGCAGCGCCCGGTACTTCTTCGAGAATTGGCGCAAGTCGAAGCGCAAGAGCCGGCAGCCGATCGGCGGCGGTGAGCTCGTGTCGATCGCCGTGAAGACGGCCGTCGTGGACGTGCTCGCCTCCGGGGAGTTCTGCAGCCTGCGCCGGCGACTCGCGCACCTGCTCACCATGTACGGCTTCGTGATCTACGTAGTCACCACCGCGATCATGGTGTTCAGCTACCCGACGCCGGCGACGCCCGCGCCCGCGATCCTGCCGCAGCTCTGGTGGCTCGGCGGCCTGATGGTGCTCGCAGGCGGATACTGGTTCTGGTTCTTCATCCGGGTGGACGTCGCCGCGGAGGGCCACTCGCCGTTCCGCGTCGTGCGCGCCGATCTCTTCATCCTGTCGCTCCTCGCCAGCGTGACGCTCGGCCTCGTCTGGGCGTTCGTGCAGGCGCGCGGCGGCGCCGGCGCCGGCGTGCTCTTCTGGCTGTACCTCATCGCCACGACGGTGCTCTTCGGCTCCGTGCCGTGGTCCAAGTTCGCGCACATGTTCTTCAAGCCGGCAGCGGCCTTCGAGAAGAGGGTCTCCAAGGCGAACGGCACGCGCAGCAACCTGCCGGCGCCCGCCGACAAGCCCGAGCGGTTAGGTACGCTCGTGAAGCACGCCCGACATTACTAACTAGGGAGAAAAGCGAATCATGCCGACCTTCGTTTACATGACCCGGTGCGACGGCTGCGGCCACTGCGTCGACATCTGCCCGTCCGACATCATGCACATAGATAAGACCTATCGACGTGCCTTGAACATCGAGCCGAACATGTGCTGGGAGTGTTACTCCTGCGTGAAGGCATGCCCGCAGCAAGCCATCGATTGCCGCGGCTATGCCGACTTTGCGCCGCTCGGGCACAGCGTGCGCGCGCTGCGCGAAGAGAAGAAGGGGACGATCTCCTGGAAGATCAAGTTCCGCGACGGTCGCGAGAAAAACTTCGAGTCGCCGATCCGCACGACGCCGTGGGGCTCGATCAAGGGGCCGGCCGAGTACGCGGCGCCGCGACCCGCGGATTTTGCCAATCAAGAGCTCGCACACGAACCCGATGCGCTCAACATCGAGGGCGGCTTGCCCGCCCTGCGTCGGAACCAACTCAAGCAGGGAGTCGTGTGATGGGCCTGTTCGGCGGCACAAAGACGGTTCACGTCGATGCGGATATTCTCGTCATCGGCGGCGGTATGGCGGGATGCGGCGCGACTTACGAGTCGCGCTACTGGGGCCGCGATCTGAAGATCGTGTGCGTCGAAAAGGCGAATATCGAGAGGAGCGGCGCCGTCGCGCAGGGCCTATACGCCATCAACTGCTACATGGGCATGCAGTGGGGCGAGAACCAACCCGAGGACCATGTGCGCTACGCGCGCAACGACCTCATGGGCCTGGTGCGCGAGGACCTCGGCTACGACATCGCGCGGCACGTCGATGGCACGGTGCACAAGTTCGAGGAATGGGGCCTGCCGATGATGCGCGACCCCAAGACCGGTCGCTACCAGCGCGAAGGCAAGTGGCAGATCATGATCCACGGCGAGAGCTACAAGCCGATCGTCGCCGAGGCCGCGCGCAAGGCCGCGACCGAAGTCTACAACCGGATCATGATCACGCACCTGCTGATGGACCATAAGGCCAACCGCGTGTCCGGCGCGGTCGGCTTCAACGTGCGCAGCGGCGACTTCTACGTGTTCCGTGCGAAGGCGGTGATCGTCGCCGCCGGCGGCGCGTCGCACATCTTCAAGCCGCGCGCCGTGGGCGAAGGCATGGGCCGCACCTGGTATGCGCCCTGGTCGAGCGCGTCCGCGTACGCGCTGCCGATCGAGGTCGGCGCGAAGATCACGCAGATGGAGAACCGCATCGTCCTCACGCGCTTCAAGGACGGCTACGGCCCGGTCGGCGCCTATTTCCTGCATCTCAAGACCTACACGCAGAATGGCTACGGCGAGGAGTACGAGAAGCGCTGGTACGAGGACACCAAGGCGCTGGTCGGCGAGTACGTCGACCATCATCCGGTGCCGACCTGCCTGCGCAATCATGCGCTCCTGAAGGAAGTCGCCGCCGGCCGCGGTCCGATCCGTATGGTGACCAAGGAGGCGTTCCAGGATCCGCACAAGGAGACCGTCGGCTGGGAGAACTTCCTCGGCATGACGATCGGCCAGGCAGTGGTTTGGGCTTCCCAGAATATCGATCCCAAGCACACCAACCCGGAGCTCACGACCTCGGAACCCTACGTCATGGGCTCGCACGCCACCTGCTCCGGCGCGTGGGCGAGCGGGCCGGAAGATTACGCTCCCTCGGAATACCAGTGGGGCTATAACCGCATGATGACGGTCGATGGTCTCTTCGGCGCCGGCGACACCATCGGCGGCACGGCGCACAAGTTCTCCTCGGGCTCGTTCACCGAAGGCCGCATCGCGGCGAAGGCGGCGGTGAGGTACGTGATGGAGAAGGGCCGCGAGGCGCCGCAGGTAAGCGAGCAGGAGGTTCGCGACTTGCAGAAAACGATCTACCAGCCGCTGGAGAACTACCGTGTCGGCAGGAACGAGATCGTCGCCGGCACCGTGTCGCCGAGCTACCTGCTGCCGATCCACGGCCTGCAGCGCCTCGAGAAGATCATGGACGAGTATGTCGGCGGCATCAGTACTAACTACATGACCAACGGCAAGCTGCTCAGCCGCGGCCTCGAGCTGCTCGCGATGCTCAAGGAAGACATGAGCCACATGGGCGCCGAGGACCTGCACCAGCTGCAGCGCGTGTGGGAGCTGCAGCATCGCCTGCGCGCCTCGGAGTCGGTCACGCATCACACGCTGTTTCGCCAGGAAACGCGCTGGCCGGGCTATTACTACCGCGGCGACTTCATGAAGCTCGACGACCAGAACTGGCACTGCTTCACTCTGTCCCGGTACGACCGGAAGACCGGCGAGTGGGCGATGGAGAAGGCGCCCGTCTACCACATCATCGATTGACGGTTTTGCGGGAGCCAGTGGGAGATGTCGAAGTCCCCGGTGCACCGCATGGTGCCGGGCTTCGAGCGGCTGAAGCGCAGAAGCGAAGCAGCCGCGCGGCTACTTCGCGGAGTGGCCGGTGAGTTTGACCTCAACCTTCTCGCTCGCGTCGAGGCCGGCGTAGTACCCGCGCAGGATCTCGAGCACTTCCGGCCGGCTGAATTCCGGCGGCACGGGTGCGCCTTCCGAGAGCCACTTGCGCAGCTTGGTGCCCGAGACGAGCAGCCGGTCGGCGTCGTCGTGCGGGCAGGTGCGGCCCGACGCCATGCCGCCGCACTTGTAACACCAGAACGTCCAGTCGATCTTGAGCGGTTTGGTTTCGAGCGCATCGCGCGGAATCTCGTCGAAGATGCGGTGCGCGTCGAACGGTCCATAGTAGCTGCCGACGCCGGCGTGATCGCGCCCGACGATGAGGTGCGAGCAGCCGTAGTTCTGGCGGAAGAGGGCGTGCAGCAGCGCCTCGCGCGGGCCGGCGTAGCGCATGTCGAGCGGATAGCCGGCCTGCACCACCGTTCCCGGCCGGAAGTACTTCTCGACGAGCACGGCGATGGCGCGCGTGCGCACGTCCGCCGGAATGTCGCCGGGCTTGAGGTTGCCGAGCAGCGAATGCACGAGCACGCCGTCGCACACCTCGATCGCCACTTTGGCGAGGTACTCGTGCGAGCGGTGCATGGGGTTGCGCGTCTGGAACGCCGCGACCTTGGACCACCCGAGCTCCTCGAAGGCGGCGCGCGTTTCGGCGGGCATCATGAAAAGGGTTCCGTAGGTCTTCCTGAAACCGCCGTCGGAGAGCACCTTCACCGGCCCGGCGAGGTTGACCTCGCCCTGCTGCATCACCATTTTCACGCCGGGATGCTCGGGATCGGTGGTTCGGAAGACCGTCGCGCACTCGTGCGCCTTGTCGATCGCGTACTTTTCGGTGAGCGTCATGACGGCGAGGATGTCGCCGTCGCTCGCGTCCACGAGCGCGATGTCGGTCCCGATCCTGAGTTTTGCGCCCGCGTCCTTGTCGGTGGAGAGTGTAATCGGGATCGGCCAGAACAGCCCACTCGCGGTCTTCATACCGTCGCACACGCCCGCCCAGTCGGCGTGCGTCATGAAGCCTTCGAGCGGCGTGAACCCGCCGATGCCCAGCATGATGATGTCGCCCTTCTCGCGCGACGTCACGCGTACGCCGGGCAGAGTCCCGGCGCGCCGCGTTTCGGCGGCGCGATCCTCTCCTTCGAGCAGGCGCGGCAACAAGTCGCCGCCGCCGTGCGGACGAACCAGCGGCATGGTTTACTTCCCGGTCATGCGGCGCGATCGCACCACGTGAGCATATCGATTGGGCCGGCCGATTTCTGATGTAGAGCAAACATTCGGTCGCGGCGCCCGGCGTTCGCCGCCATCGATGTATTGTAATCGGATAATATAAGAGTATTCTAATATTCGTTAAAGGGGGGCGCGTGTACGCTCGCGATAATGGAAGGTCGTCGTTCTCCGAGCCGGCGCCTGCAACGAAGCGATGAGCGGCAGCTCATCAAAAGTTGTACCATCGAGTCTGCGAGTCGGTAGCACCGACGGAGGAAAAAACCATGAGAAGAAAGACGGGCATCGTCATCGTCGTCGCTGCGGCCGCTTGTCTGGTCGCCATGCAGGCCGGCGCGACGGACGGCTATTTTCAACACGGTTACGGAATCATCGGCAAGGGAATGGGCGGCGCGAGCACCGCGCTCGCCAACGATACCTTCGGCGGCGCAAACAATCCGGCGACGATGGTTTTCGTGGGGAATCGCCTGGACGTCGGCCTCGATCTCTTTAGTCCGCAGCGATCCGCGGAGCGCAGCGGCAGCGTGGCCGGAATAAACGGATCTGCCGATAGCGACAGTACCCTCTTTTATATTCCCGAATTCGGTTACAACAAGCTGCTCAATCCCAATCTCTCGCTCGGCGTTTCCGTTTACGGCAACGGTGGCATGAATACGGACTATCCCGGCGGCCAGATTCCCTCAGGCACCGCGTGTGGGCCCGCGACCGGACCGGGCACGGGTTTCAACTCCGCGCCCGGTCCGTACAACCTGCTGTGCGGCAACGGGCGACTTGGTGTCGATTTGACGCAACTCATCGTGGCTCCAACGCTGAGCTATAAGCTTTCCGATCGCCAATCTGTCGGTATCGCTCCGCTTCTCGGTTATCAGCGTTTCAAGATCGACGGAGTGCAGGCGTTCAGCGGATTTTCGACATCACCAACGAATATGACCAATCGCGGCTACGACACCGCGACCGGTTTCGGTCTGCGCCTCGGTTGGTTCGGGCAATTCAGCGACATGCTGTCTTTCGGCGCGGCTTACTCGACGAAAGTAAAAATGACGAAGTTCGACAAGTACAAGGGCCTCTTCGCCCAAGAGGGCGATTTTGACATGCCGGAAAACTACAGCGCCGGCGTGGCCGCGAAGTGGTCACCGAAGACTACGGTCGCGCTCGACTATCAGCGCATCAACTACAGCGATGTAAAGTCAGTCGGCAACCCGAGTTCGCTGCTCCTTGCGTGTTTCGCCGGCAACACGGCGAATTGCCTGGGTGGAAGCGACGGTGCCGGCTTCGGCTGGCAGGACGTGAATGTGTGGAAACTCGGCGTCGCGTATCAATATGATAATCGGCTGACGTTGCGCGGCGGCTATAACCGCTCGAGCAATCCGATTCGTACAGATGACGTGACGATCAACATCCTGGCTCCGGGTGTGGTACAGGACCACCTTACTCTCGGTTTAACTTACGTCATGGCCGGTGGCGGCGAGTTGAGCTTCGATTATGCGCACGCCTTCAACAACTCGGTCAGCGGACCGTCGTTGTTCAACCGTTTTGGCGTTTCAGCGGGCAACGAGACCATCGAGATGCATCAGAATGCGATTGGCATCGCTTACGGGTTGAAACTGTGAGCCGCCGCGCGCACGCTAAAGGCTGCTGTTGATTATTGGTATTGGTAAAGGAGCACACTATGGAACCGAAACCAGCCGACACGCTCATCGATGAAATGATCAAGCGTCGGCTCGACGAAATCCTCCCGCAGGAAATTGAAAAGGCGCTCGCGAAGCGGCGCGAACAGACGCCGGGGTCGATGACCATCATCGCCACCAAGGGCACGCTCGATTGGGCGTATCCTCCCTTCATCCTGGCGTCCACCGCCGCTGCGCTCGGGTGGAACGTGTCCGTGTTCTTCACGTTTTACGGCCTGCAGTTGCTGCGCAAGGACATCAGCCATTTGAAGGTGAGTCCGCTCGGCAACCCGGGTATGCCGATGAAGATGCCCTTCGGGCCGGAATGGTTCCGCGCCGTCAATTGGAATATTCCGAACGCAATCCAAGCCGTGGTTCCTGGTTTCGAAAGCATGGCGACCGTCCTGATGAAGCAGACCATCCGCAACAAAGGCGTGGCGACGGTCGAGGAGCTGCGTGCAATGGCGATCGATGCGGGGGTGAATCTGATCGGTTGTCAGATGACCGTGGATCTCTTCGGCTTCACACGGGAAGATTTTATTCCGGAGGTAAAGGAGTACGTCGGCGCGGCGAGTTTCTTGCCGATGGCGCGCGACGCGGACGTGAGTCTCTTTATTTAGAACGTTGGGGCGGCGGCGCTGTCGTGTCACGACAGCGCCGTGGCGCGACCGGCAGCGCTATTTCAGGCGCTTGATGAGGAATTTGTAAACGTTGTCGTGCTGGCTCGACTCCACCAATTCGTTTCCGGTCTGGCGGCAGAACGCCTGGAAATCGCCGACCGAGCCGGGATCGGTGGCGAGAATTTCGAGCACTTGTCCTGGCTGCAAACCTTGCAGCGCTTTTTTCGTCTTCAGAATCGGCAGCGGGCAGTTGAGCCCTTTTGCATCGAGTACCGCATCGGCCATGGAACACCTCGAGAGTAGATCGGACCGAGTGGCGCGCGTGCGGATGCGCGGCGCGCTAAACGTCCGGCCCATTGTGTATTAGAAAAATTGAATACTATGCCATCTTCCGCTGTCAAGGAAGTGCAAGCGTTTCGGCGGACGATTGGCGGACCGCTGCCATGAAGACAAAGCGCTTGCCGCCGGTATTCGTCGGGCACGATATCTACCGCCAGCCGGCCTACGGCAATAATCATCCGTTGGCGATCCCGCGCGTGGAGCGCGTGATCGATTTGTGCCGCGCGCTCGGCTGGCTGCAGCGCGAGGAATTCCGCCCGAGCCCGCGGGCCGGGGCCGCGGAGCTCGCGCGCTTTCACACGCCGGAATACATCGCTGCGCTCCGCCAGGCGACGCAAGAGGGCAAGGTCGACGCGCAAGCGCGCGCGCGCTTCGCCATCGGTACCATGGAGAACCCGTTGTTCCCGGGGCTGTTCGAACGTGCCTCGACTTGCGCGGGCGGCTCCATCCTTGCCGCCGATCTTTGCCTCGAGGGACGCATTGCCTATCACCCGGCCGGCGGCACACATCACGGCCGGGCCGACCGCGCCAGCGGTTTCTGCTACTTCAATGATCCCGCGCTCGCCATCCTCCGGCTCCTCGATCGCGGCATCGAGCGATTGCTCTACGTCGATCTCGACGCGCACCATGGGGACGCGGTGCAAGACGCGTTCGCCGCGGATCCGCAGGTATGGACGATTTCCGTACACGAGCAGGGGCGCTGGCCGTACACCGGCAGCGCGATCGACACGGCGGGCGGGCGCACCTGCAACCTTCCCGTTCCTTCGGGCTTCAACGATCGCGAGCTGGGTCTCCTGCTCGACGACGTCATCCTGCCGCTGGGAGGTCGCGTCGCCCCCCAGGCGGTCGTGCTCGTGTGCGGCGCGGACGCGCTCGCCGGCGATCCGCTGTCGTCGATGGCCCTCTCGAACGTTCGGCTATGGTCCGCCGCGCGTGCGATCGTAGCGCTCGCGCCGGCGGCCGTGGTCCTCGGCGGCGGCGGGTACAATCCGTGGACCGTCACGCGCTATTGGACCGGATTGTGGGCGACGTTGTCCGGCCGACAAATACCGGACACGCTGCCGCCGGCGGCGCGTGCCGTTTTCGAAGGATTGGAGTGCGATCTGATCGATGCCGAGGATGTCTCGCCGCGCTGGTCGACGACGCTCGCCGACACCCCGAACGAAGCGCCGGTACGCCGGGAGATCGAAGTATTGCGCGACGAGGCGCTGCGGCGTGCCGATACCGGGTGCTGGTCGGCGGCCCGACGGCTGATGGCGGATGCAGCGCCGATCGCCGCGGCGACCCTACCGGCAGCCGGTGCAATTCCCGCCGGCGCGGACGCGATACGCGAAGGAGGGCGGCATGCGGTGGATTGAACGGCTCGCGGCGATAGACGAGCTCGAGGACGCCGCGCTCGACGCATCGCTGGTCGATGAGTATGAACGCAGCGCCGGCGGCGCGTTACTCCGGCCGATCCGTTTCTCGACGCCCACGTTCAAGTCCTATTCGAGTTGCGAGCTCGAGAGTTGCGGCAAGAACAGCTTTCCCGCGTTTTCGGTGACAGCCAGCGCTTGTGCACTGGACTGCGATCACTGTCAGGCGAAGATTCTCGAGCCGATGATTCCCGCGACGAATCCCGAGATGCTCGACCGTAAAGTGCGCGAGCTGATCGCCGCGCAGGATCTGCGCGGGTTCCTCCTGTCCGGCGGTTCCAACCGCCGCAACGAAATCCGCTACGAGCGCTACTATCCGGTCGTCGAGCGACTCAAGCGCGATTTTCCCGATCTTAAAATCGCCATTCACTCCGCGTTGCTCGACGAGACGCGCGCGCGCCGCATGGAGGCCGCTGGCGTCGATACCGTCATGATGGACGTCATCGGCGCCGCGCGGACGATCCGCGAGGTTTACCATCTGAACCGTCCGGTCGAGGATTTCGAAGCGACGCTCGCGGCGCTGTGCGCGACCAACATGCAGGTCGTGCCGCACATCGTCATCGGTTTGCACTACGGGCAAATCGTCGGCGAGGCGCGCGCGCTCGACATCGTGAGCCGCCATCCCGTGCACTCGCTCGTGCTCGTCGTGGTCATGCCGTTTTACGCCAAACCCGGAACCTTTCAGACGCCGGATGCGGCCGCGGTGGGGCGGATTTTCCTCGCGGCGCGCAGACGCATTCCGGATCGCGAAGTGCTGCTCGGCTGCGCGCGGCCGCCCGGCATGCATCGGCGCATCACCGACGCTTATGCCGTGATGGCGGGTTTGGACGGCATCGCGTTTCCGGCCGACGGCACGGTCGCGGTCGCGGAGGCGATCGGCCGGCCGGCGGTGCAGGAACACGCGTGCTGCTCGATGAAAACCGGGCGCACCATCACCGTTCATCGGCGCGCCGCGCTCGCGGGGTAACGCATGCATAACGGTTCGCACACGCAAGTCCTCGTACTCGGGCTCGGCCCGGCGGGGGCGAGCGCGGCGACGGAAGCGGCGCGGCGGGGTTGTCGTGTCGTGGCGCTCGAGCGCAAACACGAAGCCGGCCATCCGGTGCAATGCGCGGAATTCGTGCCGGCCATGCTCGGGATGGATGTCCCGGACCTGGCCGCTTCGGTGCGGCAAAACATCCGCGCGATGATGACTTTCGTCGAAGCCGCGCCGCCCGACGTGCAGGAGCAGTTTCCGGGCCGCATGCTCGATCGCGCGGCGTTCGACGCCGCCCTGGTGGACGACGCGATCCGCGCGGGCGCGCAATGCCGCTTCGATGCCGTCGTGCGCCGCGTCACGTCGACGGGCACGGTGGAGTTGGCGAACGGTGAGACATTCTCCGCGGATGTCGTGATCGGCGCCGACGGGCCGCGCTCGCATGCGGGTGCCGCCATCGGGCAACCGAACACCGAGCTGGTCCATACGCGCCAGATTACGGTGCCGCTCTCGCGGCCGTACGACGCAACCGATATTTTTCTATCGGCGGACATTCCGGGCGGTTATGGCTGGCTGTTCCCGAAGGGTGAAGTGGCAAACCTCGGCGCCGGTGTCACGCCGCGGTACCGGGCGCGGCTAAAGCAGATTGTGGCGTCGCTGCACGAGACATTGGTTCAACGCGGTCGCGTCGGACGCGACGTGCTCGGCCTCACCGGCGGGCTGATTCCGGTCGGCGGGATGAAACAATGCTCGAGCGCATTGGCGCGTACGCTGGTGCTGCTCGCGGGCGATGCCGGCGGGCTGACCAATCCCGTGACCGGGGCGGGTATCGCCGCGGCGGTTTATTCCGGGCGGCTCGCCGGGCAGGCGGCCGCGGCGTGGATCGGCGGGAATCGGTCCGCCGGCGCCGAGTATCAAGACGAGCTCGAGACATTGTTCAAGCCGGCGCTCGATCGCGCGGTGCGCCGCCGCACCGAGCTCGCGGCTGCGCTCGCCGGCGGCGCGCTTCCGCGCGAGCGCGTTTTGCGGCGGGGATGGATCGCCTACCCGGAATATTGGGCGGCGTGAATAGGTAACGGGGAGACGTGAGATGAGTTGCTACCGAGCTGAAACATCGACGCTGGAGAGTGGGACGACGGACGGCCGCGATCATAATCCGCTTGCGCTCATGCAGCCGCGCGCCCCGGCGAAGACGCCGGTCGATCTGCGCAACGGTGCGCGCGTGAAGGCGCACAATATCGCGCCGCACGGCGTGTACATGCCCAATTACAACGTGCTTACGCCGCACATGCGCTCGCCCGAGTACGTGCAGATGTCGACCGCGGCCGCGATCACGCTCGGTATCATGAAAGGGCGCATGTATCGCTGTTCCTGCACGCGCTGCCTGAATTTGCTGCTTACCTATCCGGAAGGCTGTCGTGCGAATTGCGCGTACTGTGGTCTCGCGCGCCATCGCGAAGCGGAGCGCGATTATGCCGATCGCAATTTCATCCGCGTCGACTGGCCGGCCGTGCCGATGGCGCAGGTGATCGACATCGTCGCGCGCGACGGCGCCGCAAGCCCGTTTCATCGCATGTGTATCTCCATGATCACGCACCCGCGCTCCGACGAGGACACGGTGACGGTGCTCAAGCAATGGACCGCGCGCATCGATCCGTCCGCGATTCCGGTTTCCATTCTCTCCAATCCGACGACCATGGCGCGCGAGGACGTGAAGCGCCTGCGCGACCTCGGCGCCGATATCTTCACGGTCGCCCTCGACGCCGCCACGCCGGAAATTTTCGACCGCACGCGCGGCAAGGGCGTGCAGTCGCCGCATTCCTGGAAGAAGTATTGGGAAATTCTGTCGGACGCGCGCGATATTTTCGGCCCGCAGAAATTCGGCGCGCACATCATCGTCGGCATGGGCGCGACCGAGCACGACGTGCTGGCGCTGGTGCAGGAACTCGTCGATCTCGGCGGCCACAGCCACATGTTTTGTTTCTTTCCGGAAAAGGGCTCGCTCATGGATCATCTGCCGGCGACGCCGCGCGATCAGTGGCGCCGCGTGCAGCTCGGGCGCTACCTGATCGATTATCGCGGCGCGCGCGTGGAGCGGATGAAGTTCGACGGCGAGGGGCGCGTGACGGACTTCGGGGTTCCGGCGGCGGAGCTGGAGGAAGTGATCGACGCGGGCGTCGCCTTCCGCACGTCCGGTTGTCCGGGCAAGTTCGCCGACGATATCTCCGCCTGCGACCGGCCGTACGGCGATTCGCCGCCGTCGAACATCGCGAGCTTTCCGTTCCCGCCGAATAAGCGCGACATCCGCAAGATCCGTCGCCAACTGCGCATCGTCGAGCGCAAGGACTGAGCCATGGCTAAAACTTTCCGCGTCATCGATACCGGGATCCGTGAAGGCCGGCGCCAGATCGCCTTCGACCAAGCTCTCATCGACCTGCACAAGACCGGCCAGGTGCCGGATACGATCCGCTTCCTGCGTTTCCCGCGTACCGCGCTGATCGGCCGGCACCAGGTGCTGTCGCAGGAAGTGAAGCTCGACTACTGCCGCACGCACGGGATTGGCATCGTGCGCCGCATCACCGGCGGCGGCACCATCTACTTCGACGAGGGCCAGCTCGGTTGGGAGCTGGTGTTCGACCGCGCCACGCTCGGCATCGCTTCGCTCGCCGATCTCGCGCGCGAGATCTGCGAGGCGGCGGCGGCGGGTTTGAGCAAGCTCGGCGTAAACGCGAAATACCGCCCGCGCAACGACATCGAAGTGGAAGGACGCAAAATCAGCGGCACCGGCGGCTTCTTCGACGAGAATACGCTGTTCTATCAAGGCACCGTGCTCGTTGATCTCAATCCGGCCGACATGGTGGCCGCGCTCAATGTGCCGCAAGCGAAGCTCGCCAAGCGCGCGCTCGATTCCGCGGCGCAGCGCGTGGTCACGCTGCGCGAGCTGCTCGGCACGGCGCCCGACATGGTGACCATTCAAGACGCGCTGCTCGCCGGTTTCGCCGAGCGCCTCGGCATCGTCGCCGCGCGCGGCGCGATCACACCGGAGGAGGAGGCGCTCGCCGGCAAGCATTACGACGCAGAAATCGGCACCGACGCGTTCGTCGCGGAGATCGACGATCCGGGCGCCGAAGCCGGTACAGCCTGCGGCCGGCACGATGGGCCGGGCGGCAGTGTCGCGGCGTACGTGCGCTTCGACGGCGGTCAGCGCGAGCGGATTCGGCAGGTGTTGATCACCGGCGATTTCTTCGTGACACCCCCGCGCATCGTATTCGATCTCGAAGCATCGCTGCGCGACGTGCCGAGTGCAGAGGTGCGCGATGCGGTCGAGCGCTTCTTCGCGCACGCAAAAATCGGACTGCTCACGGTCACGCCGGCGGATTTTATCGCCGCGATCGAAGCGGCGGTTGCGGAGTCGGCCACGCAGCCCGTGTCGCTCGCATAAGCCGCGGATGCGTCGGCTAGCGACGGCACATGATCGGCGATGAAGCTGCTGCACGTCGTTCAGCACACCTCCGCGGAATTTCTCGGTCAGATCGAGGATCACCTCGAAGGCCGCAACATCCGCTTTCGCTATTACCGGCCATTTGCGGCGGGCAAGGCGATGCCGAAGGCAGAGGCGATGGCCGACGGGCTGATTTTGCTCGGCGGTGGGCCGTGGGGATCCGCCGGTACGCGCGATGTGCCGACGCTGCAAAAGGAGGTTGCGCTGGCGCAAACGTGCCTCGCCCATGAGTGGCCGTTGGTCGGCATCGGTCTCGGCGCGCAAATCGTAGCGCTCGCGGCCGGCGGGAGGAGCGAGCCGGCGCCGCTGTCGTTCGAGGTCGGTTCCGCGCGGCGCGTCTCCGGCAGTGCGCTGAACGGTTATCTGCCGCTCACGTACCCGCTCGCCGTCTACATGCGCGACTGGCCGGTGCCGCCGCCGCATGCCGTCATTCTCGCGCAGGACGAACGCGAGCGACCCGCGCTTTGGCAGATCGGCCCGCGCGCCTTCGGCTTCGTTGGGCATCCCGGCCTCAAGGTGGCGATGGTGGAGGACCTGATCATGGAATTCGACGAATCGCCGGCCGGGATCGAGGCCGGTCTGGCAAGACTGCGTCAAATTCAGCGCGCGCTTGAGGACGCGCTGGTGCCCGTCATGACCGGGTTGGTGCAAGTCATGGGCTGGATGGAGCCTTCCGACCCCGGACGTTGAACGGGAAATAGGGTCGGCGCACGCCGCCGGGCGCCGCGTAGCGTGAAATATGTTAGAAAACTCTAATATAATAGTTTAGACTTTTAAATACTGCGGCGCCCGAAATACCGGCGCCTCGCGCGCGAACGCGACAATCCGAGGAGCGGTGCGCACATGGCAAAGAAGCTCGTGATCGTGATGGCGAATACGGACCCACGCAACGGCGAGGAGCTGGGCGCGCCGATATTTCAGGCGACCGTCGCCGCATCCATGGAGTACGAGGTGCAAGTCATTTGCACCGCGACCGCCGGGCGATTGATGAAGAAGGGCGTGGCGCGGGAGCTCGTGGTCAAGCCCGGATCGCCGAAGTCGGTTTACGATTTCATCAAGGACGCGCACGAAGCGGGCGTCAAATTCTATTGCTGTTCTCCCAATCTCGATCTGTTCGACATGCGGAAAGAAGATCTGATCCCGGAGTGCGAAGGGATCGTCGGCGGGGCCTATCTCATCGAAGAAGTAATGGAAGGGGACTGTAAAGTCCTGACGTACTGAAGCGCACAATCGAGCGAGAGCGAACATGTCACACGCGACCGGCAGCCGGGTACAACAGCACATCGGTGATCCGCTTTCCGCGGAGCCGGCCCTGCCGCTCACGAAGCTCGAAGAAATTTTCAAAGACATCCAATCGGATCTGCGCTTCGATCACGAACTGAACGGGTGTCTCAATTGTGGCATCTGCACCGCTACCTGTCCCGCGGCTCATTATTACGACTTCAGCCCGCGCGAGATCGTGCAGCTGCTCTGGACGGAAAATCTCGAAGGCATCTACGACGCCATGCAGGAGAAGATCTGGGCGTGCGCCCAGTGTTACACCTGCGCGGCGCGCTGCCCGTTCGGCAATTCGCCGGGCGGTCTGGTGATGTTGATGCGCGAGACCGCCATCAAGCACGGCATGCAGTCGGCGAAGAACGTGTTGCGGCCGTTCAGCCGCGTGATGTTGAAGCTCATCTCCACCGGCAATCAGCTCTCGCCCGACATGATCAACCGCGATCATTTCGCCGACTGGGGTCCGAACATTTCGAAGATCGAGGCGCCGCTCAAGCTGCTGCGCCAGGCGATCCCCATGCCGACGCTCAACACGACCGCGACGGCGTGGGAGGTGAACCTGAAGACCTCGGTCGAGCTGTACACGATCTGGGAGGAAACGGGCGTGCTGAAGCAGCTCGAAACCGTCGATGAAAATCTGTTCGACGTGATCTCCGACATCATGGATGAGAAGCGCGAGGACTGGAAAGACTTCCTCGCGGATCAGGAAGACGAGAAAGACGAGAAAGACGATTAACGGCGCGCGCCCTGAGGCGCGCAAATCACCGAAGGAGATGCCAATGGACAAGCGAGTTACGGGTAGCGAGCGGTTCACCGGTCACGGACCGGAATGGCGCGACTCCAATCTGAGCAGCGAAGACGCGCGCATCGCCACCTCCTGGGTGGAGCAGAAGATCGACAAGCGCTCGATGCTCACCAACAAGGATCGCGTGGAAGACGTGCGCGACATCATGTGGCAGCTCGAGAAGGACGGCGAGATCGTCGTGCACCGCGTCGCCGACGAGCACGAGCCGATGATGGTCAAGACGCTGTACGGCTGGGACAAGAAGATCCCGACCAAGCGCCTGTGGCACCACAAGTCCTGCGGCCAATGCGGCAACATCCCGGGCTATCCCGCCTCGCTGCTGTGGCTGATGAACCGGCTCGACGTCGAATATCTGGACGAGACCGACCAGACATCCTGTACCGCCTGGAACTATCACGGCTCCGGCATCGGCAACATCGAAAGCCTGGCGGCGGTGTTCTTGCGCAACTTCCACCAGGCGTACGTGGCGGCGCGCGCGCAGGGCCTGCCGGATGCCTACTACTATCCGCTGGTGCATTGCGGGACTTCCTTCGGCAATTACAAGGAAGTGCGCAGCTATCTGCTGCACTCGGCCAAGCTGCGCGAGCGCGTGACGCAGATTCTCGGCAAGCTCGGGCGTCTGGTCGACGGCAAGCTGCTCATTCCCGAGGAAGTGGTGCACTACTCGGAATGGCTGCACGTGATGCGCACGCGCATCGCCGCGATCCAGGAAATCGATTGCGGCAACATCCGCGCGACGATCCATCCGGCGTGCCATGTCTACAAGATGGTTCCCGAGGATGCGATCTACGACGACAACATCAACGACGGCAACCGCCTCGCCAACTCGACCGGCATCATGCAGGCGCTCGGCGCGCAGGTCATCGACTACTCGACGTGGTACGACTGCTGCGGCTTCGGTTTCCGCCACATCATTTCGGAGCGCGAGTTCACCCGCTCTTTCGCGATCGACCGCAAGATAAAGGTCGCCGTGGAGGAGGCGCGCGCCGACGTCATGATCGGCCACGATACCGGCTGCATCACCACGCTCGACAAGAACCAGTGGATCGGCAAGGCCGCCGGCAAGCCGGTCGAGCTGCCGATTCTCGCGGATTGTCAATTCGCCGCGCTCGTCTGCGGCGCGCATCCGTACAAGATCGTGCAGTCGCACTGGCACGCTTCGCCGACGGAAACCTTGATGGAGAAGCTCGGTATCGACTGGCAGGCCAAGAAGGCGGAGTTCGTCGCTTACCTGGACCAGGTGAAAGCCGGCAAGCAGGAGAATCTCTACGATCCGCGGCGCATGCGAACGTCGGGACCGGGTTTCATTCCCATCGCCAAACTGCCGTGATGGCGCGCGAGACGCGCCGGGCGGGCGGCTAGCTTGAGGAAACAGCTGCATGAACGCTAAACCAGTACTGATCGTCGGCGGCGGTCCGTCCGGCCTTGCCGCCGCGCGCGCGTTGGCGGATGTCGGTCAGCGCGCGATTCTGGTCGAGAAGGAGCCGCGCCTCGGTGGCGCGCCGATTCTGTCCGGCTATGCCAAGCTCGTGCCGTCCGGCGAATGGGCGAAGGATGCCATCGGCGGGATGGTGAGCGCCGTGGAAGGCAACAGTCTCGTCACGGTGCATAGAGGCTGTACGGTGAACGAGTTCGACGGCAAGCCGGGCGATTTCCGCGCGAAGCTGTCGAACGGCGTGAGCGTCGAGGCGGGCGCCGTCATCCTTTGCACCGGCTTCACGCATTTCGACTCGGTCAACAAACCCGAGTGGGGTTTCGGCACCTTTCCCGACGTCGTCACCACCACACAGGTCGAGCAGATGATCTCCTCCGGCCAGGGCGTGCGCTGTCCCTCGGACGGGCGCAAGCCGCAGCGCGTCGCGATCCTGCTTTGCGTCGGCTCGCGCGACCGGCAGATCGGGCGCGAGTGGTGCTCCAAGATCTGCTGCACGGTGTCGAGCAACCTCGCGATGGAGATCCGCGAGGAGCTGCCCGATTGCCACGTGTACATCTACTACATGGACATCCGCACGTTCGGGTTGTACGAGACCAAGTATTACTGGAAGAGCCAGGAAGAGTTCAAGGTCAAGTACATCAAGGCGCGCATCGCCGAAGTGACGTCGAACGGCGAGAAGCTGATCGTGAAGGGCGAGGACACGCTGGTGAAGCGCCCGATCACCATTCCCTTCGACATGGTGGTGCACGCCATCGGCATGGATCCGAATGTCGACAACAAAACCCTCGCCAAGACTTTCGGCGTCGGCCTCGAGCCGCACGGTTTCATCGGCAAAGGCAATTCGTACGACGCGCTCGGCGCGACCACGCGCGCGGGCATTTTCGTCGCCGGCGCCGCGACCGGACCGGAGACGATCGACGATTCGATCGCGCAGGGCAATGCCGCCGCCATGGCCGCGTTCGCGTTGGTCAGCCAACACGCCGCGCGAGGCGTGGCGGCCTGAGCGGTATCGCCGCCGTGTCCGCGTCGCTAACGCCACGTTCGTCCGGACCCGAGCGACCGACGCTCGATCTGAGCGGTCCTAAGCTCGCGCTCGCCTTCGAGATGCTCGCGGTGCGCTCGGAAGATTACGGCGGCGTCGAACGTTATGTCGCGGCGCTCGAACTGAAGTCACGGCTGTTCCGCGACGCGCTCGGCGGTGACGGCGCGCGCGGCCTCGATTTGCGTACGGCGCGGACGCTCTGCGCCCATATGGCCACCGTGCGCCGGCGTGTCGGCTCCTATCTCGAACCATCGAAGTTCGAGCCGTTGCGTACGGCGATCGCCGATCTGCTCGACGGCTGCGGCGATACGTCGGCCGCCGACCGGCGCGTCGCCGATTTTACGGCGCGCTTCCCGGATGACCGCGCGCACCGTTGGGTGCGCGACCTCGCCGCGGAGCTGCTGCACAACGTCGACCCCGAGCGCTATCCGTTGATGATGCGCTGGGTGTGGGACGCCCAAGCCAACACCGGCGTGATCCGCGAGGTTTGGCACGGCCCCGAGGTCGACAACATGGTCATCGACGTGCCGGATCGCTACGAAACCTTTCTGGTGTTGCGGGAAGAGCTGTCGCAGTTCCTAACGCAACACGGCGTGTACCGGGATCTGCCGCACTACGTGGATCTGCTCACCGCCCAGCTTTATGCCAACTACATCTGCGAACAAGGCGGCGCCTACCTGCGCACCGACTTTTCCGCGCCGGAAGACCCGATGCAGTACACGCGCCGGCTGCTCGGGCTCGACGGCGTGACCCCGGACGGTCGCATCCGCTTGAAGGCCCTCGACGGGCAGGCGGTGATCGTGGAAACGCCCAAGCGCACCAATTGAGGCCGCCATGCCGATTCATGAGCAGTCACTGATCCGCCCGGAAAACCTGAAGACGCACGACAAGCTCGTCATCGACGGTATCGACGTTTCGGGGCACTGGAGCACCTTCATCGAGTCGCGCGTCGTCACCGACTACAACGAGCGGCTGCAGGAAGAAATTGCCGCGCTGCCGGGCGGCGAGCACATCCACCGCTGCTGGCAATGCGGCTCATGCACCAACTCGTGCACGGTCAACGCGGTCAACCCGGATTTCAACCCGCGCTATTGGATCTATCTCATCCGCCTCGGGATGGAGTCGGAGTTGTTGCGCGACAAGGACATCATCTGGCAGTGCGTGTCGTGCAACAAATGCACGTACGCCTGCCCGCGCGACGTTTTTCCGGAAGGCGTGATGAAGGCGACGGCGCACTGGCTCGAGCTCAAAGGTCATACGCCCAAATCGAAATCCATGCACTTCGACGAGGAATTCTCGGAACAAGTGGTCGCCACCGGCAAGATCGAAGAGGGGCGCATCATTCGCGGGTTCTTCGCGCGTACCGCGCAGCCGCTCATGCAGCCGTGGCTGATCGAAATGGCGAGGCGCCTGGCGCGGCACCTGCCGATCAAGCTCGGCATGCTGATGGGGCTCGCGGCGCTGATCCGTCCGCGCACGCGCCGCTGGGGCAAGGCGCGGCGCGCGCTCGAGGAGTACGTCGATGAACAGCAGACGAAGCAGCGAGCCGCACTCGGTCTCGGCGATTTGGTCGAGATGGCGAAGGCCGAGCTGAACGGCGCGGGCAAGCGCGGCTGATTGAAATTCCCCGCCACTAAAGTGGCGCGGTCGGAGGCAAGATGTCGGACACACCGGTCGAAGACAAGAAGGCGAAGTACCAGCGGGTGGCGTATTACCCGGGTTGCGCGTTGGAAGGAACGGGACACGCCTACAATCGCTCGACCAAGGCGGTGGGCAAGGCGCTCGGGCTCGAGCTGGACGAAGTGAAGAACTGGAACTGCTGCGGGGCGATGGAGGTCAAGAACATCGACCCGAAGATCCAGACGTATCTGTCGTCGCGCGTCATGTCGATCGCGGCCAACGAGATGCACGCCGACGTCGTGATGGCGCCGTGCAACGGCTGCTATCACAACCTGAAGAAGGCCGAGCACGACCTTGCGCACGACGCGGGCTCGCGCGAGGTCGTCGATCGCATCTCGCAAAAGGCCGGTCATGCGACTTACCAGGCCGGCCAGCTCGAAACCATCCACGCGCTCGACTGGATCAAGCAGGGCGTCGGCGAAGAGGAGCTCAAGAAGCGCGTCAAGAATTCGCTCAAAGGTCTCAAGGTCGCCAACTACTACGGCTGCATGTATACGCGCCCGCGGCATATTTTCCCGGAAAAGGATCGCGGACCGGGAAGCGAATCGACGTCACAGCCGCATTTCATGGACGACCTGCTCGAGGCGGCGGGCGCCGAGAACGTCGACTTTGCGCTCAAGACGGCGTGTTGCGGCGGCGCGCACACGCTCTCGGACAGCGATACCTCGACCAAGCTGGTGTTGAACATCCTGCGAGCCGCCGAGGCAGCCGGCGCCGATGTGATCGCCACCGAATGCCCGACCTGCCACTCGGGTCTCGAGATGCATCAGGTGCGGGCGGAAACGGTGCTCGGGCAGAAGACCACGGTGAAGATGATGTATTTCACGCAGCTACTCGGCGTTGCGCTCGGGCTCGCGCCGCGCAAGGTCGGTTTGCACGAGAATGTTTCGGATGGAATCGAATTGTTAAAGAGCAAGGGACTCGAGTGAGATCACTGGCGGCCATCGAAGTCGATATCGACCGCTTCGCGCCGCGCGCGGATGCGCGCGCGGGCGCGCGTGTCCTGCTCGAACTCTCGGAAGAAGTGCTCGAGCACTGGGCCGCGGCGCGCGGGGAGGCCCCGACGTCCGAACAGAAAGAAGGTTTTCGCTTGCTCGCGCTGCACCGCCAAGGCGCGCGCGGCGTGCCGAGCTTCAACGCTTGTCGCGAGACCTGCCGTGAGATTGCGTATCATTACAATCTTCTCACTACGGACGTCGATCCATCCGCTGCCGCGCGCACACAGCGCATGATGGGCATGCTCGCAAAGCATCTTCTCCTTTTTGTGAGCGGCAAGATGCAGGTCGAGGGCCTCGGCGAGTTCTGCTGCGCCTCACGACCCTTGCGAGTAGAATAATTCAACTTCCGACGAAGAGCGAAGAGACCGATGCCGACCGTAAGAGGATGCGAGCTGCCGGATGATCTGCTTTACGACGTACCCAATCATATCTGGTTCAAGGAGCTCGACGACGGCACGGTAAGAATCGGCATGACGACGATCGCGACGGCCATGGCCGGACAGCTCGTCGCGTTCACTCCCAAGAAAATCGGACGCAAAGTCGACGCGGGCAAATCCTGCGCGACCGTCGAATCCGGCAAGTGGGTTGGTCCGGCCAAATCGGCGGCGGGCGGCGAGGTCATCGCCATCAACGATGAACTGGTGGCGAAGCCGTCGATTGCCAACCAGGATCCGTACGGCGCCGGCTGGATGGTGATCCTGAAGCCCGACGATTGGTCGGCGGCAAAAGCGTCGTTAACGCCAGGCGCGCAGGTGGCGGCCAAATATGAAGCAAAGATGGACGCGGACGGTTTCTCGGGGTGTGCCTGCGCCACGCCTTAATCCGCTCGGATACACGGGTTCCGGCTTCGCCCCGCAGGGGGTGTAACGATGTCTAAGGTGAGCATTGTCGTGGTTTCGGGCGAGCGCGAGCGGCTGCAGATGGCGGCGATGATGGCCTCGGTCGCGGCCGTAAGCGGCGACGACGTCTCGGTGTTCCTGTCGATGAACGCGCTGCGGTATTTCTACAAGGATGCGGCGGAATCTCCGCCGGCCGAGGGTCCGTTCGGCAAGCTGCTCGTAGAGAAGAAGGCGCCGGATTTTAAACAGTTGTTCAAGAGCGCCGCCGAGCTCGGCGACGCGAAAATCTATCCCTGTTCGATGGCCGTCGACGTGCTCGGCGCGAAGCCGCAACAGCTCGAGCCTTGGCTCCGCGCGCCCCTCGGCCTGACGAAATTCCTGTCCGACGCTGAAGGCGCGCAAGTCTGGTCGTTCTAATCGAGGAGTTCTATGGCGGAGAGACAAATCATCGATGCGCGCGGCAGCTTCTGCCCCGGGCCGCTCATGGAGCTGATCGCGCGGCTCAAATTCGCGCAGGTCGGCGAAGAATTCGAGGTGCTGTCCACCGATCAGGGTTCGGCGAACGATATTCCTGAATGGTTGAACAAAGTGGGCCATCAGCTTCTCGGCGCGCGCGAAGAAGCCGGGGTATGGCACATTGCGCTGAGGAAAATGAAATAGTGTCGTCATCGTAGCAACCGTGGGGGTGCCATGAATATTCTCATCGTCGGCGGCGGAATGGGCGGAACGATCCTTGCGAATAACCTCGCGCGGCGGCTCGCGCCGGAACTGCGTGCGGGGAAGGCGCACCTCATGATGTTGTCCGCCTCGGACAAGCATATGTACCAGCCGGGCTTGCTCTACCTTGCGCTCGGCCGCATGACGCCCGATGAGCTCTACCGCGATCAAGCGAGCCTGCTCGAGCCCGAGATCGAATTTTACGTCGATCCGGTCGAGGAGTTTCAGCTCGACCAAAACCGCGTCAAGACCAAGAGCGGGAAGACCTACGGCTACGACATTCTCGTGATCGCAACCGGCTCGCGCCCCGTGCCCGAGATGATTCCGGGACTCGCCGAGAACGCCGAGACCTTCTACACCGAGCAGAGCGCGCTCAAGATGTTCAAGCGCCTGCAGACGTTTCAGGGCGGCAGGGTGGTGATCGCCGTCGGCGTGCCGCACAAGTGCCCGATGGCGCCGCTCGAGATCACCTTCATGCTGCACGACTACTTCAAGGACCGCGGCATCCGCGACAAGGTGCAGCTGCACTACACCTACCCGATCGGCCGCGTGCACAGCCTGGAGAACGTGGCCAAGTGGGCGACCCCCGAGTTCGACCGCCTCGGCATCACCTACGAGACCCTGTTCAACATGAAGGAGGTCGACGGCAAGAATCGGGTCGTGAAGAGCGAGGAGGGCACCGAGGCCAGGTACGACCTGCTGATCACCATTCCCGCGCACAAGGGCATGGAGATCGTCGAGAAGAACAAGCTCGGCGCGGGCGGCTTCATCCCCACCGACAAGGTGAAGCTCACCATGGAAGGCCGCCCGAACGTGTACGTGATCGGCGACACCACCAACATCCCGATCAGCAAGGCCGGCTCGACCGCGCACTACCAGGCCGAGACGCTCGGCGAGAACATCGCGGCGATCGTCAAGCTCGGCGCCCCGGTGCGCGACCACGACGGCAAGGTGTTCTGCTTCATCGAGTGCGGCAAGGATCGCGCGACCTACGCGATGTTCAACTACACCACCCCGCCCGACCCCAAGGCGCCGACGAAGGCGGTGCACTGGTTCAAGATGGCGTACAACAAGCTCTACTGGGCCTCGGCCCGCGGGCTGCTCTAGGAGGCCGTCATGGAAGCGAATGAAATGCTGGAACGGGAGCGCCTCGGCGCGGCCGCGCGCGACGCGCTGACCGACGAAATGGTGAGCCGCCTCGCGGCGACCGCCGCCGACGGCATGGACTTGCTGGATCAAGTGAACCGCTCGGGGGTGGCGAAGGCGCTCCCGGCGCTCGCGCAACTGGTGGCGAACGGCGACCTCGATCGCCTGGTCGCGCTCGCGCGCACCTACGGCGCCGCCCAGGATGCGCTGACCGACGAGATGGTATCCCGCATGGCGGAGACGATGGGGGCTTCGCTGTCGCTGATGGACCGCCTCAATCGCGCGGGCGCCGAGCGCCTGGTCGGCGCATTTGAGCGGCTCGCGGCGAGCGGGGCGCTGGAACGTTTCGATACGCTGACCGAGCGGCTCACCGCGGGCCTCGATCTGCTCGAGCGGGTCGTCGGCGCGCTCGACGCGGCGAACCGCGAAATGTCGGTACAGCCCGCGGCAAGCGGCGGGCTGGGCGGGCTCTGGCAACTCATGCGCGACCGGGAAAATCAGGAGACGTTGCGCTTCCTGCTCGCGCTCGGCCGCGGTTTTCGCCGCCACTCTCCCGCGCGCTAGTGGCAGGTGATCTGAACAGAAGCGCGTCCCAGCCCTCATCCGCCGTTCTCAATCGCAAGCGAACGCTTCCCGATAGTCTAGAATTTTGGGAAGCCGTGTCCCGACACTCGCCGGTCTCCTGCGAGAGCATGACCCGAGCGTCGAATGCAGGCAAAATAGGGCATGAAAAGACGGCTGGTTTCCGGTCCCTCAGAGAGTAAATTTTTTGGAGAGATATGAAGACGATGAAATCCATCAGCGCGAGCGCGATCGCCCGGGCGACGGCTGACATGGGCAAGCTCGAGGCGAACGCGCTTCGCGCTTCCACGCTGCTCAAGGCGATGGCCAATCCCACCCGGCTCATGGTGTTATGCCAGATTGCGCACGGCGAGAAATCGGTCGGCGAGCTGGAACAGGCGGTGGGATTGAGCCAGTCCGGGCTTTCCCAGCATCTCGCCGTGTTGAGGGGTAAGCGCCTCGTGACCACGCGCCGCGAGGGACAGACGATCTTCTACTCGCTCGCGAGCATGGAGGCCGCGTCGGTAATGGCCACGCTCTACGACATTTTCTGCCGCAAGACGGAAAAACGCGCGACGGGGCGAAGCGGAGCGAAGGCGGCCTAAGGCGGTAACATCCGCCGCCGAACGGCGCGGTCGATAACTTCCAGGATTTCCACGACAGCGCCCGCGCGCAGGCAGCGGGGCGCTCTCAGTCTTCCGGCCGGGGGGCGGGTGTCGAGAGGCAGCCGAGCAACCGCTCCATGCGCACCCGGTGAAATTCGAGCCAGCTCCTCTCAAGAGCGCTGTCGAGCGACGAACCGATATCATCGTGCGTCTCGTGGCGGAAGACCAGCTCGAGCATGTTTTCGAGCGGCGCTCGCAGCTCAAGCGTGCGCGCATCGCCCTGCGTCCAACCGATGCGCATCCCCGCGGTTTTGAATGCCGCAAGATCGGGGTGGCGCTGCGCCAGTTCCCGTAATTTCTCGAGCCTCGTCACGTCCTCGCGCAGTAATTGCGCACGAAACGGACTCTCCTCAACGGAGGCCAACCGGCTCAGTGTGTCGATCAATCGCATGTCCAGTCGTTATCGATGGCGGATCACCGGGCGTTTAGCTGTTCGTGTGGGATTGCGGCCCGGCCGGTGAAGGCACCTCCGCTCGGGGAAACCGATCCATGAGATTCAGAATCCACAAAAGGGCGAGGGTGGCGGCGACCAGCGCCACCGGGCCGAAGAACCAGAAAATAATGGGAATGCAAACAAAGAACAGGCGAATGCCCAGCGAGAAATATTTTCCGGCTTGGTTCAAATGTACCGCCACTGTTTCGGTTCCGACGTCGCCGGCCGCGGTCTGCCGTACCGCCACCATATAACCGACGTGGCTGAAAAGGCGGATTGACATAGAGAAGCAAAAAAAAGCCGCGAAGAAATCGACAAGCAACAACGCGACTTTTACTCCTATGAGCGATGAGTGATGGACGTCGTTGATCAAAAAACTCCAGGATCGGCTCAGCTTGTCGAGATCCGATGTCATGGTCAGCGTGCCGATAATCAGAAGAATCGCGGTCGAGGCCATGAAGCTCGCCGCCATG
>JAJPKH010000014.1 GCA_021323795.1 Acidiferrobacteraceae bacterium | reverse complement strand
CGGCGGGGACAAAGTCGCCGACGAGCGTCATGATCTGCTCCATCAGATTCGGGATCGGGATGTACGCGAGCAGCGCGGCGAGAAAAATAAAGAACGGAAACAGCGAAAACAGAAAATAGTACGCGAGTTGCGCGGCGTAACCCGGCACGTCGTCTCGGCTGAGCTCGGCGTACACGCGCTTTATCAGCGACTTCACGCTGAGCCCGCCGAGCGTCAACACTTCGCGCAGGTCCTCCCGCAACGTCATCGCGCGCCCCGCCCTGTTTGCTTTCCGTTCGGCGAAGCCGGCGCGCGCTGTGCCTTCTCCGCCTGGCGTGGCGCGACCGACTCGTCGAACCGCGGCGCGAGCGCCTCGACGAACGCGTTGCGCACGAAGTAGACCACCGCGTCCCACACGCCGATTTCCGGATTTTCGAACGCCCCTGCAAATTGCACCTTGGTGGCGACCTGCTCCTTCGGTTCGTTCTTGAATACCTGCGCAAGGAGCTTGACGAAAAACCCCTTGATCGCCTCGACCGGGCCTTTTTCGGTCTTGACCTTGATGATATCCAGATCCTTGACGAGCGGCTTGACGTAACCCTTGAAACGCCCGTCGCGCGCGGTCGTCTCGGCGTACAGCGACAAGCGCCCGTCGCGCGCCTCGACCGCGAGATAGTGTTTCAGGTAATCGTTGAGCACGGGCAGCCGCAGCTCCTTCAACTCGAACGCCAAATCGAACGTCGGACGCTTCTCGCTCGGATTCAGCCGCATTTCGAGCGTCACGCCGCCGCTGCCCATGGCGCGCGCGGTACCGCTTACCGTGGCCCACAGCGTGTCGGACGCGCGTTCGCTGTTGGTCAAGTTGCGTGCGGTGAGCCGGATCTCGTCGAAAAATAAATCGAGCGGCGGCGACGCGCTGACATCGTTCACGCGCAACTCGCCGTTCAGCAGCGTGAAGCTGTTGATGTTGAGCGGCATGAATTGCGTGAAACGATCGACCAGATCCTGCAAACGGAATTTTTGCTGCTTCACGTCCTGTGGCTGCGGCACCGCGACGATATTGACCTGCGGTTTGATGACCTCCACCTCGCCGACCAGGCTGCCGTGCAGGAGCTCGCGCCATTCCACCGAAAGGTGGATGTGCTGCGCATTGAACAGCGGAGTAATCTTATTCCCTTTTACCTGGCGCACCTCCACGCCGTGGATCGAGTACGCACCCCGCCACAGATGCACGTCGACGTCGGCGACCGAACCTTCGTACTCGGGCGCCTCGGTCAGCACTCGATTCAGGTAATGGGTGAGAAAAAACGGCAATGCGACGCGCAGCGCGATTAACAGCGCGACGATGGAAAGCAGCACGAGGACGCTCGGGCGAAAAACCGCGCGGAGCGGTGGAAAGCGCGCCATGGAATTCCATTTCCTGCCGATCAGGAACAGTAAACCCGCTCCGGATTGTGGCACCGCGTTTTCACCCGCCGCAATCAGGGCTTACGATGAGCCGCCGCGACGGAGATTCACTATATCAATCGACGGGCGGCGAGCGCGGCGCCGAGCAATCCCACCCGCTCGTTGGTGATGACATGGACCGGAATCGAGACCAGCAAGGCGCTCATGCGGCCTTTGTCCGCAAAGGCGCGCACGAACGACCCGTCGCGGAGTGCGGGCAGGATTTTGGGCGCGATGCCGCCCGCGATGAATACGCCGCCCCTGGCGAGATAGTTAAGGGCGACGTTTCCGGCGTGCGCCCCGTACACCTTGAGAAACAGCCGCAGCGTCGCGGCCGCCGCCTGGTCGTTGCCTTGCAGCGCCGCCGCCGTGATCGCCGCCGGCGGATCCTCCGCGCGCAGCAAGTCGCCGCCGGTCGGCTGACCGCGGGAGATGAAAAACGAATAAAGATTGACCAGACCCGGGCCGGACAGCACGCGCTCATAGGACACGCGCCCGTAGCGCTCGCTCAGGTGGCGCAGCAACTCCACCTGCAATTCATCGGTCGGCGCGAAATCCGCGTGACCGCCTTCCGTCGCGACCGATTCGTAATGATCGTCCTGCCACACCAGAAGCGCCTGGCCCAGCCCCGTACCCGCGCCGATGACGGCGCACGGCGCCCCGCTCAATCGCTCGCCGCTTTGCAGCACGACGAAATCTTCGGGCCGCAGCGCTTCTATTCCGTAACCGACCGCTTGAAAGTCGTTGATCAGCCGCACGCGCGGTATCGCGAGATCTTTGACGATCGGCGCGCTTTCGACGACCCAGGGAAGATTAGTGACGCGTGCGATTTGACCGTCGGGCGCCGGTGCGATCGGGCCGGCGATGCCGAAGCAGGCGGCGTCCGGCGCGAGCGTCGAGCCCGTCATGCGCAGGAACTCGCGCGCCAGCGGCAGCAATCCGTTGTACGCTCCGCTCTCGAAGCGCTGCTCGGCGATCAACCGGTAACTTGCGCGCTCGAACTCCGCGAGCTGGAGCAACACTTTGGTTCCGCCGATATCGCCGGCCAGCACCCGCATGTATCCCTCGTTCGTCGGCCACGCGTTCCTGCGCGCTGTTTTGGTATCATGCCGACGACGTTGTTATACTTGCAACCCTTGCCGGGGTGGCGGAACTGGTAGACGCGCCAGACTCAAAATCTGGTGGTGGCAACACCGTGTCGGTTCGATTCCGACCCTCGGTACCATAAAAATAAGGGACTCCGGCAGGGCATCTATTTCCCTTTCCCATTTTTCCGTTTGCGGCAATTCATCGGGCAGCCAGGCGTACCGAAAGACCGCCGCCGTGAGCGCGAATATCTTTGGCTTGACGCTGCCCCAGCGCCTCCGGCGTCGAACGCCCGAGCGCGCGTGCGCTCGGCGCCCGGCAGGCCGGGCATACGCATGCGATTCCGCGCGGTCAAGCTACGCGCGGAGCACTGCTCTACGACGGGGTCATGAATCAGAACAGCGTGTTGAAGGGCTGCACGCTGACGATGGCGCCGGGCTCGGTGTCGCCGCATTCCGGCGGCAGCACGATAAAGCAGTTCGCTTCGCTCATCGAGCTCAAGATGCCCGATCCCTGGCCGCCGGTACTGCGCACGACGAGCTCGCCGGATTCATCCCGGGCGAGAACACCGCGAATGAATTCGGTGCGGCCGAGCCGCGTTTGCAACGCGCTTAAGCTGCGCGCGCTGAACATCGGCGGCGCGGCCGGCGCCGGTTCGCCCATGAGCCGTCGTAATCCCGGCTGCACCAGTTGGTAGAACGTCACCATCACCGCGACCGGATTCCCGGGCAAACCGAAGAAAGCGGCGTTACCGACGCGGCCGAAGGTCAGCGGCCGTCCGGGGCGCATCGCGACTTGCCAGAAGCTCATCTTTCCCAGCGCGTCGAGCGCCGCCTTCACGTGATCGGCCTCGCCGACCGAAACGCCGCCGGAGGTGATGATCGCGTCGGCGTGCGCGGCGGCCTCGACGAACGCCTGATGCACCGCCTCGCGGTCGTCGCGTATCACGCCCATGTCCTGTATCTCGACGCCGAGCTGCGTCAGCATGCCGTACAGCGTGTAACGATTGCTGTCATAGACCTGGCCGAGTCCGAGCGGCTCGCCGATGGAACGCAATTCATCGCCCGTGGAAAAAAACGCGACGCGCGGGCGACGGTAGACGAACACTTCGCCGAAACCGAGAGAAGCGAGCATTCCGAGCTCCGCCGGCTGAATGCGTTTGCCCGCGGACAACGCGAGCTCGCCCTTCGCCACATCTTCGCCCGCGGCGCGCACGTTCAGGCGCGGCTGCTCCCCGCTCGGGATGGACACGCGCTCCGCGCTTGCCTCGACGTTTTCCTGTAGCACGACGGTGTCGGCGCCGGTGGGAATCGGCGCGCCGGTCATGATCTGCACGCATTCGCCGCGGCCGACGACGCCCGTGAATGGGCGCCCGGCCCAGGCCGTGCCGATCACGCGAAACTCCTTGCTTCCTTCCGCGGGCAGCTCGCTGCCCGCGAGGGCATAGCCATCGACGGCGGCATTGGTGTGCGCCGGCACGTCGAGCGGCGACACGACGTCCGCCGCCGCCACGCGCCCGAGCGCCGAACGCAGCGCCACCTTTTCGGTGCCGCGCACCGGCTCGATCTCGGCGAGGATGCGGGCGCGCGCGTCCGCGACGCTCAGACGCCGCGGACCTTTGGGTTTCAACACGGAGGCGCGCGCGACTTCGCTCATGAGGCTACGCCGCGGACTCCTTGCGACCCCTTGCGCATGACCACGCGCAAAATAAAGTCGATGATCTGTTCGGGCTGATTCAAGTCGAGCACGGGAATACCCGGGTCGTGGGCAAGCGGCGCGTCGACCGCAACGGCGATGATCGAGCGATCGAGGGAACAAAGCAAGGGATTGCCGAGGCTCGGCCGGTGCAACTCGATTTTGGGAAATGCTTCGGCCTTGAAACCCTCGACCAGGATCAAGTCGGTGTTCCGGTGATCGAGATGAGCCAGCAATTCCTCGAGCCGCGGCTCGGCCGCATCGCCGGTTTCCGTAACGAGCGCCCAGCGATGCCGCGACGCCACCAGCATCTGGGTCGCGCCCGCCTTGCGCAACTCGTAGCTGTCCTTGCCCGGCACGTCGGTGTCGAACGAGTGGTGCGCGTGCTTAATCATCGCCACGCGTAGGCCATGCGCGCGCAACGACGGAAGCACCTTCCGCAACAACGTGGTCTTGCCGGTACCGCTGTAAGCCGCGATTCCGAGTACGGGAATGTTTTTATGCATCATAAACGCATTTCACGCAGACGCGCCTCGAGGGCGCGATGCTCCTCCGGATCGTTAACATTGGCGAACGCCTCCGGGCAGTCGGCAAAATCGGCCATGGCGACGCGATGGCGTCCGAACCAGCGGTCGATCTTGCGCTCACCGGCGTCGAGAAAGGCGAGCAGGCTCGCCAGCAGCGAACGTTTCAAAAACAGGAAGACCGGATGCGTGCGCTCGCCGTCGAAGGCCACCGCCACGTCCGCGTCTTCCCGCACGAGCGCGCGCCCGAGCCGCGCCACGAGATCGGTTCCAATGAGCGGCGAGTCGCACGGAACCGTCACGACATACGGCGTGCCGGCCGCTTGCAACGCCGTCGCCATGCCGGCGAGCGGACCCTGATAGTCGGGCAGCAAATCCGCGATGACGCGATAGCCGAGCGCGGCATAGCGCTCCTGGTTGCGATTGGCGCTGATGAGCAATTCCTTCACCTGCGGCTGCACGCGCATTGCCACATGCTCGACCATGAGACGGCCGTTCAGCAACACCAAACCCTTGTCCTCGCCGCCCATGCGGCTGCCGCGGCCACCCGCGAGGATAACGCCGGTGATGTGTTCCCGCGCCGGCGCCGTCACAGGTGCGCGCGTTTCCGGATCAGTTCCGCTCATGCGCTTTGCTTTCGGGTGACCGGTGCGAGCCGAGCCGACGTCCCCGCCCTGCTTCCCGCGCAATTATGAGCACTGGCGTCTAACCCGTTCCGCATTTCCGACACCTTGGAAAGCCCCGATTTTCGGCACCGCGGGTTGTCGCGGCAAGACGCCCGCCGCGGTGCCCAAGGAACCGGCAAAGAACATCGAATGGTAACCAAAAGGTCCGAAGCATCGGGGGAAAAAACCGTAATGGCGCAATCGATCCTCATTTTTCCGGGACGGCTGCAACTCCGGTGCCAAAGCTCAGGTCGTGTAACATCTGATTTTTTACCCTGGCGCCAACGGTCCATTTGACAGTCGTATCAAATTGACGCAAGGTAAACGCCCTCTGCGTCGAAATGACTCAGCTCTACCCAAGGAAGGGCGCCATCTAAAGGCCAACTCTATTATCGGCGGCACCCACGGAGGCAGCATGGAATGAATAGCCTCCTGCCGCACCGTTTTGGAACGAAGGTGACGCACTGATGAGAGATTTCACACACGCTGCACCGGTAGCCGAACGCTCGTCCGCACCACCCGACGCGCTCTTGCGCCGGGAGATATCCGTCCTGATCGTCGACGACGAGCCGGGCATACGCAACTTTTTACAGCGCGCGCTCGGAAAGGAATACGGCCTCGTCGAGGCCGTCGACAACGTGGAAGCCGCCGAAGCGCTGCGCGCGCGTTGCCGCTTCGATGTCTTGATCGTCGATATCAGCCTGCCGGGACGTTCCGGGCTCGAATGGGTCGAGTCGCTGCACCGCGCCGGCGAGCGGGCCGCCGTCATTTTCATTACCGCGTACGCGGATCTGAACGCGACCATCGGCGCGATCCGCGCGGGCGCGGTCGATTTCATCCTCAAGCCGTTTCGCGTCGAACAGGTACTCGCTTCCGTCAAACGGTGCGTCGCCGATCGCTCGAGGGCGCCGGAACGTACCCTGCTCGGCCACGTGAACGTCACCTCGGCGCCCGGCGAATATGTAGAAATGATCGGGAGTTGTCCGGCGATCCGCGAAGTGCGCCGCATTATCGAGCGCATCGCGCCGACCCCGGCGTCGGTGCTGATCGAAGGGAAAACCGGAACCGGTAAAGAGCTGGTGGCGGCCGCCATTCACCGCCACAGCCGCCGACAAGGCGCGTTCGTGCCGGTCAATTGCGTGGCGATCGCGCCCGATCTCTTCGAAAGCGAGCTCTTCGGCCACATCAAAGGCGCATTCACCGGCGCGCACCAGTCGCGCGAGGGTCTTTTCGTGGCCGCGAAGGGCGGCACGCTTTTCCTCGATGAGATTTCGGAAATGCCTTTGCCGATGCAGGCGAAGCTGTTGCGCGTGCTCGAAACCCGGCGCGTGCGCCCGGTCGGCGCCGACCATGAAATTCCGATCGACGTGCGCCTGGTCACCGCCTCGAACCGGGAACTCGAGGACGCGGTGCGCAAGGGTTCGTTCCGCGAAGATCTGTATTTCCGCCTGAACGTGGTCAGCGTGAAAGTACCGACCCTGCGGGAACGCGCGGCCGATATTCCCGAGCTGTTGGAACATTTTTCACGCAAGCTCGCGCAAGAGCTGGGGATGACGCCCTATGCGTTCGGGGCCGAAGACGTTTTGCGCCTGGAAGCCTACCCGTGGCCCGGCAACGTGCGCGAACTGCGCAACATCGTGGAGCGCGCGATACTGCTCGGACGTCTGCCGTGGGAGAGTATCGACGGCGGCGCGCCGCAAGAGGCGACCGCCGACGCGGCGGCGATCGGCTTCCCGGCCGCATGGACGCTGGAGGAAGTCGAAAAATACCACACGCTGCGGGTGCTCGACACCGCGCGCGGCAACAAATCGGAAGCCGCCCGGCGGCTCGGCATCTCCCGCAAGACGCTCGAACGAAAACTGTCCACGTGGCCGGACACCCGTCGAACGGCCGAATAAAGGCGCCGCGGGCGCGAGTGATGGGGTGATCGATGTGGAGCTCCTGGCACCGGCGTTTCCACTCCGCGTTGCGCTACAAGCTGCTGGCGCTGGTGCTGCTGCCGCTTCTGGCGGCGATGATCGCCACGCTCGCCTACACGCTCTACTGGTTCCACGGGTACACGGAAGAATCCCTCACCGTCACGCTGCGTGACCATCTCGCCGTCGCGCGCCAGACGTTGCGCGAGTTTCAGGACGAACGCCAACTCGACCTCCAGCAGCTCGCCGAATCCCCGCAGTTCCGCGCCGCATTGAAGCGGCAGGACCGCGCCGCCATACAACGCGCCCTGCAGCAATTGCGCAACGCGCGCGGCTTCACCTTCCTGCATCTCACCGGCGTCGCCGGCAATTGGCTTTACGAGAGCGACGTGCAACGCACCAGTAAGCCGAGCCCGCTCACCGATCGAGCGGCCCGCGGCTTCGCGGGCGCCGCCTACGAAGTATTTCGGCCGGAAGATTTGCGCCGCGAATCCTCCGCCCTGCCCGCGCAGGCGCGCGTCGAGTGGCGCCAGGGGCAGGGACTCGAAGAACGCGGCATGACCCTGCGGCTGGTGCAACCGATAGCGGACGAGCAAGAACATGTGGCCATGATGCTCGATGCCGGATTGCTCCTTAACCGCAATCCGAATCCGCTCTACACCGTCGCCAGCCGCGCCCTCGCCACCGGCTCCTTGCCGGCCGGCGCCGATCCGATCATCTCCCTGCTGCTCGACGATACGCGCGTCGCCGTCATGAGCGACGACTGGGCCAATTTGGTCGGCACTCGCTTGAGCGCCGAGACGCGCGCACTGCTGAAGGACAAAGCGGATTTCGTGGTCGTGCGCGAGGAGCTCAGCGGCGTACCTTACGTTTTCGCTTACGGGGCGTTATATGACGTTAACGGTCAGCGTGCCGGCGCGTTGCAGATCGGCGTGCGCGAGAGCGCGTTCCGCGCGGGCTACTACCGCGCCGCCGCCCTGCTGCTGTCGCTGTTTCTGATCGCGACCGCCGTCGCGGCGTGGATCGCCGTGCGCGGCGTGCGCTCGATATTCAAACCGATCGAAACCATGGCGGCCGTGGTGCGGGCGACGCGCGCCGGTGAGGACCGGCGCATCGGCCCGATCGACACGCGCGATGAAATCGGAGAGCTGGCGCGACAGTTCGACACCATGCTCGACCAGTTGGCGGCGCGCAACCGCGAGATCCAGCGGGCGGCGGCCGCGCTCGAAATAAAAGTCGCGGAGCGCACCCAGGAACTCGCGCAGAAGAACACCGAGCTCCGGGAAATGCTCGTGCTGCTCGAAAAAACCAAGGAACAGCTCATGCTCGCGGACAAACTCTCGGCGCTCGGCCAGATGGCGGCGGGCATCGCGCATGAAATCAATAATCCCGCCGCGGTCATTCTCGGCAATCTGGATGTCGTGACGGCGGAGCTCGGTCCGGCGGCGCTGCCGGTGGCGCGCGAGATCGAGCTGATCGGCAAACAAGTCGAGCGCATCCGCCACATCGTCACGAGCCTGTTGCAGTTCGCCCGCGCGCGGCCGGGCGCGGGGCAGATTACCGACATCGGCGTCAACCAGCTGGTGGAAGACGTGTTCCCGCTCGTGGCCCACGTGCTGAAAGGAAAATCGATCACGTTGCAGCGCCGACTGGACGCGACGCGCGCCGTCGCCATCAACGTCTTCGATCTCGAGCAGGTGCTGGTCAACCTGATCGTCAACGCCGCCAACGCGTGCGAGCACGGCGGCACGATCGAGATCACGACGGCGGATTGGAACGACACCGGCGCCGTCATCGGCGTGCGCGACAACGGTTGCGGCATCCCGCCGGACGATCTCAAACGCATCTTCGACCCGTTCTTCACCACCGACCCGCAGCGCGGGGCGGGCCTCGGTTTGTCCGTCAGCTACGGGTTGGTGAAGCGCTATGGCGGGAATATCTCGGTAGAATCGACGATCGGCAAAGGCAGCTTGTTCCGCGTGTGGCTGCGCCACGCGCCGCCCGCCGAGGAGACGGCGCCGGAACGCCGACGGACAACGAAACAAGGCAACGAGGTGCACTATGGCTAAGACCGGCTTCGACGAAGAAACCTTCAACCTCGAAGTACGCAAATTCCTGAAGAAAGTCGGCGTTAATTCGCAGCGCGAAATCGAACGCGCCGTGCATGACGCGCTGGCGTCCGGGGCGCTCAAGGGCGGCGAGCGGCTGCATGCCGAAGTGACGCTGTCCGTGCCCGGCGTGAAGCTCACCTACCGCATCGACGACGAAATCGCGCTGACGCGCTGACCGCTGCTGTTTTGACGCACGCCGATATCGAGCGCTGGAACCGCAAGTACGCGGACGCGAATCCGCACGCGTTCGTGCCCGATCCGTTGCTCGTCGCGAACGCGGCGCTCCTCGACGGCAAGGGTTGGGCGCTCGATCTCGCCTGCGGCGTCGGCCACAACGCCATCTATCTCGCGCGGCGCGGCTACGACGTCGTCGCCGTCGACGGCAGCCTTACCGCGCTGCGCTACTGTCGCGAAGCCGTTGCCGGAACGGATCTCCGCGTCCACCCGGTGGTCGCCGACCTCGACCGCTTCGTCTTGCCGCGCGGCGCCTTCGCGGTGGCGATCGTATTTCGTTTTCTCGACCGCTCGCTAATCCCCGCGATCAAACAGTCAGTCGCGCCCGGCGGGCTCGTCATTTATCAGACGTTCAATGTCAACAAACTGCGATTCGCGCCGGAAATGCAGCGCAAGTATCTGCTCGAGCCGGGCGAGTTGAAACGGCTGTTCGGCGACTTCGAAACGATCGCGTCGAACGACGCGGCCGATATCGGGGAGGAGTTGAGTTACTGGATCGGCCGTCGTCCCGCCGCGCCTCGCTAACCCGGTTGCCCCATCGCGCGCGGATCGCCGCGAAAACCGACAACGCGATTGGCGCCGTTCCGAAAAAAACCCGCGAGGTCGGCTCCAGATCGCCGCGCAGAATCTTCACGAACGTGGACTTCCCGCACCCGTTCGCCCCGATGAGGCCATAGCGGTTGCCGTTGCCGAATTTGACGGAAACGTT
>JAJPKH010000021.1 GCA_021323795.1 Acidiferrobacteraceae bacterium | reverse complement strand
GCCGCGCGGCGCCGCGATATCGATACCGCTATGCGGTTGGCGTTCCTGCTCGTTGAAAAAACGCCGCGTACCGAAACCGCCGGTCAACCGGCCTTCCGCGGGAAACTGAAACGTGAGGAGCGGCGCCTCGACTTCTCTCCACGCGGTGAATAGGCGCGTCATGTCCGTTTGCTCGCGCCCGATACGCTCGAGGTCGGCGGGCGTGGGGTCCACCATGCGCTGGTCTTTGAGAGTAATGTGCTGCGCGCGGTAGGTTTTGGGGCGCACGGCGAAGCGGCGCGTGCTCGGGTGATTGCCGGCGTCGAGCACCGTCAGCTCATGGTCTCCGGGCTTGAGGGCGAGGGGAACGCCGACAACGGCGAGCCAGGCGTTGGCGTGACGCACGACCATGATGCGATCGGGGCCGAGGAATACGCGCGGCAACGGATCCGTCGCGGGACCGATTTCGACCCAGGCGATTCCGCCGGGCACCGGATCTTCCCGCGGCAGCCAGTCGGCCCATGCATTGAACGCGGCGCAAGCGCCGAGCACCGCCAACAATACTCGCTTCATTTTTCGAATCGCTCCTTCACCACGCACTTGAGACGCCCGCGCGCGAGGCGTGTTTCGATGGATTCGCCGACGGTGACCGCGCGCGCGTCGCGGAGGATTGCGCCCGTCGCTTCGTCGCGGACGATCGCATAACCCCGATCCAGCGTCGCCAGCGGGCTCAGCGCGTGGAGTGTGTGCGCCATATGCCTCACCTGCTTGCGGGCGTCGTCCAGGCGGCGGGCGATCGCCTGCGTGCAGCGTTCGTACAGATGACGGCTGTCCTGCCGACACGCGCGCACGCGCGCGAGCGGAGACCGGCGCTCGAGCCGCGTGCAAAGCACATGCAGCGTGCGGTGGGCGCCGTGCAGCCGGCGCGACTGTCCGAGCAAGAGACGGTGCGCCAGCGTGTCGAGGCGCTGCCTCAGATGTTCCAGGCGCGCGCGCGGATGCATGACGCGCGCCGCGAGCCAATCGATATGTTGCGCACGCGCGCGCAGCATATCGCGCATGCGCCGGATCAAGTGCGCTTCATGTTGGCTGAATCGATGCAGCCATTCATTTTGATCCGGGCTTACGAGCTCGGCCGCCGCCGTCGGGGTCGGCGCGCGCATGTCGGCGGCGAGATCGGCGATCGTGAAGTCGGTTTCATGGCCGACACCGGACACGACGGGAATGGAGCAATCGACCAGCGCGCGTGCGACGATCTCCTCGTTGAAGGCCCAGAGATCCTCGAGCGAGCCGCCGCCGCGGGCAAGAATGAGGACGTCACAGTCACGGCGCGTGGAAGCGAGGCGGATCGCCTCGGCGATGGGCGTCGCCGCCGCTTTGCCTTGGACGGGAACGGGATAAAGTAGTATCGGGATCGCCGGGAAGCGCCGCCGCAGAGTTTTGACGATATCGTGCAGCACCGCGCCCGTCGGCGAGGTGACGAGGCCGATGCGCTTCGGCAGCCGCGGCAGCGGCCGCTTGCGCGCGGCGTCGAAGAGGCCCTCCTGCGCCAAACGCGCCTTCAGCGCCTCGAACGCGCGGCGCAGCATTCCTTCGCCCGCTTCCTCGATGTGCTCGACGATCAGTTGATATTCGCCGCGCCCCTCGTAGAGCGTGACGCGCGCGCGTACCAGTACGTGCATGCCGTCGCGCGGCGGCACGTTGAGCAGGCGCGACTGCGTGCGAAACAGCGCGCAGCGCACCTGCGTGGTCGCGTCCTTCAGGCAGAAATAGAGGTGCCCGGAGGAGGGACGCGCGAGATTGGAAATTTCGCCCTCCACCCAAAGCGGCGGGAAGCTGCCTTCGAGCAAGGCGCGCGCCTCGCGATTTAACCGGGAAACGGTGTAGATCTGTCGCGGCGGGGCGGTGAGCGGGAGAGTCGCTTGTTCCATATATAAAAGGTAATCCGGATGGCGGCCCGAAGAAAGCGGGGACCGCCGAGCGCCGGACATGATCCGATTAACCAGTATGCCGCCCCGAGGATACGCTGTATTAAACAGGTGAGGGTGGCTGGAGGCGCTTGCGCCGAAACCCAACAATGGAGCCGGTAGCTTGGTACCTTGGCTTCGCAAGGATGCTTATCGACCGCGCGCACTAGCGGCGGTAGGTGTAGTCCGCTTTCGTGCGTGCGCTATCCGCGGCCTGCCTTTGCGCCAGCAATGCCTCCTCCAGCGCTTTTTGGCCCAACTTGAGAGCGCGATCCATGTCGCCGGCCTCGTGCGCCTCATCCGCCTCGGCGAGATAGCTCTCCGTATTAATCCACAGGAATCCTAGGTCCGCCGCGCGTTTGATCTCTTGCCGCGCCCGAGCGACGAGAGCGTCGTAGTCTTGGTAGTCCTGGTATTCCTTCGCCTGGATAACCGGCGTATCGGGTGCTTGGCCGGTTTCGGTCGCCGGCTCCACGGGAGAAGTTGTCGTGCACGCGGGCAGGGCGAAGACCGCCGCGCAGACACCCGTAGTGGCAATTCGTCGCACGGCGGTGCGAACGAAGGCGGAATACATCATCATAAGGAAAGCGTAGGCAAACCGGCCGGGCCGTTCCATATCGGTTCGCAGTGCGCGATCGCGCGGCCCGTTTACGCGCGACGGCGGGTCTTCGTATAATACGTCATGCGGATTGTTCAAGAAGCCCTGACCTTTGACGACGTCCTGCTGGTTCCCGCCTATTCTAAGGTTGTTCCGGTAGATGTCGAGCTGAAGACCGCCCTCACTCGCACTATCCGTCTCAATATCCCGTTGCTGTCGGCCGCGATGGACACGGTCACGGAGGCGCGCACCGGCATTTGCCTCGCGCAGGAGGGCGGGCTCGGCGTTATTCACAAGAATCTGCGCCCCGAGCGTCAGGCCGATGAGGTGCGCAAGGTCAAAAAGTTCGAAAGCGGGATCATCACCAACCCCATCACCGTTACGCCGGAGACGACGGTTCGACAGGTGCTCGAACTGACCCGGACGCACGGAATTTCCGGCGTACCCGTGACCGACAAGGGCGGACTGGTGGGAATCGTGACGTCGCGCGATCTGCGTTTCGAGACGCGCTACAACGAACCCGTCAGCCGCATCATGACGCCGAAGAGCAAGCTCGTGACCGTGCGCGAAGGCGCGGCGCGCGATGAAATCCAGCGGCTGCTGCATGAGCATCGTATCGAAAAGATTCTGGTCGTGGATGACAAGTTCGGGCTCAAGGGCCTGATCACGGTGAAGGACATCCAGAAATCGACCGAGTATCCGAACTCCGTCAAGGATTCCAAGGGCCGGCTGCGTGTCGGCGCCGCCGTCGGCGCGGGCGCCGGTTCCGAGGAACGCATCGAGCGGTTGGTCGAGGCCGAAGTCGATTTGATCGTGGTGGATTCCGCCCACGCGCACCAACAGCGACAACTCGATGGCGTGCGCTGGGCCAAGAAGCACTACCCGGAGCTGTCGGTGGTCGCCGGCAATATCGCCACGGCCGAGGCGGCGCGCGATTTGCAGAAGGCGGGCGTCGACGCCGTGAAAGTCGGCATCGGTCCCGGTTCGATCTGCACGACGCGCATTGTCGCCGGCGTCGGCGTTCCGCAACTGACCGCCATTTTCGACGTGGCGCAGGCGCTCGCCGGTTCGGACATTTCGATCATCGCGGACGGCGGCATCCGCTATTCCGGCGACATCGCGAAGGCGATCGGCGCGGGCGCGCATACCGTGATGGTGGGTAGTTTGCTCGCCGGTTCGGATGAAGCGCCGGGTGAGGTGGAAATTTTTCAGGGCCGTTCCTATAAGACCTATCGCGGCATGGGTTCTTTGGGCGCGATGGGCGAAGGGTCGAGCGATCGTTACTTTCAAGAGAGCGCAGTGCGCGACAAGCTGGTGCCCGAAGGCGTGGAAGGGCGGGTTCCTTACAAGGGGCCGATGGTGAACATCATTCATCAGCTCATGGGCGGATTGCGCTCGGCGATGGGCTATACCGGGTCGCCTGACATCGAAACGCTGCGCACGCGCGCGAAATTCGTGCGCATCACCAACGCCGGCGTGCGCGAGTCGCACGTGCACGACGTCATGGTTACCAAAGAAGCGCCGAACTACCAGCAACGCGAGTGACGATGGGCACCGACCCGAGGCAATCTTTCATGACCAACCTATCGATGCCGTCTTCCGAGGCGCTGTGGAAAACCATCCGCGCCGAAGTCGTCGAAATCGCCAAAGCCGAGCCGGTGTTGGCGCCGTTCTTCGAGCGCGCAGTGTTGCGCCACTCGCGGCTCGACGATGCGCTCGCGGAGAATCTCTCGACCAAGCTCGCCGGCGGCGCGCTGAACGCCGGAGCGCTGCGCGACGTCATCGCGCAAGCGCTTGCGTCGGATCCCGAAATCGCCGCCGCGTCCGCCGCCGATCTGCAGGCGGTGCGCGAGCGTGACCCGGCCGGCCGGACGTACGCCATACCGCTGTTCTTCTTCAAGGGCTATCAGGCGCTGCAAGGTTATCGCATCGGGCATTGGCTGTGGCGCGAGGGTCGCGAGGCGCTGGCGTGGATGGTGCAGAACCGCGTTTCCGAAGTGTTCGGCGTGGAGATCCATCCTGCGGCGCGGATAGGGCGCGGCATACTGCTCGATCACGGCACCGGGCTGGTTGTCGGCGAAACCGCCGTGGTAGACGATCACGTCTCGATCCTGCAGGACGTGACGCTCGGCGGTACCGGCAAGGAGCGCGGCGATCGCCATCCGAAAATCCGCCGCGGCGTATTGATCAGCACCGGCGCTAAGATATTGGGCAACATCGTCGTCGGCGAAGGAGCGAAAGTCGGCGCCAACAGCGTGGTGCTGAAGGACGTGCCGCCTCATTGCACGGTCGCCGGCGTGCCGGCACGCGTGGTCGGCGCCTGCGAGTCGGCCGATCCGGCCTCGCTGATGGATCATCGCATCGATCGCTCGGGATGACGGCTAGGCGGTGCTCTTATTCCTTCGCATGCATTACGCACTCCACGTGACTAGTTCCCGTTCGTGGCCGATCCGCATTCACAAAAAATTCTGATTCTTGATTTCGGCGCCCAATACGTGCAGCTGATCGCGCGGCGCGTGCGCGAGGCGGGCGTTTATTGCGAAATCTACCCCTACGACGCAACCGAAGAGGAAATCCGCCGCTTCGCGCCGCGCGGAATCATTCTTTCCGGCGGTCCGGAATCGGTCACGGCCGACGAAACGCCGCGCGCGCCGCCGGCCGCGTTCGATATGAAGGTGCCGGTGCTCGGCATCTGTTACGGCCAGCAAACGATGGCGGCACAGCTCGGCGGCAAAGTGGAAAGCTCGAACAAGCGCGAGTTCGGCTACGCGCGGGTGCGGATGCACGGGCACTCGCAGCTCTTCAAGGGCATCCGCGACGAGACCGAACCGAGCGGCGCGGAGTATTTACACGTGTGGATGAGTCACGGCGACCGCGTCACGCAATTGCCGCCCGGCTTTCGCGTCATCGCCGCGAGCGAGCACGCGCCGTTCGCCGGCATCGCCGATGAGTCACGCCGCTTTTACGGCGTGCAATTTCACCCCGAAGTCACGCACACGACGCAAGGACGCGCCATCCTGCAACGGTTCGTGCAGGACATCTGCGGCTGCCGGCCGCTTTGGACGCCGGGCAACATCGTCGACAGCATGATCGAAAGCGTGCGCGCGCAGATCGGCACGGACGAAGTGGTGCTCGGTCTCTCCGGCGGCGTCGATTCTTCCGTCGTCGCCGCGTTGCTGCATCGCGCGATCGGCAAGCAGCTCACCTGCCTCTTCGTCGACACGGGCCTGCTGCGCCTGAACGAGGGCGATCAGGTGATGTCGACCTTCGCCGAGCACATGGGTGTGAAAGTGATCCGCGTCAACGCGGAAGAGCGGTTCCTGTCCGCGCTCGCCGGCGTCGCCGACCCGGAACAGAAGCGCAAGATCATCGGGCGCGTGTTCATCGAAGTGTTTGAGCAAGAGGCGCATCGCATCAGGAACGCCAAGTGGCTGGCGCAAGGAACTATCTATCCCGACGTCATCGAATCCGCCGCGGCGCGCACGAAAAAGGCGCACGTCATCAAGTCGCATCACAACGTCGGCGGTTTGCCCGAGCGCATGAAGCTCAAGCTCCTCGAGCCGCTGCGCGAGCTCTTCAAGGACGAAGTGCGGCGCATCGGCGAAGAGCTGGGGCTGCCGCACCAGATGATTTATCGGCATCCGTTCCCCGGCCCGGGGCTCGGCGTGCGCATCCTCGGCGAAGTGAAGAAGGAATACGCCGATATCCTGCGCCAGGCGGACGCGATTTTTCTCGAAGAGCTCTACCGCCACGACTTGTACGAAAAGATCGGCCAAGCCTTCGCGGTTTTTCTTCCTGTCAAGTCGGTCGCGGTGCTCGGCGATGCGCGCGCCTACGAGTACGTGATCGCGTTGCGCGCCGTCGAGACCGTCGATTTCATGACGGCGCATTGGGCGCGCATTCCTTACGAAGTGCTCTCGGCCATTTCTCACCGCATTATCAACGAGGTGCGCGGCGTCTCGCGCGTCGTGTACGACGTCTCGGGCAAGCCGCCGGCGACCATCGAATGGGAGTGACATCGGGCGACGACACGCGCTTCATGGAGCGGGCGCTCGAGCTTGCGCGCCGCGCCGAAGCGGAAGGAGAGGTTCCCGTCGGCGCGGTGCTGGTATTGGAAGACCAAGTGCTTGGCGAAGGATGGAACCACCCCATTGCGGCGCACGATCCGACCGCGCACGCCGAAATCGTCGCCCTACGCGCCGGCGCCGCTCGAATGAATAACTATCGCCTGCCGAATACGACGCTCTACGTGACGCTCGAGCCGTGCGCGATGTGCGCCGGCGCCATCGTGCAGGCGCGCGTCACGCGCCTCGTATACGGTGCGAGCGACCCACAAGCCGGCGCCGCCGGCAGTGTTTACAATCTGCTGCAGTCGCCGGTGCTCAATCATCGCGCCGTGGTTGAAGGCGGTGTGCTCGCCGATGTTTGCGGAGCGCAACTGCGGGCTTTCTTTCGCGCGCGCCGCACTACGGAATAGTCCGCACCGGTGCCCATCCCCTGGAAGTGTCTCGTCAGATGGCGGGGGCGCGTAACTTGAGGGCCGGTACCGCGCGTTTGGCCTTTTCTTCGTCGATGATTTTTGCCAGCACGTCGTAGTAGACGCGCACGCGGTTGACGAAGCGTACCGGCTCATCGCCGCGGCAATAACCGTACTTAGCTTGCTCGTACCACTTGGGCTCGGACAACAGCGGCAGCCGTTCCTTCACGTCGCTCCACTTGTCGGGGTTCCCGCCTTGCTTCTGCGTCAGGATACGAGCGTCTTCGAGGTGATAGAACCCGACGTTGTAGGCGGCGAGCGCAAACCAAAGCCGGTCCGGCGGCGCGATGCGCTCCGGAAGCCGGTCCAAAAGTTCCCGCAAGTAGCGCGCTCCGCCTTCGATGCTTTCCGCCGGATCGTGGCGATCGGTGATGCCGAGCTCCTGCGCCGTATTGCTCGCCAACATCATGAAGCCCCGCACGCCCGTGAAAGAGACGCTCTTCGGATCCCAGTACGATTCCTGATACGCGACGGCGGCCACCAGCCGCCAATCGAGATCGTAGTCTTTGGCGATATCCTGGAGCAGTTCCTGATAGACGGGTAGGCGACTGTAAACGCGCGCGCGAAATACGGTGAGGTCGATAAAATTACTGCGGCTCGCCGGACCGTAATATCGATCGACAAGCTGTGCGAGGTTGCCGGAACGCCGATACGTTTCCAGAAATTTCACCGCCGCATTGTAGAGGCTCGTGTCTTTGGAGGGGCGAAACGCCCACACGAGCGGTTCCGGTTTTTGCAGGTCGAACGCGACCTGCAGCTCCGGAAGATACTGGCGGTTCAACGCGACGATGTTCGAATCCGCGACTGTGAGATCGAGCAGGCCCTCCCACACGAGTTGCAGCTGCTCCTCGGTGCGCCGGTCTTCCGCCTCGATCCAGGTGAGCGCCGGCTGTGTTTGCTTGAGCTCGTTCAACCGCTCCGCATAGCGCGTTCCGGCGGGGACCTCGATCTCGCGCCCAATGAGCTCCTGCACATTGGCCGGACGCGTGCTTCCCAGCCGATACACCACCTGTTGCCGCACCTGTTGGTAGGAGGGCGTGAAGAGCATCAGCCGCCCCCGCGGATCGGTCTCGGCAATGTTGGCGGCCGCGAAATCCGCGTCCCCATTGAACAGGCGGGGCAGGACGTCGGCATATTTGTTCGCGACCACTACCCGAAGTTTTATGCCCAACTGTTCCGCGAACGCCTTGGCGAGGTCGTACTCGAACCCCGCCGGTCCCTCGGGAGTTTCGTAATACGTCGTCGTGCCGGAGAACGTCAGTACGGTGATTTCGCCCCCGCGCTTGATCGCGTCGAGGCGGGAACCGTCGAAAAGCGAGCAACCGCCGAGAACGGGCAGCGCGAACAGTAATATAAGTGTGCCGATTCTGCGGGTTCGGTCGTTCGAGCCTCGGGTCGCGTCGGCCGCTGGTTTTCGGAGCGTCATAGTCTTGAGCCTACCTGCGGAGCCGGTGCTTGTCACGGCGGCGTGGTGCCGCGCATGTAACTTGTTCAGCGCGCGCGGTTTTCGTAAGCTAGCCGGCTTTCCGCGGGACCGAATCGCTACGTCGCCGGGGATTGTCGAAAAATGGCGATCAGGCGAATTGGAAAGATATCCGAGCGGTAGCAGGGGAAAAGCTCGGATTGATTCAAAACGTAGGGTGCGCCGTGCGCACCGATCGAAACCAGGGTGTGTGGAACGCGCCCTACGTTGAATTAATCAGGGCTTCCTTGTATTCGTGTCGCGGACCGCCCAGCCACGGCGCGTCGAGTTTCACCACGGACGGCGGGTACAGAGATTATCGGAGAGGTGTCCGAGCGGTTTAAGGAGCACGCCTGGAAAGTGTGTGTACGGCAAAACCGTACCGAGGGTTCGAATCCCTCCCTCTCCGCCAATCAAAAAGCAAAGGGCCCACTGGGCCCTTTGCTTTTTGATTGGCGTTTAACGTGTGTCACCCTCATGACCTTGAATAAGAAAATTAGCGTCAAGCATCCGGTGTCATTATGTGAAGCGATCTCGGCTCGCGACCTCTCGACCCACTTGCACTCGCGCGGTCGTGGTTGCATCATACCCACACCGTTTATCTCATTATTAATTTGCCCGCTGACTCCTTTTTGGAAAGGAACTCCGAAAGAAGCCCGCTGAAGCCGAAACATACCTCGGCCCTCGCCCAGGTATCGCTGTGGGCTCTGTTCTGGATTTTCTTTCGCGTCGGTTGTACCAGCTTCGGCGGTTTTATGGTGATCGTGGCGGTCGTGCAGAATGCCGTCGTCGAGCGCCGCAAGCTGCTGACGCAGCAAGAGATGCTCGATGGAGTTTCGCTTGCTTCCGTTCTGCCGGGCACGATGGCGGTGAACGTGATCGCCTACGTCGGGTATCGGTTGCGTGGTCCGGCAGGGGCGTTCGTGAGCGCATTTGCCGCCGTGCTGCCGGCATTCGTCTTCATCGTCGCGCTGGGTCTCGCTTATTTCCGCTGGGGACAGTTGCCGGCGGTTAGCAAAATGTTCATGGGGTTCGTGCCGGCGGTGACCGCCACGGTCGCCGCGGCGGCCTGGAGCATGGGCCGCGCCTCGATAGTCGGCATGCGCGAAGCGGCGATCGCGGTGTTCGCGGCGGCGGCGCTGCATAGTATCGGCGGATTTTTTAGTACGCTCGGGATTGTTTTCGTCGCTGCTGTTGCCGGTTGGTATTGGTTCGGCCGGCGCTCCTTTGATGTCCGCGTCGGCAAACTCGGCGTGGGCCGCCGGCGAAAGAAAAAGCGTCGGGAATCCGTCGCCAAAATCAATCTGTTTGTCCTCACCGCGGTACTGCCGGGGAGTGTCGCCCCTTTTGCGAGCTTCGATCCCGGTCTTTTGTTGAAGATCCTTGTTACGTTCGCCGGCATGAGTCTGCTCCTCTTCGGCGGTCACTACGTGTTTATTCCGATCGTGCAACAGAGCGTGGTGGAAGGGCATGGCTGGGTGACGCAGCAGGAATTCGTCGATGCAGTGGCGCTGAGCCAGATTACGCCCGGGCCTCTTATGGTAAGCGCCGCGTTCATCGGGCTAAAAGTGGCCGGCTTTGCCGGTGCGATCGCCGCCACGGCAGGCGTTTTTACCCCATCCGCGGTGCTGATGGTCGTCTGCACCGGTTTGTTCCACCGAATCAAAGAATCGCCGATGGTTCAGGCGGTTCTGCGAGGGGTGCGACCGGCAGTCGTGGGAATGATCGCCGCCGCGGTGCTAATAGTTGGGCAGACAATGGTGCCGACCTGGATATCGGCAGTAATTTTTGGCGCCTCACTAATATCGCTGCTATATTTCCGTGTTAATGCTGTGTGGATTATTCCGGTCGCCGGCATTGCAGGTTACCTCGTGTACTAGCCGACAGCAGTAAACGGTTCGGCGGCCGTCAAGGGAGCAGGGAAGACACGCCAACAACAAGGAGAGGGATATGCCTATCTTTATGATCGGGACGCGGCGTTCTGGATCCAATCTGCTGCGTCTGATGCTCAACCAGCTACCGGATATCGCCGCGCCGCACCCGCCGCACGTCATGCTGCGCATGATGCCGCTCCTCCCGCGCTACGGCGATCTCAATCAGGACAATAACTTCGCCCTGTTGGTAAACGACATTTGCCGCCTGGTGGAGCTCAACCCGGTGCCGTGGGAAGGCGTAACGCTCAATCGCGGCGATATTATGGCGCGCTGCCGCACTCGCACGGTCGTCGCGGTCTTCGGCGCCGTATACGACGTATATGCCGAGGTGCGGGGCGCGCGCACTTGGTTGTGCAAGAGCCTCGAGAACGTCCACTTCCTGCCGGAGATCGAAGCCTATTACCCCCGCGCGCAGTACATCTACCTCTACCGTGACGGCCGCGACGTGGCGGTGTCGTTCCGCAAAGTGATCGTCGGCCAAAAGCACTTCTATCATATCGCCAAGGAGTGGGCCGAGACGCAGCGCTTGGCGCTCAAACAGCGCGCCATCACGTCGCCGGACCGTTTCATCGATATCAGTTACGAGGCGCTCACCGCGAATCCAGCGCGCACGATGCAGCGTTTGTGCGAGTGCCTGGGCGTTCCCTATCAGGAGAGCATGCTCGAATTCTACAAGTCGGAAGACGCCAAACGTACCGCGCAATCGTCGGCGGTCTGGGCCAACGTGACCAAGCCGATCATGTCGCACAACTCGCGTAAATTTCTACGCGAGGCCTCGGAAGAAGACATCCGCATATTCGAGACGGTGGCGGGGGATGTGCTCGATGCGCTCGGCTACGAGCGCATGTACGTCCGCCGCGGGCAGGAGCGCAAGTTCACCCAAGCCGAGCTGCGCTTCTTCGATGAAGAAAACAAACGTCTGCAAGAGGAAGTCATGCGCCGTACCGATGCCGAGGATCTAAAGCGGCGCGATCGCCAGGACGCGTTGTTGGCCGAGATCATTCGTCGCGAGCGGCTTGCGGGCTCGCCCGGCACTGCTGAAGCGTTGCTCGGGCCGAGGGACGCGCGTGGCATCGGAATCGCGACGTCGATAAAAAAGTAAAGAGAAACCGCAGGCGCGGCCGGATCCGGCCGGTGTCGGTTCAGCGAGGCCGATAACCGAATCGAAAATTGTTAGGAACGCTGATCAAGAGGGAGCTTGTATGTTCAAGTGCAAATCGATATTTTTTGGCGTAACACTGCTCGTGAGTAGCGCTGTGCAGGCGGCGGATGCCGGGCCGACGAGCGCGCCGCCGTCGAGCGATACGTGGATCTTCAGCGCGCCGCCGCGCGAATCTCCCGAGGAAGCGGTGCGGGTATATCAGCCGCTGATAGATTACTTGAGCAAGGTAACCGGTAAACACATCGTTCTCAAATATCCGCGCACGTGGGGCGTATACCGCACCGAGATGATCAACGGCCGTTACGACCTCGTATTCGACGGTCCGCATTTCAACGGCTATCGGGCCGAGAAGCTGCATCACACGGTCCTCGCGAAGCTGTCGGACGCGCGCGAATTCGTCATCGTGGCACGTAAGGACGAAAAGGCGACGACACCCGCCGATCTGGCCGGGCGCACGTTCTGCACGCAGTCACCGCCGAACTTGGCCGCCCTGGTGGCGCTGTCGCAATTCGATAATCCGCAACGCCAACCGATACTGGTGCCGACCAAGGGTTTCGACAAGATTTATAGCGGCGTGGTGTCAGGGCGGTGCGCCGGCGGCGTTCTTTCGACGTCGAATTTGGATGTATTCGACAAGGAAGGCGTCTTGAAAGTGCTGTACAAAAGCCCGGCGATGCCGGAACAGGCGCTGTCAGCGGGCCCGCGCGTGTCGGCGGCTGATAAAGCCAAGATCGTCGCTGCGCTCACTTCGCCGGAAGGTATCGCCCCTACGGAAAAACTGCGCGCGTCCGCAAAGGGCGGAAACAGTTTCGTGGCGGCGAATAACCGCGAATATGCGGGCCTAGGTAACTTGTTGAAGAACGAGTGGGGCTTTTACGACAACTAAGCGGTGATGCGTCGCGCGGGCACTTTTTTCGGCTTGCGCTTCATCCACTCGGTTCTATAGTGAATGAAGGGTGCAAGCATATCCGGCCGCAATGACCAGCGGCTCGTTGCATCCCGAAGCGGCAACGTGCCGCATCGGACGAGTCATCTACCGGGAATAGGGACATATCAGGCCGCATTGACGCGGCAACATGGAGTACCTGATGGACCAGTCAAACGGCATTTCGCTACGTTCCCCGATCAAAGCGCTTATTGTCGACGACAGCACGACAGTACGCCGCCTCATGGAGCTTACCCTCGGTCACTTGGGAGTGGAGCTCGACTTCGCTGAGCGTGGCGAAATAGCGATCGCCATGGCGCAGGCGAAACACTACGACATCGTGTTCCTCGACATCATGCTGCCGGGCATGGACGGCTATCGGGTCTGCAAGGCGCTAAAAGGCGACAAACGCACAAAGGCGACGCCCGTGGTCATGCTGACCAGCAAAGACGGGGCCGTCGACAAGGTGCGCGGCATCATGGCGGGCACGAACGTTTACCTGACCAAACCGCTCGAACGACATCAGCTGATTCAAGCGTTGGACAAATGCCTGCCCGCACATATCACCAATTTAGGCGCGCCGTCGGTTGCGGTCGGCGGCCATCTTCAAGCGCGTAAGTAGTCAAGGAGGACGTCATGGCGGTACAGAAAGTTCTCGTCGTCGATGATTCGGCGACTGACCTCAAGAATCTCGAACAGATCTGCATGGATGCGGGATACTCCGTCATTACCGCCAGCTCCGGGGCGGAAGCTATCGAGAAAGCGAAAAATGAACGCCCGGACGTAGTGCTGCTCGATATCATCATGCGCGACATGAACGGTTTTCAAGTTTGCCGCGCGATTGCCACGGATGCGACCACGCAGCATATCCCCGTCGTCCTGGTTTCCTCCAAGAGTGAGAAAACCGATCGCGTGTGGGGAGAGCAGCAGGGCGCGAAAGCTTATATCACCAAGCCGTATACGTCGGCGCAGATAATCCATCAACTCGAGCGCCTGTAGCGCCGCCGTGTCGCCTTCGCGAGCAAGCTGATGGGTACCGTCGAATCCTTGCGACACGATCCGAACGTCGTTCCCGACGTCGCCTCTGCACTTGCGGGCGGGTCGGGAGAGGATGCGGTCGCAGGGAAATCCGAAACAGCGGCGCCGCTCCTCGCGCGCACCGGTTTTTGCGTCGGCGACTGGAATTTCCTCTTTCCATCCGGTCTAGGGCGCGAGGTGATGCCGGCGCCGGCCGTGAGCCGTGTGCCGAACACGGCGCCGTGGTTGCTCGGGCTCGCCAACGCGCGCGGCAACCTCATACCGATCGTAGACATGGCTATCGCACTCGGCGTGGCAAGCGCGGCGGGCGTCTCCGCCTACGTGTTGACCTTCGGGCAGGGCGAAGCGGCGATAGGCCTCGCGGTTGACGGCTTGCCGCGCTTGTTGACTCCGGAGGCGTCCGAGCAAACGGGCGAAAGTTTGCCGCTGCCGCCGTTGCTCGAAGGCAATACGTTGGCCGCCTACCACCATGGCGGCCGCACGTGGCTGGATCTCGACCTCCCGCGTTTTTTTGAAACGCTTGCTCGCGGTATCGCGCGCTGATGCGCGGCCGCCGGAGCGATACTTCGACGATACTTGGAAAGTAAACAAGGAAGACCATATGAAGATAAATTGGAGATTGCTCACGCTGCGGAGTCCGCTTCGCCGGCAGACCATCCGGCAGCGCTTGCTGATGCTGTTCATCGTGTTGATCGGCGGTTTCGCGCTCGTCGCGGCCGCGTACATCGGCGTCGTGCAGATCAACCGCGACGCCGACACGACCAACGCGCGGGTGAGCGAATTCGGTTTCTACGTCGACCGCGTGCTGATCGGCGTGCTCCAAGCGCGACGCGAAGAAAAAGATTTCTTCGCCCGGCCGAACGACGAATACCTGCAAAACCACGAGAAAGCATTGGCCGGCGTTTATCGCGACATCGCCGAAGCGGAGGCGGCGGCCCCCGACGATGAGAAGCGCGCCTTGGTCGGCGAGATTCGCACGCAAGTGAAGACATATCAGGGTACGTTCCGCGGCGCCGTCGAGGCGCAGCGCCGTGCCGGTTACGACGATAAGTCGGGGCTGCGGGGCGCGTTGCGTAACGCCATGGAAGAGGTGCAGTCGCTGTTGGATAAGTATCAGAAGGCCGATTTAACCGCGTCCTTGCTGCGTATGCGTGGCTACGAAAAGGACTATCTCCAACGCAGTGACGCGAAGCTCCTCGAGCTGATGGAAAAGGAGCAACAGCAATTTCTCAGTCTGGTCGCTCGCTCCGACATTCCGCCCGCCGTGAAGGCGGCGGTCGCGGAAAAGCTGCGCATCTACAGCGGCACGTTCCTCGGTATGACGGATAGCTTACGGGAAGTCGCCGACGAGCGCGGTGCATTTAACGAAGTGGTGCAGCAAGTCGAGCCGATCGCCGCAGCGCTCGACGCCAAGAAAAATCAGCTGCTCGCCGAGAACCGCCAGACCCATGTGCAGACGACCAGCGCCATTACATGGACATTCGCCGGGGCGTTGTTTTTTATCACCGCGTTGGTCTCGGCGCTGGTGTTCGTGACTTCCCGATCGATCACGCGCCCGCTCAGCAAGCTAACCAGCACCGTGTCCGCTATTACCCTCGGCAACAAAGAAGCGCGCGCGAAGCTCACGAGCGGCGACGAGATGCAGGAACTCGGCGACGCGTTCGACCGCATGATGGATGAACGCGGCCGTTTCATGCAGACGGAAGCCGAGAACGAGCGCCTCAACAACTCGATTATCGCCATTCTGCGCTCAGTGTCGCAGCTCGGTAAGGGCGACCTTACCGTGCGCGTGCCCGTGCATGAAGACGTCACCGGAGCGCTCGGCGATGCGATCAACCATATGTCGGAAAGCATCGGCAAGGCGCTGACGAAGGTCAGCAAAGCGTCGGAACAGGTGGTGCAGACGTCGAAACAAACGCGCGATTTGACCGCGCAGAGCCGCGAGACGGTCCTCGGTACGGCGCAGGGCATGAATCAGCTGCGGGGCACGATCCAGGAGACGGCGAAACGCATCAAGCGCCTCGGCGAGCGCTCTCAGGAAATCGGCGGTATCGTAAAGCTGATCGATACCATCGCCGAGCGTACGAACATGCTCGCGCTGAACGCCAACATGCAGGCGGCCCAGGCGGGTGAGGCCGGTCGCGGTTTCATGGTGGTTGCGGCGGAAGTGCAACGCCTGGCCGAGAGCGCGAAGGAAGCAACGCATCAAATCAACAAGCTCGTTACCAGCATCCAGGTAGAAACAGGCGATACCATCGCGGCGATGGACGAAGCCATCCAAGAAGTCGTGGCGGGCAGCGATTCGGCGGAACAAGCGGCGACCCAGATCAATCGCAATCAAGACATGGTGACGATGCTGGACACGCTCGGCAAACAGCTCCTCGATACGGTGCAGGCATTCAAGATGCCGGCGGAATACGCGTCGCAAGCCGAAGCCGGCAAACATATCAGAGCGGTTGCTTAAAAAGAAAGGGGAACCATGCCGTCCGCGGAAATCCTCGCGGTATTGGCCGACGAGGTAACCGACGCGCAAAACGCGATCGGCGCTTCGTTCGACGGGCTGTGCTCCGCCGACGGTGCCGTATTTGCCGATGCCAAGGCGAGCTACGTCGAACAGGTGCAACGTATCGGCGCCGCGTGCAGCGCCCTCGGTTTACGCGGCCTGTACCGCGGTTGCTCGTTCATCGAAGATAACGTCAACGCGCTCGATGTCGGCGGCTTGAATGCCGAACGGCGCGAATTGTTCGAGCGTTGGCCGAGTGCAATGCACGGCTACCTGCGCGCGCCGCGCGACAAGGCTACCGTCCACGAGCTGTCGGAGTTGTTGCGCCATCCCGCGTGGCCGGAGCCACTCGATGGCTCGACGCACGCCGAGCTCGAGCAGGCGTTGTTCGATGTCGGCGAGCACGAGCTGGACGCCGTCGAAACTACGCCGGCGCGCCAGACGCAGGCACGAGCGGAAGACGTCGTGCTGAGCCTACCGCAAGATGTGAATTCCAAGCTGGTCGATGCCTTCCTTACCGAGGGTCCGCAGCAAGCAAGCGAATATTCCGCGCTGATCCAAGGGGTCGCACACGCAGACGTGTCGGCGGAGGATCTCGGCGAATGCCGCCGTCTGATCCATGCCCTGAAAGGCGCCGCCAATACCGTAGGCGTACGCGGCATCGCCGCCTTATGTCATCACACTGAAGATATTCTCGAATTTCTCGTTGAGAGTTCCGCCCAGCCCGAGGCGGAGCTCGGCCGCCTGCTGGTCAAGGTTGCCGACACCCTGGAGGGCATGTTCGAAGCGCTGCTCGGGACCGCCGATGCGCCGGACGATGCGCAAGCCGTGTTGCAATCCGTGCTCGACGCGATTAACCGTATCGAGCAGGGAGAGTACGCATCGAACGCCGAGAGCCATGCGCCGCCGACGGCCGTCGAAGCGGCGCATGTCGAGGAGCGGCCGACGGCAAATATGGCAGACCGGGTCGAGCCACGCGTGCGGGTGCCGGCGCGTGTCCTCGATAGTATGTTGTGGACGTCGGGCGAAATCGCGATTTCGAATAGCCATGTGCAAGAGCGCCTGAAGCACGCGTTGACGGCGCTTGCGGAGCTGCGTGAGCGCCAGGAAGTATTACGGGAACGCGGCAATGACATGGAGAGCTTCGCCACGACGCAGGGTATCGCCGCGGGCCGGCGGCACGTGCTCGCCGCGGGGAGCGACGCTACCGCGTCTTCGGGCTTCGATCCGCTCGAGCTGGATCAGTACAACGAGCTGCATGTGTACGCGCGGGCGATCACCGAGACCGCGGCCGACCTGCAACTTCTCGGCGCCGATCTCATGAGCGCGTTGGCCACGGTGACGGCCGCGGTCAACCAACAAACGCTGCTCAACAATGAATTGCACGACCTGCTCATGACGGCGCGCATGGTGTCGGCCCGTAACTTCGATTCGCGATTGCAGCGCACGGTGCGTCAGGCGGCGGAGCAGTGCGGCAAACAGGTGGTGCTACATGTCGAAGGCATGGACCTCATGCTCGACGATCAGCTGGTGAATCTGCTCATCGACCCGTTGCAGCATCTGTTGCGCAACGCCGTGGATCACGGCATCGAAGCGCCGTCGACGCGGGCGGCGCTCGGTAAGCCCGAGACCGGAAACATCCACGTCGGCTTTGCGCGGGATGGCAATTACTTGACGATTACCTGTCACGACGACGGCGCCGGTCTCGATCTTGCGCGTATTCGTTCGCATGCGCTCGCGCGCGGCGTCGTTACCGCAGATCAGAATTTGGCCGACGACGAGGTCGCCGGGCTTATTTTGCGGCCCGGGTTCTCGACGGCGGACGAGGTCACCGAGGTCTCGGGTCGCGGCGTCGGCATGGATATCGTTCACGCCGCCGTACTGAAGCTTAAGGGAAGCATGGATATCCGCACGACGACGGGCCGGGGGGCGACGTTCAGGTTGCGGGTACCGATGTCTCTCGGCATCGTTCATTGTCTGCTGGTGGTGGCAGGAGGCCAAACATTCGCACTGCCCTCGGATAATCTGGAGCGGATCGTGTACGGTGGCGCGAGCTACGTGCAGCGCGCGGCGGACGGCGCCCGCTTTAAGGATGATGAGCTTAACTGTCCCGCTTATTTTTTGGCGGACTTGGCCGGACTTGCAGACGCCGGGCCAGAGGTGCGCCCGGTGGTGCTGATGAAGGGCCTCACCGGCAAGACCGCCATTGTCGTCGATGCCGTCCGGGGCGGCAGCAACTTGGTGGTCAAGAGCATGGGCCGGTATTTGAGCGGGGTGAAAGGGGTGACCGGCGCCTCGATCCTGGGTGACGGCGGGGTCGTGCCGATCCTCGATCTAGTGGACCTGATCCGAAGTGACTTCGTACCGTTGCGGGCTGCCGCAGAGTCCGCCGTGCCCGCGGTTTCGTCATCCGACGTGCTCATCGTTGACGATTCCCTGAGCGTGCGGACGGCGCTCTCGATATTGCTCAACGACGCCGGGTTCAAAGTGCGACTCGCCAAGGATGGCGTGGAAGCGATCGAAGCGATCAACACACAGCTGCCCGCCGTCGTGCTCGCGGACCTGGAAATGCCGCGCATGAATGGATTGGAGCTGACGGCCCATCTTCGCACCAACGCCCGCACGCAAGATTTGCCGGTCATCATGGTCACATCTCGCACGGCGGAAAAGCATCGCACGCAAGCGACGGCGGCAGGTGTCAATGATTACCTGACTAAACCGTATCGTGAGAGCGATCTACTCGCGCGCGTGCGTACTCTAATAAGCCAGAAAGCCGCCTGATCGGTGTAAGCCGGCGACCAAAACCGGGACTCCTTTAATGTATTAGCACGGGGTGCGACGGCATTCCGTTTCGACCTTTAAAACACCATAGGGAAAAGCCCGTCCGGGCTCTAGGCTCAGCGACTCCCGTTAACCGCCCGCAGTCCAGGGGCGATACCCTTCGATCGACCGGCCTCGAAGCGCCCAACGTTGCTCCGTGTTTGCCGCGGGCGCGAATCGATGGGCACGAAGGGCGCAACTGGCGCTCGTCAGGTACCCTCAGCGGTGGCGCTTATTCCAGGCTTTACCGGAAACGCCTGCTGAAATAACCCAGAGAACCAGGGGTTATTCCGAGGCGGGATTGTCGGTATCGCCTATGCTGCATAGGTACAGCCGAAATCTTACGGGACATGAGCGCCGAAAATTCGACCTCCCTTCGCGTCCTAGCCGTAGAAGACTCCGAGGATGACGCGTTTCTGCTCGGGCGTCAGCTGCAAAGTGCGGGTTATCAGGTAGACCTAGCGCGTGTCGATACGCGGGCGGCGCTTCTCAGCGCATTGGAGCGTCAGCATTGGGATATCGTGTTCTCGGACTTCTCGATGCCGCAGTTCGATGGCATGCAGGCGTTGAAGATCGTGCGTGAGCACGATCGCGATCTGCCATTCATTATTGTCTCCGGGACGATCGGCGAAGAGCGGGCGGTGCAATTAATGAAGTGGGGCGCCCAGGATTACGTCATCAAGGGAAACGTCAAGCGCTTGATACCGGCGGTGGAGCGCGAGCTGAAGGAAGCGCGAGTACGCCGTGAACACCGCCTCGCGCAAGAACATATACAGCGCCTCGCTTATTACGACTCCCTTACGCAACTGCCCAATCGACACCGATTGGCGGGCGATCTGCAGCACCGGCTGGACCATGGCGACCGCGCCGCCCTGATGATTGTCAATTTAATCAATTTTCACGAGATCAATGAAATTCTCGGCTACAGCACCGGCGATGAAATTATTCGCGAAACGGCCGGCCGTCTCCAAGCAGTTGCTCTCGATAACGCGAGTTTGTATCACTTACACGGCAATGAATTTGCGCTGTTAGTTCAAATCGATGATCGAATTGAAACGGAGGCGGCCGCGCAAGAGGTTCTTAAAGCCCTTGGCCCGCCTTACCGTGCCGCGGGACTGCGAATTCATGTAGGCGCACGCGTCGGTATCGCACTTTCGTCCGGCCATACTGAGGCGCAGTCCGTTTTACAGAGCGGCGACACCGCAGCGACGCTTGCTAGACGCCAAGGCAAGGCTTACGCCTGGTCCGAACCGGAGCGAGATTCCAGCCGGTCCCGGCGCTTGGCGCTGCTTGCCGATCTGCATGACGCGTTGACCACAGATCAGTTGTTCATGGTTTTTCAACCCAAAGTGGACTGTCGCACCGGCGCTATCACGGGCGCCGAGGCGCTGCTGCGGTGGAAGCATCCTCAACAGGGGTTCATCGCGCCGGATATTTTTATCGGTATGGCAGAACGTTCTGGACTCATTGACGATTTGACCCGCCATGTGGTGACGCGCGTGGTAGATCAAACCGCGTTGTGGCGAAAAAAGAGTGTCGGCATGCCGGTGGCTATCAACCTTTCGGTGAAGAATTTGCTCAATCCGCCGCTCATGTCGGAGATCCTGCAAGCGACATTACAAGAGAGGGAAGCCGCCGGTGGGATAGAAATCGAACTCACGGAGACCGCGTTGATGCAAGACCCCGGTAGCGCCCTGACCCTGCTTCGTCGGCTCTATGACAGCGGCGTTCGGATATACATCGATGACTTCGGTACCGGGTTCTCCTCACTCGGTTATCTCACTAAGCTACCGATACACGCTATCAAAATCGACAAGTCATTCGTGCTCGATCTGGTGCAAAACCGAGATTCGGACATGATTGTCCGTTCAACCGTCAGCCTAGCGCACAACCTTGGGCTCAAAGTCGTGGCCGAAGGCGTTGAAAGTCGTGAAGCGTGGGAGCAACTGAAAGCTTACCACTGTGACGAAGGACAGGGTTATTATTTTATGAAGCCGTTGCCCGCGCCGGAGTTCGAAGCGGCCGTTTCGGTCTGGGAATCGAAACACAACTAGTATTCCGTAACGTACGGGGAGGGTATGCGCTCGGAAACGAATCGAACTGGGCAGAGCCGCTCAATGTGCCGTCGGTTTTGGTTCAGCGCTCCTTGCCGGCCGGCACCCCGCGCACGGTCCAGCTATTTTCTCGCCACGGCACTGCTCGCGTTAACCTGGGCGCCATTAGCTTTTGGCGCCGAGTCTCCCATCCTCGATATAAAGCACCTGACCATCGCTGAGTTGATGGACATCGACGTCTATTCGGCGTCGCGTCGGGCGGAGCCGGCCAAGAACACGCCGAGCGCTATCTACGTCCTTACGGGGGAGGACATCCGCCGTTCGCGCGTCACCAGCGTTCCTGAAGCGTTGCGGCTGGTGCCCGGCGTGGAAGTGGCGCGAGTCGATGCGAACAAATGGGCGGTAAGCATTCGCGGCTTTAACGGGCGCACGACCTACAAGCTGTTAGTGCTTATTGACGGGCGTTCGATTTACGACCCGCTGTTCTCAGGCGTGCTATGGGAAGCACGCGATGTGATGCTGGAGGATGTAGACCGCATTGAAGTGATTCGTGGCCCGGGCGGGACATTGTGGGGCGCGAACGCTGTAAACGGCGTGATTAACATCATTACTAAGCACGCACGCGACACGCAGGGCGGTCTGGTCGCCGCCGGTGCGGGTACGGAGGAACGAGGTTTCGGTACGGCGCGTTACGGTTGGCAGCCGAACACCAACCAGTTCGCCCGTATCTATGCGAAATCGTTTAAGCGCGGCACAGGTTTCTCCCCGATCGGTAACGCGCATGACGAAACGCAAATGAACCAAACGGGCTTTCGCTGGGACTGGGATGCGACCGCGCAAGATGCGGTGCGGGTATCGGGAGATTTTTTCGACACTGATGCCGGCGAACGCGACAGCGCAACCACGACGCAGGACGTGAATCACCGCGGAGCGAATCTGCTCGCGTCTTGGACACGCCGGCTGTCGGCCACGGAGAGCATGCGCGCTCAGGTGTATTACGATCGCATCGAGCTGGACAACGTGCAGCTCGGCGAAAAACGTGACACGTACGACTTCGAGTTTCAGCGGAGCACGGCGCTTACGGCCCGCCATCTGGTCATCTGGGGGCTCGGTTATCGAAACACGAGCGATACAATCCGCAACGGTCCGCTGATCGCCATCGATCCCTCACGCCGTACGGACAACACCGCCAGCGGCTTCGTTCAGGACACGATTTCGCTCGTACCCGAGAGAGTTCTATTGACGCTCGGCACCAAGGTGGAAAATAACGACTACTCCGGCACCGAATGGCAGCCGAATGCGCGCCTGGCATGGACGCCGGATACGCAACAAACGGTCTGGACGGCGTTCTCCCGAGCGGTGCGCGTGCCCTCGCGTCTGGAGGCCGATCTCGTCTTCGGTGGCGCCCGGCTCGGGGACAATGTGCAAGCGGAGCACGTGTCCGCCTATGAATTGGGCTACCGACGCCTGGTGACAGCGAGCTTTTCGTATGACGTGGCGACCTTCTACAACGTCTATGACAACTTAGCCACCGTCGAGCAGGGCTTTCAGTTCAGCAATCAAATGCACGGACATACCTCCGGCGTCGAGTTGGCGGGTCGTTGGCAGCTGACGCCTTCCTGGCGGCTTGATCTGGCTTATACCTATCTGCAAATGAAGCTCGCGGTGGATGCATCCAGCATTGCGGTAACACAGCCGCAAACCATTGAGCGGTCGAATCCACAGCACCAGCTTGCGGTGCGGTCCGCACAGAATATCGGACGCAATCTTGAATTCGATGCGACGTTGCGCTTCGTCGATGACCTACCCGCGCTCAACGTTCCGGCCTACACGACGCTGGATCTCGGTCTGAGCTGGTTCGCCCGTCATAATCTTGAACTATCGCTCGTGGGTCAGAACCTTCTGGATAGTCATCATCCTGAACAAGCCGTCGCGGCGAACGGAACGGGGACCGAAGTACAGCGCGGTGTTTATACGAAACTCACATGGCGTTTTTAAAGAAGAGAATAAAAGCGATAGCGGGGGCGCTGCTCGCGGCGGTAGCGTGGGCGCTCGCCGCTCATGCGGAGGCGCCGGTGCTCGAGTATCAAGTGAAGGCGTCGTATCTGTACAACTTCGCACGGTTCATCACCTGGCCGGAGGATGTGGTTGCGCGCCAGGGTAACTTCAACTTGTGTATCGTCGGGGCCGAGCGTTTCGGGTCGGCGCTCGATGCATTGGCCGGCGAACGCGTCAACGGCCAAACGATCGCGTTGCATCGCTTGGAGCAGGCGGGGCAGGCCCGTGCCAACCGCTGTCATCTGCTGTTCATTGCCAGCGGCAGGGACGGCACGGCAACCGGCGGACCGGAGCGCGGGTTGCTGACGATCGGTGAAACGCCCGGGTTTCTCGAGCGTGGCGGAATCATCAATTTGGTCGAAGTTAACGGCCGCATTCGCTTCGAGATCCGGCAGCCCGCGGCCCGCCAGGCCGGTCTGGTCGTGAGCTCGCAGCTCCTGGGTCTCGCCATACAACGATGAGCCCCCTCGTACAGGGTTTTCGCAACCTCCCGTTGCGATGGAAAACCATCGTGAGCATGCTCGGCGTCACCACCATCAGCTTGATGTTGGTCGGGGCCGGACAGTTGGTGCGCGAGCGGCAGGGGTTCGAGCGGCAAATGGAGCAGCGGCTCACGCTGCTTGCCGACGTTATCGGACTGAACAGCACCGCCGCGTTGGCGTTCAACGATGCAGCGGCGGCCACGGAGGTGCTGGGTGCCTTGGCAAGTGACGAACACATCATGGCCGGCGCCTTGTATGACACGCGCGACCTGTTGTTCGCGCGCTATGTTCGATCAGATATAGAGGCGCCGCTTCTTGACACCGCGCCCAATGTCGGCCGTCCGACGTTCGGCGGCGGCATGGCGGCGATCACGCGAACCGTCAAATACAGAGGTCAGCCGGTAGGAAAGGTGCATCTGCTGGCTGACACCACTGAATGGAGCAATACGCTTTGGGACTACGCCGCGGTTGCTGCAGTCCTATTCGTCGTCGTGCTCACGATCGGACTATTCGTCTCCATCTGGTTACAGCGACTGATCACCGGACCGATTATCGATCTTGCCCAGCTCGCGCGTCGCATAGGTCAGGAGCGCGACTTCAGCCGGCGCGCGGTCAAACGCAGTGACGATGAAATGGGTGTGCTGGTTGACGGATTCAATGACATGCTCGACGAGATCGGCAAAGGCCGCGCCGAAATCGAGCACGGACGGGACGAGCTGCGCAAACTGAACGAACAGCTGGAGCGACGCGTGGTCGAGCGGACAGCGCAGCTGGAAGCCGCCAACAAGGAGCTGGAGGCCTTCTCCTATTCGGTGTCGCATGATCTGCGCGCGCCACTGCGTTCCATCGACGGATTCAGCCGTGTTCTGCTGGACGAGCACAGCGCGACTTTGAACGCCGACGGACGCGATAGTCTCGAGCGCGTACGCCGCGCCGCTCAGCGCATGGGCATGCTGATCGACGATCTGCTCAAGCTGGCGCGCGTCACCCGCGTCGAGCCCAACCGCGAAGAGGTGGATCTGAGCATGCTTGGGCGCGAGATAGCAGTTGCGCTGCAAAACCAGGACCCGGATCGGCGGGCGCAGATCGTGGTGGCGCCGGGGCTTAGAGCGCATGCCGACGCGCGGCTGCTGCGTATCGCACTGGAAAACCTCCTCGGAAACGCGTGGAAATTCACCGGCCAACGAAAAGAGGCGCGCATCGAGCTGGGAATGACGACGAACTCCGCCCCGGTCTACTTCGTGCGCGACAACGGCGCGGGTTTTGATATGGCATACGCGAATAAGCTGTTCGCGCCATTCCAGCGCCTGCATAGCGTGGAGGAATTTCCGGGTACCGGTATCGGATTAGCGACAGTACAGCGAATTATCAGTAAACACGGCGGCCGGATTTGGGCCGAGAGCGCGGTCGATAAGGGTACGGCGTTTTTCTTCACACTTCCCTAGGAGGTTTCCATGGCGCAAAAAGTGATCCTGTTGGTGGAAGATAATCCGGATGATGCGGAATTGACGCGACGCGCTCTCAAAAGTAACAACATCAGCAACCAAGTAGTCGTGGCGCGCGATGGCGTCGAGGCGCTGGATTACGTGTTCGGCACGGGTAAACATGTCGGGCGCGATCCTCTTGAAACGCCGGCGATAACGTTACTCGACCTGAAGTTGCCCAAATTAGACGGCCTCGAAGTATTGCGGCGTATCCGGGCGGACGAGCGTACGAAATTCATGCCTATCGTCATCCTTACTTCCTCAAAAGAAGATCAAGACTTGATTAACGGTTACCGTCTAGGGTGCAACAGTTACGTGCGGAAACCGGTCGACTTCGACGAGTTTCTCGTAGCCGCGAAGCAGCTCGGTCTTTACTGGCTATTGCTGAATGAGCCGCCGCCAATGTAAGTCGCCGATGCCCCGTGGGCACGAGCCGACCCGTGCGTGTACTTCCGGCACGGACCCGTAGCCGTTTCGAGCGCCTTCGTCGGGGTAACGACGTATTTGTTGCCGGTGTCCGGATTGCGCCACGTCGAGGGCACGCCCGTGCGCACGGTCTTCATGGTCGCCGCGGCTTTCAGGCGGTCGGTTTCGTCCATCAGCCCTCCTTAATAATATCCGATCAGATCGCGGGATGAGGCCACGAACTGGTGCGAAAGCGCCGTGTTCCCTGTCGTTTAGCCGCACGCGAGTCTGCGAGGCGTGAAGAAATCACTTCCGCCGTTGGACGCACAGGGCAGGCAGAGGGTGATCTGAGGGCGATTTTCCCTGTATTATTGCTTGCCCGCGGAATAGAGGAACATAACACGGAAGTACGGGCCGGGGATTGTCGACAGATATGATGCGACGCCAGGGACGGCAGGCGTAAGGTTTCGGAGAGGTGCAAGAGCGGTTGAATTGGGCGAGCTGGAGTAGTCGCAACGCCACTTAACGTGGCGTTGCGCCGG
>JAJPKH010000037.1 GCA_021323795.1 Acidiferrobacteraceae bacterium | reverse complement strand
GCGCCGCGGCCGTACACGCGCGAGCGGTTCGACGACACGTACAACTGGACGGTCAAGTGGGGCCGAGTCGTGCCGGGCGCGACCTACGAGAACACCGTCGACAACCGTGCCTGGGAGTAAAGTAGATCGCGCAGTGTGGCGCCCGCCCTCCGTCCGCCAAAGCCTAATCCGCTTTGGCGGACACCTTTCCCTCAAGGGCGTCTGCGACGGCCGTGACTTGAAGTGCGCGTGGTTTTTTGCCGGCGCCGAGTGTTGTCGATTCATACCCCCCTTCCGTCCGCTTCGCGGACACCTTCCCCCTCAAGGGGGGAAGGGGGGTGACTGCGAAGTCGAATTGAGTTCTCGCCGTCCGTTTTGCGTTTTTAAATTTGCGGTGGAGTGTCGCCCGTTAAGTCGGCGCCTGACCGTGTCCTACGCGTCCTTCTCCCCTTAAGGCGAAGACCGGTCATGCTGGTTCTCGCCTGAGTATATCGATCTACGTTGTTTCGACTTGCTGTGCGTCGACACCTTCTCCTGTGTCGATCTGTTCGTAAGGCATCGTCCTAAAGCCGTCGAGGCATCGACCTGCCAGTGGGTGAGATCCACCTGTCGGTGTGAGGATCGACCTGTCAATGTGCAGATTCACCTGTGAGTGTGAGGATCATACCTGTCAGTGTGAGGGTCGACACTGTCCAGTGTGAGACCACCTGTCCAGTGTGAGATCCAGTGTGAGATCCACTGTCAGTGTGAGGATCGACCTGTCTCTGTGACCTGTCAGTGTGAGATCCGCCTGCCAGTGAGGATCGACCTTGTTAGTGTGGGATCGACCTGTCTCTGTGACCTATTAGTGTGAGAATCCACCGGTCAGCGTGAGATCGACCCGTTAGTATGAGATCGACACTGCCAGTGTGAGATCGACCTGCCAGTGGGTGAGTTAGGAATGGTACGACGGACAGCACGTCAAACGTGACGTCTCCTGTTGGCGTTTACCGTCAGTGGATGAGGGGAATGGTACGACGGACGGCACCACAGGTCGCTCGTCTCTTACTTATTTGCCTTCCCCCCTTGAGGGGGAAGGTGGCCCGTAGGGCCGGAAGGGGGGTTTGTCAAAGCAAGGTAAATGGCTTCGTGCACATCTTGAAGGTTTCGTTTTAAATCCAAATTCCAGATTCTGAGCACGCGGTAGCCGCGTGCTTCCAGCCAGCGAGTCCGTTGCTCGTCTCTACGCACGTGAGATTCTTCCGCGTGCTGCTCCCCGTCGAGCTCGAGAATCAGCTTTGCGGCCGGACAAAAGAAATCCGCGATGTAGGGGCCGATCGGATGCTGACGGCGAAAGCGAAAGCCGGCGAGATTTTTGCGGCGAAGCACGGACCAGAGCCGGCGCTCGTCGTCCGTCATGTTCCGGCGCAGATGGCGCGCACAGAGATTTGCCAAACGTTCCCCCCGTCCGCTTCGCGGACACCTTCCCCTCCAGGGGGAAGGAGAACTTATACCGATGCTCGCGCCGCTTTCTCGGTTGAATCGCTCGATCTCTTCGAGCTCGATAAATGCGTGATGTTCTGTCCGGGATAGCGTAGTCGTGCGCCGAAGTAGCGATCTCCGACGATGCCTGCTCCCGCGACGACCTGTGCTTGCGAAATTCTTTCTTGAGGTCCATGTCGAGTTGACGAAACGCAGATGGCTTCGACGATGCCTGTCATGGATGTGTCTGCGCGCAGAAGAACGTTAGCGCGACGCTTTATCCAGAAACTCCAGTACGCGAGCTGGCGCTGTTTGCTCCGTCTGAGCGTCGACGGGCACGTCCCAGTACTCCGCTTTGGGCAGGCATTCTTCCAAGTATCTCGCGGCCGAGGTTGCGTGCGACGCGTCATGGCCGGGCACGACGAGGGCGGGGATGTCGAGGCGCAGCAGGTCTTCCGGTTCGGCGCCGGGCGCGGTGTCGCGATCGAAGAGGGTGCGGACCATGCCGGCGACGAGGAGCTTGTATTTCTCCAGGTCGTGCTTCGCGTACGAGGCGGCGAAGGCGGCGTCGTTCCGGATGACCGACGTCCACGGCCCGCCGCGCGGGTCCTGGCTGAACGTTTTGTCCTGGCTCCTGACCAAGTCGACCACTTGCTGTAGCCCGTGCTCATTCGCGTACGCCAGGTGTTGGGCGAATCGCAGATGTGAATTGATGCGGTATTTCGCGCCGCCGACCGGCCACCAAAGAATCATGCTCATCACCATTTCCGGATGAGCGACGCCGAACGCGACGACGGGACACACGCCCATGCACCCGCCCATCAAATGCGCGCGCTTGACGTTCAAATGGTCCAGGAGTCCTTTGCCCTGAGCTACGTAGTGCGCCCAGGTAATCCGCTCGACGCGCCCGCCCGATTGGCCGGTCTCGCGCCGATCGAAGACGATGCAGGTGTATTTCTTCGGCAGGTGATCGAGGAACTTCACCTTGGCGTACACGCCCTGCGTCTTCCACTTGTCCAACGTGGCATCGAAGCCCGCGGGCGAATACATGAGCAGCGGCGGGCCCGAGCCCACCACCTCGTAGCGTGTATTGATGCCGTCGATGATGGCGTTAGGCAGGGCGCTGTCCTTTGAGGTGGCGCCCGCAGCGCACATCCTCGGCATAAGCCGTTAGAGCATCGAGCGTTATCTTCGCGACGTTGGCATACATCTCGGCTTTGGAGTCGATCGCGGACGCTGCGTAGCCGATGGCGGCATGCGCCATGCGCATGCGCCCATCGAGCCACGGACCGCCGCCGAGTCCGCCGATCACCGGGATCGAAACGGCGTTCACGACCACGGGACCGGCCACCGGCCCGGAGTGCCGGAAGTCGAGCAGCGCGGCGCCGGCCGCTTCCAGCCGCTTCGCTTCCTCGACGAGCTTGTCGGGCGGCAGCTTCTCGCCATGGAACTCGGCGAAGACCGGGATTCCTTTACGAGCGATGGCGCGTACCATGTCCGTGTCGCCGTACACCTTCACCATGTCGGCGCCGCCTTCTTTGACCAAGCGCATCGCCGCGTTTACCGTGGCATCGACGCCCGCTTGTACCGGCGCATAAGGAACGTCGCAGCTGACCAAGGCGCGCTTCGTTCCTCGACGCACTGCCTTGCACACGATGAGTATTTCATCCAGAGTGACTTCCGTTTCCGTCGGCTGGCCCCAGAGATTCGCGCCGACCGAATCGCCGACGGAAACCATGTCTGCACCGGCACGGTCGGCGATCAGCGCCATCTGATAGTCCCACGCGACCACTCCCACGATCTTGCGTTTGTCGCGCTTCATCTGCTGAAGCGCGGGAATGGTTACTTTCTCCATCGTGTTTCTCTTTGTTTTCTACGTTCCATTACCACATCGGTGGTCGATGATTCTGGTTTGGCTTGCGCGTCTCGGCTTGGTCCGAGCGGATTCTTGCACAGTCGCGGCGCTCGCCGCCAGACGGGCGACGCGCACTGCAACGGATTCATGGCTCGCGTACAGTTCGGCCACCGAACCGCGTTCCCGTTGCTTCGAAGGGCGGCGCTGCACTAACATCCGCCCGGCATCGGTTTCGTCGTCCAACCAAGGACTGTCATTCCATGATTATCGATATTCACGGCCATTACACCACCGAGCCACAGGCGGTCCATCTCTTTCGCGACAAGCAGCTCGCCGGCCTCGCCGACGCCATGCGCAAGCCGGCCTCGACCGATCTCGGTATCACCGACGAGCAGATCATCAAGAGCGTCGAGCCGCAGATGAAGCTGCAAAAGGAGCGCGGCAGCGATCTCACCATTTTCTCGCCGCGCGCGGCCGGCATGGCGCATCACGTCGGCACGGAAGCCGTCAGCATGGAATGGACGCGGATCAGCAATGATCTCATTCACCGCATTTGTAAGTTGCTGCCGGATAATTTCGTCGGTGTCGGCCAGTTGCCGCAGTTTCGCGGCGCGCCGCCGAAGAACTGCCTGCCCGAGCTCGAGCGCATCGTGAAGGAGCTCGGTTTCGTCGGCGTCAACTTGAATCCCGATCCTTCCGGCGGCTACTGGACCGATCCGCCGTTGACGGACAAATGGTGGTACCCGATCTACGAGAAACTCTGCGAGCTCGACGTGCCGGCGATGATCCATGTCTCGTCGTCCTGCAACCCGAATTTCCACCACACCGGCGCGCATTACATCAACGCCGACACCACCGCCTTCATGCAGCTGATCCAAGGAAATCTGTTCAAAGATTTTCCGACGTTGAAGTTCGTCATCCCGCACGGCGGCGGGGCGGTACCGTTTCACTGGGGCCGCTATCGTGGCCTGGCGCAGGAGCTGAAGAAGCCGTTGCTCAGCGAGCATCTGCTGAAAAACGTCTTCTTCGATACCTGTGTTTATCATTACCCGGGCATCGAGCTGATGACCAAAGTCATTCCGGTCGACAATATTCTGTTCGCTTCGGAGATGCTCGGCGCGGT
>JAJPKH010000131.1 GCA_021323795.1 Acidiferrobacteraceae bacterium | reverse complement strand
GACCCGTGATCTCATGACGTTCGCGAACGCACCCGCTTTCGAGTGGCGCTTGGTCGGCATGCGCTCGTCTCTCTTCATGATCACCGAATGATGCTTGATCCCGTTAATTCCGGAGTATCTCTAGTATAGTCACGCTGAAAATCTCGGTCCCCTCGGCCTCGTCGGTCCAGCGACGAAGAGGATCGAGGCAATTGCAATCCAAGGTACGCGGTTCCGCGACTCCTTTCCAGATTCAGTTTTTTCGATCGCTGACCTTGATCAGGCGCATGCGCAAAATACGCCCTTGGTCTTCCGGCGTCGCGGGGAGTCTCGAGCCGAGTGCCGCGCTCAGCGGTTCCTCCGGGGTCCGGCGCTAAATCGTGGGAAGCGGCACAGACAATCCGCCGAGCGCAGCTCCTTATACGCTCGTCGCGCAACAGATTGACCCATTAGAAGCGCTTCTCGACCATGCGCGCCTGACTTCGGAGGATCGCAGAATGCAGCAAACGATGCAGCAGGAAGTATTCGCGCGCCATTTTGTACCCCAGGCAGCGGGTAGAGCCGCGACGAGCACGACCGTTACGTTGCGCGGGCGGAGAGCCGATGACGTCGGCGTTTTGGCCGACGTGGCGCCGCGCGCGCGGATTCCGCGCGCCCCAAAGAGGGTAGGGCGTAATGTGCTGTTGCGCGTTGCCTCGACCTTGTTTTGGGCCGTGATGGGGGAGAAGACTTTTGCGCGCGCGATCTCGCAACAACGAATTCCCGCGGCGCTACTCGACGGCGCGCTTGCCGCCGGCACGGCCTACGTGCAGGACGTGCGCCGCCCCGATTTCGTTTCTGAACCGAAGGTCTCGAAGCGCGCGGTTTTCTCCCTCTATACCGCGATCGGCTTGGGCCTAGGGCTTGGCGCGGCGCTCGTAAACCGGCGTCGATAAACATTGCAATTGCGAAGCGCTCGCGCGTCGCGGGCGCGGCGTCAAAGAGCTGCGTGCTTGGTCCTGCGCGTGGAGCAGGGCGAATGTAACGCCCCTCCCGCCGGATCGACAACCGACGCGTCTATGGCGTCATTGCTTCGGCGAGATCGCTCTCCAGCGATTCATACGGCTCGATTCCAACCGACAGGCGTATGAGACCGTCGGCAATGCCGGCGCGGCGTCGTTCGTCGGGCGGCATCATGGCGTGCGAGGTGTGGAGCGGAATGGAGGCCAGGGTTTCGACGCCGCCGAGGGACACGGCGCGCGCAATCACGCGGAAGCGATCATAGACCCGTATGGCTTCCGTCAAACCGCCGGCAACCTCGAAGGCGAGCACGAAGCCGAACGCTTTCATATACACACGGGCAATGTCGTGATCGGGGTGGTGCGGCAGGCCGGGGTAGTGCACCCGAGCGACTTTGCCTCCCGACGCGCGCAGGCCATCGAGAAAACGCGCGAGCTTCAAGGCATTTTCCGCCGCCTGACGCGCGCGCAGTTCGAGCGTCGCGAGCGAGCGCACGAGCAGCCACGCGGGATCGGGCGCGAGGATCGCGCCGGTGCGACGCCGGAACGCTTCGAGGCGCTCGAGCAGCTCGTGCCGGCTCGAGACGACGCCCGCGAGCACATCCGAATGGCCGCCGAGAATTTTCGTCGCGCTGTGCATCGCCAGATCGGCGCCGTGATCGAGCGGGCGCTGCAAGGGCGGCGGCAAAAAGGTCGCGTCCACCGACACCAGCGCGCCGCAGCGGCGCGCCGCATCGACGATGCGTTTCAGATCGACGACGCGGCAGAGCGGGTTGGTCGGCGTCTCCACGTGGACGAGCTTTACGGCGCCGTCAATGGCGCGAGTGACGGAACCTGGGTCGAACGGATCGAAACGACGCACCTCGATGCCGAACCGGGGAAGGTCCGTCGACACCAACGCCTCTACGCCGCCGTAAACGTAATTGCTTACGGCAATCGCGTCGCCGGCGCGCAAGAGCCCGCAGAAGATCGCATGCAGCGCAGCCATGCCCGAAGCGAACGAAACCGCGCCGTCCGCGCCTTCGAGCGTGGCGACCTTCGCTTCGAAGCGACGGCCCGCGGGGTGACCATAGCGCGGGTAGAATTCCCCGGGAAGCTCGCCTTCGCCGACGGCGCGCAGTTGTTCCGCGGTCGGATAGGCGAAAGTGGTGGCGCGCGTGACATCGGGGGCGAGAGGACCCGACGGCGGAGAGGAAGCCTCGCGGCAGCCGTAAGGACGATGTGTTGCTTGCATAAGGTAAGCTCCGTGAAGCGGCCTAACGCTCGACCACGCTACCGGCGATCAGTTACCGCATTGGGTCAGGCGGCATACCACATTACCGCGATGCAGTGACACGCGGTGCCTGTCATAACGAACAGGTGCCATACGAAGTGGAAGTACCTGATTCGTTCCGCCGCAAAAAACGCCGCACCCGCGGTGTAAGCGACGCCGCCGGCGAGCAACCAGAAAAGTCCCCACTTGGGCACCAGCGTCCACGCCGGCTCGGCCGCGATGAGGATCAACCAGCCCATCGCGAGGTATACCGCCGTCGAGACGGCCGTGCACCGAATGCCGCCGAGAGCCTTCAACACCGTTCCGACGACGGCCAAGCCCCACACGAGCCCGAACAGCGTCCAGCCCCAAGCGCCGCGGAGCACACCGAGCGTGAACGGGGTGTAGGTCCCGGCGATCAGGAGGTAGATCGCCGCGTGGTCGAGGATTTGGAATACCCGCTTGGCGCGACCCTCCGGGAACGCATGAAAGAGCGTGGACGCGAGGTACAGCAGCACCGCGGTAGCCGCAAATACGCTCGTGCCCGCGATACCCGCCGGGTCTCCACGCCGGACGGCCGCTACGACGAGAACCGGGAAAACCGCCAGCACCGCCAGCAAGCCGATGCCGTGGCTGATGCTGTTCGCGACTTCTTCTCCGAGAGATTGTGGTCGCGTTCGCAGCCGCGAAGCGCGGATCATTGTGTACGTTTCCTGACCGGACCAGCCATGGCAAGGGAGGCGTTCGTATTATAAAAGAATGCTACAACCGTTGCGGTCGAGCTGGCAAAAAATCTCTTGCGAGCACAGACGGGGAGAACGAAACAGCGAATGATTTGCTGGTTCCACTCCGCAGCGCGCCGGCCGTCGAACCGTTACGGGTTGTGTTATCGCCCACCGAATGAAACAACCAGCTGCCGTCGCGCCCACCCGATCGCCGCATCGCCTCGAAGCCCGTTTCATGCCGGAAAGCCGACGTTTCGCGGTCGAGGCATCGATCGGCGTGGACGTTTTCCCCGTTGGCGAGGGCCGTTGCGTTTCTTCGCGCCGACAGGCGGTTTTTCTGGCACGAGGATTGCCCTTTATTAATAAGCATGGAGAGTCAGGCAACGGGATGGAGTGACGGTCCTTGCGTCGACCCTAGCAGCACGCTTCCTTGAAAAAGACCATCGCGTTCGAAATTATTGGGTTATTGCTGGCCGCTGTCGGCGGCCTCAGTATCGCCGCTTGGCTGGTCGGCTGGCAAACACGGATCGTCCCTGGACCCGACGCCGCGCTGGGCTTCATGCTTGCCGGGAGCGCGTTTCTTTTCCGCGATCGAGCGCGAGTCGCGCGTGTCGTCGGGAGCCTGCTCGCCGGGCTCGGCTTGGTCGACGCGTTGGTTGACGTCATCGGCAGAGCAAATTTTCCGAGCTTCGCTTCGATCCCCGCGCACCTCGCGGCGGGTTTCCTGTTCAGCGGTCTGATCCTCGCTTTCATGCACCACGTCAAAAACAGGTGGGCCGCGTGGCTGATGGAGCTCGCCTGTTTGAGCGTGGTGCTCCTGGGCATGTTTCACGCGGTCGATCAGCTGACGGGCCTGCGCGTCGTGAGCAGCGACTGGTTCAATGTTTCGCTGACGCTGACCGCATTGCTGCTCGGGGCGCTCGGTCTGGGATTGTGGTGCTTGATACGGCACGTAGCGTGGTACCGCGACTTCGACATCGACCACGTCGATTGGAAGATCACCGCCGTCAGCGGTGTCGTTCTGTTGTTGATTGCGTTCGCCGCCGCGGTCGCCAGTTTTCTCATCATGGCCGAGCAGACCGAGCGAGCCATGAAGAGCACGCTGACCCTCTCATTGGAGAACCGGGCGCGCTTATTTCAAGACGAGATGGAGAACGCGATGCGGGCGGCGACCGACATCGGTCAGCGCAGCGACTTGCACGGGCTACTGCGTTCAACGGTCGGGGGCGAGTCGCGCGGCGATCGGACCAAGCTCGAACTCGCTCTCGCGCGGCTCCTCGAGCGTCGGCATGTCGATATCGCCGGTGTGGCGATCTACGACGCGCGCGGCCGCGCGCTCGCGCGGGCGGGCCGCTTCGTAAACGATTCCGAAATCAGGATGCCGCTTGCGCTCGCGCAACCGGCCGTTCTGCTTTGGGATCACGGCTTGGTGATGCACGTCGAATTGAAACTCGCGGAGGGGGGCCGGCGGTTGGGCGCCCTCGCGTTGGATATCCGCCTGTCGAAGGTCGATGCGGCGCTCAAGGAGCGTTCCGGGCTGCGCGGCTCGGGCGCAGTCGTGGTGTGCGCGGCCGCCGGCGAGGGTTTGCAGTGCGTGCTGGCGGAACCGGAGTACCGCACGGGGAAGGTTTCCGGCGTTCGCGCCAACGCCGATCCGTTACCCATGCACCATGCGTTGCGGGGCGAGAAGGGCGTGGGCACTAATTACGACTATCGCGGCCGGGAAGTGGTCTCCGCTTACGGGCCGATCGGTTCCTCGGGCCTTGGCATGCTGTTGAAGGTCGAGAAGGCCGAGATGCAACAGCCGATTCGCGCGCGCCTGTGGGAAATGCTCGCCGCGTTGGCGGCATTGGCGCTCGTGGGGCTCCTGCTGTTGCGATGGCAGATCAAGCCGCTCGCCGGCCGATTGGTGCAGGAGGTGCGCGAGCGCCGGCGCGTTGAAGAGGAGTTGCGTCTGCTGCACACGATCACGGCCGAGATCGGTCAGGCGCAGGACGTGCATGCGGCGTTGCGAACGGTGCTGCAAAGAATCTGCGAGGCCGCCGGGTGGGTCGTGGGGCAGGCATGGCTGCCATGCCCGGCCGGTATATGCCTGGAACACAGCGCCACGTGGTACGGCGAAGCCGATTTGGAACGTTATACCACCGCGCAGCAGTACTTCACGTTCCGGCGCGGTCAAGGTCTGCCCGGTCGGGTATGGGCCGGCAAGAAGCCCGAATGGTTGCGCCAGGGCCATGCCGATCGATACTCGCGGCGCAAGGCGCTCATCACGCGCGCCGGTTTCCAATCGCGCATGGGCGTGCCGATTCTGGCCGACCAGGAAGTGGTCGCGGTCCTCGAGTTCAGCACGCGCACGCGGCGCGAGGAAGACGCGCACCTGCTCGATCTGACGAGCCTGATTGCCGCGCAGCTCGGCAACGCCATCCGCCGCAAACGCGTCGAAGCGGCGCTGCGCGAGGGCGAGGAACGCTACCGCGCGCTGGTCGAGTCGGTGGATGCGATCGTCTGGCAAGCGGATCCCCGCACTTTCCAATTCACCTACGTCAGTCCGCAGGCCGAGCGCATTCTCGGATATCCGGCGCGCGCGTGGCAGGAATCCGCGACCTTTTGGAAGGATCATTTGCATTCCGATGATCGGGAGCGCGCCGTCGCCTATCGCGCGAGCGCGACATGCGAGGGACGTGCGCACGAGTTCGAATACCGCATGGTCGCGGCCGACGGGCGCCTGTTGTGGTTCCGCGATAAGGTAGCCGTGATATGTCGGGACGGCGAGCCGGTGCAACTGCACGGCATCATGCTGGACATCACCGAGGTGAAGCGCACGGCGCAGGATCTGTACGACAGCGAGGAGCGCTACCGCACCTTCATTCAGAACTCGGTCGAGACGATTTACTTCTACGATCTGGAAACCAAACAAGTGTTGGAGGCGAACCCCGCGTTCCAAAAGATGTTGGGCTACAACGCGGAGGAAATCCGCGGGCTTTCGATGCATGACTTCATCGAGCACGACAAACGGAGCATCCATGAGTTTTCCCAGCGCATCGTGGATTCGGGCAGCGGCTTCTCCATCGGCGAGCGCACGTGGCTTACCAAGGACGGCGCGCGCAAACACGTACGGGTCAATGTCGGCAGAATCAGGCAAAAGGACCGCATGATCGGTTTTGCGATCGCACGCGACGTGACCGACGCCAAGGTGATGGCCCAATCGTTGAACGACAGCGAGGTGCGCTATCGCGCCTTGATCGAGAACTCGATGGAGGCGATCTACTTTTATGATCCGGAGGCGCGGCAAGTGCTCGACGCCAATCCCGCCTTCCTCGACTTGTTGGGGTACACGCGCGAGGACCTCGGCAAAGGCGCCATCAGCATGTACGACTTCATTTTGCACCCGCGCAATACGGTCGGATCGTTCACACAGCACTTTCCACCGGGGAAGTCCGGCGCCATTTCCATCGGCGAGCGCATTTGGGTAGGAAAAAACGGCGTGCGCCGGTATATGGACGTCACCGCCGGGCGTATGCACCAGGGAGGGAGGAGCATCGGGTTCACGGTGGCGCGCGACATCACCGAACAGAAGCATACGCAAGAGCGCCTGACTTACCTGGCGCACTATGATGAGCTTACGGGATTGCCGAACCGTACCTTGTTTAATGAGAACCTCGAACAGATTTTGCTCGAATCGAAGCGCCGCCAGCGCCTGGCCGCGGCGATGTTCCTGGACCTGGATCGGTTCAAGACCATCAACGACACCTTGGGTCACGAGATGGGCGACACGCTGCTCAAGGCGGTGGCAGAGCGGCTGCGCCAGTGCGTGCGCCGCGGCGACGTGATCGCTCGGCTGGGCGGCGACGAATTTACCATCGCGCTCGCCGACGTCGCCCAATACGAAGACGTGGCGCGCGTGGCGCAAAAGATGCTGGACAACTTTGCGTATCCGTTCCACATCGGCGGGCGCGATCTGTTTGTGACCGCGAGCATCGGCATCGCGCTCTATCCGCAGGACCATCGCGGCGTCGACGGGCTGCTCAAGAACGCGGACGCCGCGATGTATCGCGCCAAGGAGCTCGGGCGCAACAATTATCAATTCTTCACGCAAGAGATGAATGTGGAGGCGTCGAAGCGCCTGACGCTGGAAACGCATCTGCGCCGAGCGCTGGAACGCGACGAATTTCTGCTCCACTATCAGCCGCAGGTGGATCTGGAGAGCGGTGCGGTCGTCGGCGTGGAGGCGCTGATACGCTGGCAGAATCGGGAGCTCGGCATGGTTTCACCCGCCGACTTTGTTCCTCTGGCGGAAGAAACCGGGCTGATCGTGCCGATCGGTGAGTGGGTGCTGCGTAGCGCGTGCCGCCAGAACAAGGCGTGGCAAGACGCGGGTTTGCCGAAGTTGCGCATCTCGGTCAATTTGTCCGCGCGCCAATTCCGCGAGAGGAACCTGATCGAGACCGTACGGCGCGTATTGCGCGAAACGGGTCTGGCGCCCGAGTTTCTCGAGTTGGAGCTTACCGAAAGCCTGTTGCAGCACGTCGATACGGCCGAGGTGGTACTGAAGGAGTTGCACGCCTTGGGGGTGCACATCTCGGTCGATGATTTCGGCACCGGCTACTCGTCGCTCAACTATCTCAAGCGTTTTCCGATCGACAACCTCAAGATCGATCGCTCCTTCGTGCGCGACGTGATCAACGATCCGGACGATGCCGCGATCACGGACGCGATTATCACCATGGCGCACACGCTGGGCATCCACGTGGTCGCCGAGGGCGTGGAAACGCGCGAGCAGCTCGCGTTCCTGCATCAACACCGGTGCGACCTCATGCAGGGTTATTACTTCAGTAAGCCGTTGGCGGCCGACGCGCTCGTCGAGCTGCTGCGCTCGGGACGGCGGCTCACGTCGCGCGAGCGACGGATCGAGCCCGACATAAAGACGGCTTAGTAGAACTATCCGCGGTTGGCGCCGGCCGCGCCGTCGCGAAACGGCGGTCCGCGCGCGGACCTTTCGCGTCTTTCCGTGTTCAAAGACCATGCTTCCAATCGCCACGGAGGGCACGTGATGCACGCGGCTATTGCTTTTCCACTACTCGGCTTGTTGACGACAGGTCTCGCCGGTTGCGGAGAAATGGCGCAGTTGCCGGAGCAGGCGGTATGGGCGCGAAGCCGACGCTGCCGCCACCCAACCGCACGCTCCTACCCACCGTTCATATCGCGCCGGCGAAGGGGGTGGCCGCCCGGGGGAAAACCGATCGCCGCGCCGGGTCTCGCCGTGGCCGCCTACGCGACTGGGCTCGATCATCCGCGCTGGCTCTATACGCTTCCGAACGGCGACGTGCTCGTCGCGGAAACCCGATCCGTCTTTCTGGCGGGCTCAATTCCCCCTTCGGCATGGCGCTGGTCGGCGGCGATTTCTACGTTGCCAACACGGATGCGCTCGTGCGTTTCCCCTACGAGAACGGCGCAACGCGGATTACCGCGCCCGGTGCAAAAGTCGCCGACCTGCCGGCCGGACCGATCAATCATCATTGGACCAAGAATGTCATCGCCAGTCGCGACGGCTCGCGTCTTTATGTGACGGTCGGCTCGAATAGCAATGTCGGCGAGAACGGTATGGAAAACGAAGATCATCGCGCCGCGATAAGTAGACCAATCACCGCTAATCCGCGGGATGGCGCTGCGGCCAGAACGAGCATTACGATTCATTTCGGCCTCGGCAGTCCGGAGCAACGGGGAGGGGAAGCGGCGATATGACGTCGATGAATAAACAGCGCGTTGTCGGCGGCGCCGTTCTCGTTTTGTTGTATGCGCTGACGTGGCGCGCGACGAACTTTCTCCTCGCGCTCTTGCTGTGGCTCGGATTTGTCGCAGCGGGTTTGTTGGTGCTGTTTTTCCTGAAGCGAGATGCTCGACCGGCGAACGGGGGAGCCGGGCAATGGAACGAACTGTTCTTGCGTTTGCTTCCGAAACATCTGCGAGCAGGTGTCGACGAGCTGAAAAAGCGCGAAAAGAAATCGACCTAACGCGCATCGGATGGCTCCATTAGAAGCAAGACTCGTCGGCGGTTGGGTGAGCGGCAGTCGGCCGACGCGTGCGCGGTCTTCCGCCATGCGCCGCCTGAGCCGCCGTCTGCTCCGCCTCAACCCGCCGATAAACGGAGCAATCACGACGACGTGAAGCGCCGACTGCATAACCTCACCCGTAGTGTCAACCCGCCGAGCCGCGCCACAATGCGCTCCGCCTAAGGGGGCGGCACGCGCGCCCTTGCCGACAATCAAGAGGAGCCTCTTGGTAACAGATGGCCCTTATCCAGCATTTCCCTAAAGAACCGCCCCCGGCGTTCGAGCTGAAGGGGCGCATGATGACCCTTTCCGTGCTGCGCGTGCTGACGTCCGACCTCGATGCCTTCTCCGAACAGCTCGACGCCAAAATCGCCGCGGCCCCCGACCTGTTTCAAAATTTTCCCGTACTGCTGGATTTCGAGTCGTTGTCGAGCGGCGCCCAGAGCGCTTTCGACATCGCCGAGCTCGACCGTTTGTTGCGCGAGCGCAGTTTCGTTCCGGTGGGGTTGCGCGGCGCGGGCGACGTGCTCGCCGGGATCGCGGCGGGCGTCGGCATCGGCGTGATTTCCGCGAGCGCGGTGGAACCGAGCCGGCGCAAGGCGGCGAAGGACGCCGGTCCTCCTGCGCGCGCGGCGAATTTGCTGATCAAAGAGCCGGTGCGTTCCGGACAGCAGGTCTACGCCAAAGACGGCGACCTGGTCGTTCTCGCGACGGTGAGCCCGGGTGCGGAAGTCTTGGCGGACGGCAACATCCATATATATGGCGCGTTGCGAGGCAGGGCGCTGGCCGGCGTCAAGGGAAACGCGGAAGCGCGGATTTTCTGCCGCAGCCTCGACGCAGAACTGATCTCGATCGCCGGGCACTATCGGGTGAGCGAGAAGATCCAGGAATCCGAACGCACGCACCCGGTGCAGGTTTTTTTGAGCGGCGACAGTCTGGTTATCGAAAACCTGTAACAGCGGGCCTTCGGCGACCGAAGCAACTTTTTTATTGGAGGAACGCAAACCGTGGCAAGAATAATCGTGGTCACCTCGGGCAAGGGAGGTGTGGGCAAGACGACCACCAGCGCCGCCATTTCGACCGGCCTGGCGCTGTCCGGCAACAAGACCGCCGTGATCGACTTCGACGTCGGTCTGCGCAACCTCGACCTCATCATGGGTTGCGAGCGCCGGGTGGTGTACGACTTCGTCAATGTCATCAACGGCGAGGCCAATCTCAACCAGGCGCTGATCAAGGACAAGCGGGTGGAGAATCTCGCCATCCTTCCCGCCTCCCAGACGCGCGACAAGGACGCGCTGACCAAGGAAGGCGTGGAACGGGTGCTGGAGCAGTTGGCGAAGGACTTCGATTACATCGTTTGCGATTCCCCGGCCGGCATTGAAAGGGGAGCTTTGCTGGCCGCTTATTTTGCGGACGATGCGATCGTCGTGACCAACCCGGAGGTTTCCTCGGTGCGGGATTCCGACCGCATCCTGGGCATTCTCGCGAGCAAAACCCGGCGCGCGGAACGCAACCAGGAGCGGGTCAAGGAACACCTGTTGCTGACTCGTTATTCTCCGGCGCGGGTCCAGAAGGGTGAAATGCTGAGCGTCGACGACGTTCGAGAGATTCTCTCGATCGACCTGCTGGGAGTGATTCCCGAGTCCAAGTCGGTGCTGGCGGCTTCGAACTCCGGCGTACCGGTCATTCTCGACGATGAGAGTGACGCGGGGCAGGCGTACATGGATGCGGTCGCGCGGTACCTGGGCGAGGAACGACCGCACCGCTTTCTGGTGGAGAAGCGGCGTCTTTTCGGCCGGTTGTTCGGGACGTAGAACATGAAATTCCTCGATTACTTCCTTTCACAGAAAAAGAAAAGTGCGACGGTTGCCAAGGAACGGTTGCAGATCATCGTGGCCCGCGAGCGCTCTCCGAGAGGCGGCCCGGACTACCTGCCGCTGCTCAAGGAAGAGCTTCTGAACGTGATCCGCAAGTACGTGTCGATCGACCAGGATGCGGTCAAGATTCAGCTCGACCGGGAGGGCAATTGCGAAGTATTGGAGCTGAATATTACGTTGTTGCCGGAGCAGGCGCCGTTACGAGCAAGAGCGCCTTAAAAATCCGGTAGCTCGGTCTTCGGCATGTCTCGCCGGGAAATAGTTACCGGTGCGCGACTTTACCCGAAGCGCACTCTCGGTTTCGGCCCACATCCCGCACGCTCCTCGACAGGCAGTTCCTGCAAACCTCCGGTCCGGCCGACCGTCTTTCGTGCGTTGGCTACCTGCCGCGAGTGAAAATATTATCTCGTAGTATCAATAGACTTCAGAAGAGTAATGTAAAAACACGTGAATCAGAGACGCTTCGCACGGATAGCGCTCGCGGATTTCTTCGGATGGCGGGATCAGGAAGCTCGAGCCGACCTCCGATCGTTCTTCGAAAATAGCTCGAAGAGTTGGTTGCGCATCCAATCTATTGCGGGATCGGCATCGAAGCGCTCGTGCCAGAAGATCGATACTTCGAAGGCGGGGATGTCGATGGGGAGGGGATGCCTCTCGAATATTTCCGTCTTGGTGAGCTCCGCCGCCAGGCCGGCCGGTACCGTTACGATCGCGTCGGTGCGGGGGAGGATCATCGGAATGACCATGAAGTTCGTCACGCGCAGCACGATGCGGGCGTTCAGCTTAATGAGCGTTTCCTCGAGCACCTTGTGACCCCCGCTCGCCGAGCTGACGATCGCATGCGAGGCGTCAAGGAAGGTTTTGCGCGTAAGGCCCTTTCCTCCGGCCGGATGTCCGGCCCGCATCAATACGTCGTAGTGATCGGCGAAAAGCACCTCGGATTTCGCGCCGCGTGCACTGAATTTCGGGAGCCGACCCACGGCGAAGTCGATGCGACCGGCCGCCAGCGCATCGCTGATCGACTCGAGCGGCAACGTTTCCGCCTCCAGACGCAAACGGGGCGCCGTCTTGTGCAAGTGTTGGAGCAGGAGTGGGAGAAAATACGTCTGTCCCATGTCCGTCATGTGGAAGCGAAAGGTCCTATCGCTCGAGGACGGATCAAACGATTTGCGATGCCCCAGAATCGTGTGCACACCTTGCAGCGCTTCGCGGATGGCGCCGGCGATCTCCGACGCGTAAGGCGTCGGTTGCATGCCTTTTGCCGTTGGCACGAAGAGCGCATCCCCGCACACCTCGCGCAAACGGGACAGGGCGTTGCTCATGGCCGGCTGAGTGATGCCGAAGCGCTCGGCTGCGAGCGTGACGCTGCGGGTTTCGTAGATGGCGTCGAACACGCCCAAGAGGTTCAGATCGATGCGGCGTAGATTCATGCAATGAATGCGCGCGATTCAATAAATAAATTTGATTGATATATACCATGCGGTCATATCATGCGTAAACCGAAGCAGGCCCGGGGGAAACAGCGTTGGAAGTGCGTTTTCATGCACGAGGGCGCGATGGGCGATTTCATAATAGTGCCGTGAACCTCGCTTCGTGCGTCTGGCAGTGCTTCGCGCGCTGCAAATAACGACATAGCGCGCGAGCGCGGAGGGGCGTGTACTACCAATTCCGCCCGCGTTAAAGGCATGATGCGTGCCGCTCTTGCTTGCGCCCCGGAGATGGAGGCGTTTGCCGGCGGGCAATAGCAACAACGCGTACGCTCGGTGACGCGAGAAGAAGCTGTTAATAGATCCAGCTAGGAGGTTAGCGATGAAATACATCATGAGATGGTTCAGCATCCCCGCCATTAGCCTGGGGGTGACATTGTTCGTTCTCGGTAATCCGGTTCAGGCGGCGACGCCGGAAGTGACGCTCAAATTCCATCACTTTCTCGGCCCCAAGTCGCCGGCACAGACGGAAATGATCGAGCCGTGGGCGAAACGGGTCGAAAAGGATTCGGGAGGTCGTATCAAGATCGAGATCTATCCCTCGATGTCCCTCGGCGGCGCGCCGCCGCAATTGATCCGGCAACTGCGCGACGGCGTTGTCGACATCATCTGGACCTTGACGGGCTATACCGCCGGTCAGTTCCCCCGGACCGAAGCCTTCGAGCTTCCGTTCGTCCACACGAACAATGCGGTCGCGACCAACCTGGCCATGCTGGATTTGTTCGACAAGTATCTCGCGCCGGAATACGAGGACGTCAAGGTGATCGTGCTGCACGTGCACGCGGGCCAGGCGATTCACATGGTCGATACGCCGGTGCGGAAGGTCGGCGACTTGGCCGGTAAGAAGCTGCGCACGCCGACGCGCACCGGCGCCTGGACGATCGAGGCGCTCGGCGCGAATCCCGTCGGCATGCCGGTTCCGGATCTGCCGCAGGCGCTCTCGAAGAAAGTCGTCGACGGCGCGCTGATCCCCTGGGAAATCATCCCGGCGCTGAAAATACAGGAGCTGACCAAATACCAGATCGAAGGCGAGGACCGCGTACGCTTCGGGACCTCGGTGTTCCTGATTGGCATGAACAAGAAGAAATACGACTCGTTGCCGCCGGACCTCAAGGCCGTCATCGATAAGAACTCCGGACGCGACCTGGCGATCGAAGTCGGCCGGGTCTGGACCCGCGACGAGGACGCCGGCCTCAAGGCGGCGCTCGCCCACGGCAACCAGCACATCATGATTCCCAAGGCCGAGCTGAAGAATTTCCAAGCCAAGCTCGAGCCGGTGGTCGATCGCTGGGTGGCCGAGGTAAAAGACAAGGGTATCGACGGTCGCGCCCTGGTTAACGCCGCGCGCGCGGCGGTCGCCAAACACAGCAAGGAAAAGTAACGCCGGGACCGAGACGGAATGACGTCCTCGATTAGACGTTCCGCGGCGTCGAGGAAGAACGGATGGGCGAGGCTCGTCGGCCTCGCCCGTTCTTTCATCCGCTTGTGGGCCTACGGCTTGGGCGGGCTGCTGCTCGTCAGCATCGCGCTGATGACGGCTTACAGCGCCGCCGCGGGGTTTTTCTTCAACAGACCTCTCGCCGGCGATTTCGAGATCGTTCAGTTCGGTGTCGCCGTCGCGGTGTTCTGCTTTCTGCCGCTGGCGCAGCTCGCGCGCGCCAACGTGATTGTCGATATTTTCACGATGCGCGTACCGGCCAAGGCCAAGGCGGCAATGGACTTGCTCGGCGCGCTCGTGGCGGTCGCGTTCGCCGCTCTCCTGCTGTGGCGGATGACCGACGGCATGATCGATTACTACCGTCATTCCGAATACACCCCGATCATCGGCATTCCGCTCTGGACCGCGTTTCCGCCGATTCTGGTTTCGTTGTTTCTGCTGGTGATCGCCGCGCTGTTGAGCGCGGGTGAAATCGTCGGGCTGGTGAAAGCGACGCCACACACGGACATTCCCACCGGCTTCGAATAATCATGGGACAGGCGCTCCAGGCAGGAATCGGCGGCCTCGTCGTGCTCGTCGCGCTCATCGTGATGCGCATGCCGGTTGCCTACGCGATGCTGCTCGTCGGCATGGGCGGCATAACGATGCTTTCCGGGCCGACGGTGTTGCTGTATCAACTGAAAGATCTTGCGTTCGCCAAGTTCGCCAATTACGACCTCTCGGTGCTTCCCATGTTCGTATTGATGGGTTACATCGCGAGCAGCGTCGGCTTGAGCCGCGACCTCTTCCGTGCGGGCAACGCCTGGTTCGGTTGGATGCGAGGCGGAGTCGCGATGGCGGCGATCGCGGCGTGCGCCGGCTTTGGCGCAGTATGCGGTTCCTCGCTCGCGACCGCCTCCACCATGGGACAAATCGCGCTGCCCGAATTGCGGCGCTACAAGTATTCGCCCGCGCTCGCGACCGGCGCGCTGGCGGCGGGCGGCACGCTCGGCATTCTCATTCCGCCCTCGGTGGTGCTCGTGGTCTACGCGATCATCGTCGAGGCGAACATCGCGACGCTCTTCATGGCGGCGTTCATTCCCGGACTACTGGCGACGCTGTTCTTCATGCTCACGATCGCGGTCTATGTTTTGGTGCGTCCGGAGGCGGGACCGAAGGGTGAAAAAATACATCCTTCGGAGCTGCGCGACGCAACCGTCGCGGTGCTGCCGGTCGTGATCATCTTCCTGCTGGTGATCGGCGGGATCTACGCCGGGCTGTTCAACCCGACGCCCGCGGCCGCGATCGGCGTGTTCCTGGTCGCTATTTACGGCTTGATGCGCCGCAAGCTGACTTGGAAAGGGTCCATCGACGCGCTGGTCGAAACCGCGAAAACCTCCGGCATGATCTATCTGATCCTGCTCGGCGCGGAGCTGCTGAACATTTTCATGTCGCGCGGCGGCGTACCGCAGGCGGCGGCGCAGGCGGTGGTGGCAAGCGGCTTGTCCCCTTACGTGATCCTGGTGCTGCTGCTCATCGCCCTGATCATACTCGGCTGCTTGATGGACAGCCTGTCGATCGTTCTGCTGGTGATTCCGTTTTTCTGGCCGGTGATCGCGGCGCTCGATTTCGGCATGCCGGTCGAATCGGTCAAAATATGGTTCGGGATTATCGCTCTCATCGTCGTCGAGCTGGGGCTGATCACGCCGCCCGTGGGACTGAACGTCTTCGTCATCAATTCGCTTGCGAAAGACGTGCCGATGAGCGAGACGTTCAAGGGAGCGATGCCGTTCTTCGTGGCGGAGCTGTTTCGCGTTACGCTTATCGTCATGTTTCCCTCGATCAGCCTGTTCTTGCCCGGTATCCTGTCGAGTTAACGCGGAGCGCCTGATCGTGTCGCAGCCGCCCGCCGCGATCGGGAGCCAGCGTGGACCACAACGTCATATTAGAAGCGCTTAAAGAGGCCGTCGGCCCCGATCAAGTCCAGGTCGGTTCCGCGATCGACCCGCGCTATTTGAGCGACTGGTTCGTGCCGATCGAGCGCGGCGCTCCGCTCGCCCTGGTTCGGCCGGGCACGACGCGGGACGTGTCCGACCTGCTGCGCGTCTGTCACGCGAACCGCTTGCCCGTGGTTCCGCAAGGAGGGCTGACCGGCCTTTCGGGCGGCGCAACGCCGCTCGACCAAAGCGTGCTGCTGTCGCTCGAACGCATGACGGGAATCGAAGAGCTCGATCCCGCCGCCGCGACGATGACCGCGCGGGCCGGCACGCCGCTGCAAACGATTCAAGAAGCGGCGCGCGCCGCCGGGTTTTTCTTTCCGTTGGACCTGGGCGCGCGCGGCTCGTGCCAGATCGGCGGTAACGCCGCGACCAACGCCGGCGGTAACCGCGTCATTCGCTTCGGCATGATGCGCGAGCTGGTCCTGGGGTTGGAAGCGGTGCTCGCGGATGGAACCGTCATCACGTCGCTCAACAAGATGCTGAAGAACAACGCCGGCTACGATCTCAAGCACCTCTTCATCGGGAGCGAGGGCACGCTCGGCGTGATCACGCGCGTCGTGTTGCGCCTGCATCCCGAGCCGAAGAGCGTCTGCACCGCGCTCTGCTCCGTCACCGACTACGAAAACGCGGTGGCCTTGCTGCGGCATGCGAAACAGGGGATGGGTGGGGCGCTGTCGGCGTTCGAAATGATGTGGCCCGACTTCTACGAGCTCGTTACGCGGAAGGTTCCCGGGATAACGCCGCCGATACGCTACGGCTACGGCGGATATGTTTTGATCGAAGCGCTCGGATCGGACCAAACGCCGGATCAAGCGCGCTTCGAAAACATGCTGCAAGCGGCGCTGGAGCAGGGGTTGATCGAAGACGCCGTGATCGCGCAATCGCGCGGCGAATCGAATGCCTTATGGCGCGTGCGCGACGCCTCCGGAGAGATCACGCAGCTGCTCGATTTACAGGCGAAGTTCGACATCAGCATTCCCACCAACGACATCGGCCGGTTCGTCGACGCGTGCAGGACCGCCGTCAAAAGCCGCTGGCCCAATTCGCAAAGCGTCTCGTTCGGCCACATCGGCGACTCCAACGTTCATTTCAACGTGCACGTGGGAGCGGAAAACGGCGAGCCGCAGGATGCGGCGCTCGAGCGGATGGTCTACGACATGGTGCGCGACTGGAAAGGATCGATTTCCGCCGAGCACGGCATCGGCTTGCTCAAGCGGGACTACTTGGGTCATTCTCGGACGCCGGAAGAAATTCAACTCATGCGTACGCTCAAGCGAACGCTCGACCCGTACGGAATTCTGAATCCCGGAAAAGTTCTTTGAGCGGCGTCGGAATTTATTGCTTCCACCGGCCCACCTGGGCGTGAACCACGTCGGTGAACGACTTGGTCTCGCGATAGCGCTCGCGCAACCACGCCGTGTCGTTTCGCGCCGTCGCCACGTCCTCGGATAGTTGGCTCAACGCGGTCCGCGCATCCACTGCGTCGGCATGAGGCGCGAGCTGCTCCAGCGTCGCGGCGATGTCGCTCGTCATCGTCACATGGGTCTTGGTGGACGGATCGAGGATGTAGCCGTTCATGCCGAAGCGGCAGGCCTGGAAGCGGTTATAGTTGTAAAGCGCATAACTGTCGGGCGGCAGCGCGGGTCGCTCCGCCATCAGCCGATGGGCCAGTGCCTGCGCGTAGGCGGCGAGGGCGGACGCTTTCTCCACGTTGAGCGGGGTATCGCACACGCGTATTTCGACCGTGCCGTATTCCGGTTTGGGCCGGATGTCCCAATAGAAATCCTTGGTGCTCGCGACGATCTTGTAAGAATACATGCGCGCGAAGTATTCATTGAACTGCGCCCAGGTGTGCACCGACGGCATGCAGCCGGACAACGGAAATGCGTTTACGGCGTTCAGGCGCGACGAATCGAAGGAGGTGTCGACTCCCTGATAAAACGGGGATGACGCCGACAGCGCAATGAAGTGGGGGATGTATCTCGACAAGGCGTGCGTCAGGTAAATGGCGTCGTCGCCGGACGCGCAGCCGACATGGATGTGCAGCCCGAATACCGTGAACTGCTTGGCCAGGTAGCCGTAGAGGTCGGAGACGTAGTTGAATCGCTCCGCGGGGTAGATGCGCTGGTCGCTCCATTGCTGGAAGGGGTGCGTACCTCCGCCGCAGACCGCCAGATTCAGCCGTTCCACCTGCTCCACTACCGCGTCGCGCATACCGCGGAGTTGCCCGAGCAGCGTGGCGTAATTCGCGTTTACGCCGGAATTGAGCTCGATCATGCTTTGCGCGATTTCCGGTTTTACCGCGCCAGGGAGCTTGATGCGTTCGAGGCGGGCGAGCAGATCGGGCGCGCCCCGCGTCAGGTTGTAGTCGCGCGTATTCACGATCTGCAGCTCGATCTCGACGCCGATCGAAAATGCCTGTGAGGGCTCGAAAGTGAGTTGTTCCACTTAGTCGGGCTCCTTGACGCCGGTTTCGCCGGCGCGGACAAGGGTGTACTGCACCACGAGGGGACCGATGATCTCGAGCACGATGACCGCCGATACGAGCGCCGCGAACGCTTGTGGATCGAGCCCGGGATAAAGTCCCCACACGTCCTGCACCATCGCGACGGCGAATTCCGCCATAGGTGTCAGCGCGAGACCGAGCAGCGCGGCCTTCTCGCCGCTCAAGCCGCTCATCAGCGCCCACGGCATGACTCCAAGGATCTTACCCGCAAAGCGCGCGCCGATATAGGCGAGGCCGATGGCGCCGCCGACCAGAAGATATCGCGCATCGAGCTCGGCGCCGGTCACGACGAAAAGCACGATGAACAGCAACTCGCCCTTAGCGCCGATTTCGACCGGCAAAAGGACGCGCTGCGGATCCCGGTTTTTCACCAGCAGGCCGAACACGAGGAGGGCCAGCAACACCGTCAGCTTCAACAAAGTCGCACAGCCGACGGTCACGATAATGAGCCCGATCAGCATTACGAACTGGCGTTCCTCGCGTTTGCCGAGCCAGGCGCCGAGCCGCAGCGCCGCGTACCATGCGACTGTGCCGAGCAACAGCGACCCGGCCAGGAGGTACAGCGGATGCAGCAGCACCGTCACGACGCTCGCTTGATACTCGAAGTGCAGCACCGCGAGCAGCACCGTCACTACGATAAATGCCAGAACGCTGTTTATCGCCACCAGGCTCAAGGCGCGCTCGGTGACCTGTCCTTCGGCCCGCTGTTCCTGTGCGATCAGCATGATCACGGCGGGCGAGGTCGAGATTCCGATCGCGGCGGCGACTGCCGCGATGAGCTTCGGCACGTCGAGATAATAAAGCGTCACGTAGACCAGGATGAACGACAGCACGCTCTCGCTGATCCCGGAATAAAGCAACGCGCGATCCTTGCGCAACCAATTGAAATCGAGGCGGCGACCGAGTTCGAACAGGATGAGCCCGAGGGAAATATCGACGAAGACGCGCGCCTGCACGAGGAGTTCGGACGTGAGCAGCCCGAGACCCGTCTGACCGAGCAGCATGCCGACCGCGAGGTAGCCGGTGATCGCCGGCAAACGCACGCGCCGCGCCAGCGCGCCGCCGACGAGGCCGCTCAGCAAGAGCGCGCCGAACAGCGCGAGCGCGTTCAGCGGCAGAGGAAAATCGGGCAGAAACGCGAAATCCAGAGCCGCCGCCATGCCGGCTAGCTTCTACGGCGTGGTCGATTCTTGTCGATGATCGCGACGAGGATCAAGCCGTAGGCGACGAGTCTTATTAGATACGCGCCGGGGGTATCTTCTCGCATCGTATTCGCCAATCCTATGTAGACGCGGCTGGCCGCCTCGGCCCAGAAGGCGAGCGCAAAAAGCAGAAAGAAACGGTCGCGCGTGCTTCTCCAGAAGTGCATGAAGAACAGCCCTATGATCGCCGCCGCCATGGCGATGGCGCCGAGCAAAAGTGTATCGCCCATCTTCACCTCACTTCCTCTCGGAAATCAGACCATGCAGCAATAGCAGCATCGCGCTCAGCGCCACCGTCAGTCGCCACACGGACAGATCCACTCCTATAAACACCAAGCGGTCGAGCACCAGCAGCACGTTGCTCACCGATAAACCGATGAAACAAAGTCCGCTCCAAAAGAGCAGCTTGTAGGCATTGCGCCAATAGCTGCGCAGCAACAGCCAGGCACACCAGGAAGACGTCAGCGCACAAAGCGTGTAGATGATCGCCGCCATTTATTCGTCCTTTCGCCATTTGAAGGCGTCCGCGAACCGCTGCGCCATTCTATTTGTGTTCGAGTGGATAAGGTCGGTAACCTGCACCAGATTCTTGGAATAAGCCTCGGCCAGCTGGTCTATCATATCCCGAAGCTCGGCGGAACGCGGCTGGTAACGATAGGACAAAGGCGCGTTCTCGCTGACCACCAGAACACCGGCGGCGCATAGATCCGTCAGCAGTTGCTCCACCGTCTTGTCGTTCGTGTAAAGCCGTTTGGCGACCTGTCCGCTGTCCCATGCCCGCGCGGGTTCATTGCGAAGCAGGAGCATCGCCTCCAGATGAGGAACGGAGGTGATGCTGGTGAGGATGAAACGCTTCACATTTTCAGGAACCGGTTCCCGGGTCATTTACCGCTCTCAGTTGTCCGTTCGATCAGGCCGCGATCAGCGCGCCGCGGATCGAAGCAGCGAGCCGACATCCACCCAACATCGCGGTCACACGCCGGTGATAGATGCCGCGGGCGGCCTGGCTCGGTGCTTTAGGAGTTTGGCGCCGTTTAAACCCGCGTCCATACGCAGAGAGGGGACGGTAAAAGCGGAGTTCCGTCGCTCTCGAGAAGGCGCGTCCCTTCGGCGACGTCTTACTTCACTTCATCGCGTAGGCCGCTACGTAGTCGCGATCGGATTTTTCGATCGTGCCCAATTTCCACGGGCCGCGGGTCTTGGCGTGGCGGATCGCCGCAGAGACGTCCGCGCTCGACGGACTCTTGTCGATGGAGAGCACTTGTCCCGGATAGACGAGATCGGGGTCGCTGATCGTGTCACGGTTGCTTTTGAAGATCAGCGGCCATTCGTAGGGATTGCCGTACACGGCCACCTTCGAGGCGATGCCCCACAAATGATCTCCACGAACGACGGTGTAGGAAATCCGGGTGACCGCGGGTGCGCGCGCCGGCGCCGGCGTCGTCACGGGAGCGGCGGGCGGGGCCGCGCGAGTCTCGGCTTGTGGAGCGCTTGCTGGCGGCGTTTTCTGGGTCGCTGTGGTGCAGGCTACAGCAAACAGTGGAATTACGATCAGGGATGCGATGGCGCGTATTGGTTTCGTCATGACAGCCGTCCTCCGATTTTTGTACGATACCTCGAGATCTCGATAGCTCCGGAGCCCGCCTGCTCTCCTTGCCTCGAGAGTTCCGAAACGAACGGGTCGACGTTGTCGGCCCCTATGCCACGCCGGGAATATATCATACCGTGACATATTGGCCAGGACCGGGCGACGCATGAGACGAACATCGAATCCGCCACAACGCCTTGCGAAACGGCGCTACGAGGTGCTTTCGGAATTTCGCTATAGGCTGCGGCAGTTTCTCCGCTTCAGCGAACAGGCGACCCGGAACGCGGGCATCACGCCTCTTCAATACCAGCTTCTGCTTCATGTTGGCGGCTTCCCCGGGCGCGAGTGGGCGACGGTCGGGGAGCTTGCGGAACGATTGCAAGCGCAGCCGCACGGAGTGCTGGCCCTCATCGCGAGGTGCGAAACGATCGGGCTGGTTTATCGGACGAGAAGCAAAAGCGATCGTCGCCAAGTGGAGATCCGCCTGCGGCCCAAAGGGAAACGGCGCTTGGAGAAACTCGCGGCGCTGCATCATGCGGAGCTGAAATCTTTGCACGTCACGATCGGAATGGCGCGACGCCTACCGGGTGCCGGCGCGAAGCAGTAGACCGAGCAGGTCCGTCGTGGGAAGTAGGGCGTACCGTCGATACCTCCAATACGGGGCGCGTGCGCTGAAACGCGTGTTCATCAATGCGCCGCCGGGCGCCGCCGAGACTACTACGCTATTTTTGACCGCAAGCCCGCCCGATCGTCTCCCTCGCGTCGCGTTGCGTCGGCCGAGCGGCCGGGTGCTGTAGCGGCTTCTTCGGGCACGGCGCCATCTACTCGCAGGACGTCCAGCCGACCCGACAAGAAAAGCTGCTTTACTTTATGTCTGCGGACCTTTCCGCTTGTTGTTCGCGGCAAGGTGAGGTGCGGTACCAGGACAATGTTGTGCACGGTTAGGTCGTGCGCGCGGTGAATAGCGGCGCGAAGCTCTCGACAGATCCCGGCGAAGCTCGATGGCTGCCGCGACGACCGCGCGTCAACTTCCGCCACTACGATCAAACGTTCGCGGCCATCGATCGACACGCCGATGGCCGCGGCCGTTCCCAGGCGTTGCGCCGCGCCGG
>JAJPKH010000277.1 GCA_021323795.1 Acidiferrobacteraceae bacterium | reverse complement strand
GGCCGAACGCGACGCGCTTGAGGGTGCGCTCGCACATCTTTTCCAGCGCACGCTCCGCCAAGCCGATGAGGCGCATGCAGTGGTGGATGCGCCCCGGGCCGAGCCGCCCCTGCGCGATCTCGAAGCCGCGGCCTTCGCCGAGCAGCACGCTCGACACCGGTACGCGCACGTTCTCGAACACGACTTCGGCGTGGCCATGCGGCGCGTCGTCGAAGCCGAACACCGGCAGGTGGCGCACCACTTTCACCCCGGGCGTGTCCACGGGCACGACCAGCATCGACTGCTGGCGGTGGCGGTCCGGACTGTCGGGATCGGTCTTGCCCATGAAGATGAGCACCTTGCAGCGCGGATCGTTGGCGCCGGAGGTCCACCACTTGTGGGCGTTGATCACGTAGTGGTCGCCCTGGCGCACGATGCTCGCCTGAATGTTGGTGGCGTCGCTCGAAGCCACCGCGGGTTCGGTCATGGCGAACCCCGAGCGGATCTCGCCCGCGAGCAGCGGTTCGAGCCACTTTTTCTTGTGTTCCGGCGAACCGTAGCGCACCAGTACTTCCATGTTGCCGGTGTCCGGCGCGCTGCAATTGAAAACCTCGGGCGCGATCGCCGTGCGCCCCATGATCTCGCACAGCGGCGCATACTCGAGGTTGGTGAGCCCCGCGCCGTATTCGGATTCGGGTAAAAACAGGTTCCACAGCCCCTGCGCGCGCGCCTTCGCCTTCAACTCCTCGACGATCTTCGTCGGCACCCAGACATTGCCCTTGCGGCGATTGTCCTCGATCTCGGCGTAGAACTTGTCTTCGTTCGGGTAGATGTAGGCGTCCATGAACGCTTTGATCTTCGCCTGCAGCGCCTTGGTTTTTTCCGAATACGCGAAATCCATCGGTGATTCCTCTTACCTAAATATCGTTAGCGATGCTCTAAACAAGTCGTCATTGCGGAGAGCGCGGCCGACGAGCAACCTTCCAAGCGACCGATACGCGACAGCAAAGATTGCTTCGCTGCGCTTCGCAATGACCGATGCTTGAAACTTGCTCGCGCTCTCGGAACTCAGCCGCCGCGCGCAATCACGTTCTGCACCTGCCGCCACGCCGCCTCGGCGAGCGGGCGCGCGCGGCGGCCGGTGTCGAGCGCATTCTGGCTCGAGGCGTTGCCTTGCAGGGCGCGCGCCATGATGCCCTGGCAAATCCCGGCGAGGCGAAACATGCCGAACGCCATGTAATACTCGAATTCTGCCGCGGATATGCGCTCGCGCCCGACGCGCCGGCAGTAGGCGGCCACGTACTCCGATTCCGTCGGAATACCGAGCGCCGGGAGATCCGCGCCCGCCAGTCCGCGGAACTGTCCGGACTCGAAGCGCCAGGTCATGCAGTGATACGCGAAATCGGCGAGCGGATGGCCGAGCGTCGACAGCTCCCAGTCGAGCACCGCGAGTATGCGCGGCTCGGTCGGATGATAGATCACGTTGTCCATGCGGTAGTCGCCGTGGACGATGCGCGTTTGGTCGTCGGCGGGGATGTGCTGCGGCAGCCACGCGATGAGGTTCTCCATCGCCTCGATTCTCTCCGTCTCCGCGGCGCGATACTGTTTGGTCCAGCGGTCGATTTGGCGCGCGAAATAACTGCCCGCCTTGCCATAATCGCCGAGACCGACGGCCCGATAATCGACGCTGTGCAGGAGCGCGATGACGCGGTTCATCTCATCGAAGATCGCGCGGCGTTCCGGCGGCGTCATGCCGGGCAGCCGCGGGTCCCACAGCACGCGGCCGTCGACATAATCCATGATGTAGAACGCCGTCCCGATGACCGCGTCGTCCAGGCACAACGCGTAGGTCTTGGCCACCGGCACCTCGGTCCGCGCGAGCGCGCTGATCACGCGGTACTCGCGGTCCACGGCGTGAGCCGACGGCAGCAGCTTGCCGGGCGGCTTGCGGCGCAGGACGTAGCGCTTGCCGTTGGCGCGTATCAGGTACGTCGGGTTGGACTGCCCGCCCTTGAACTGCTCCACCTCGACGGCGCGGACGGATTCATCCACGTGCGCGCGCATGTAGCCGGCCAAGCGGGCGACGTCGAAGCGATGCGCCTCGCGCATCGGTCCGGTACCCACGAAATGGCTCGTTACCTCCCCTTTTGATTCTCCCGCACCCACGCCTTCATGTCCCACGGTTGGTACAAGGTCCAGATGTACTCGGTCGTCGCCGCTTCGCGCAGGCGATGAATGTCGTTCTGCGCCGCTTGATCGAGAAACTGCTGACGCGGCCGGCACGCAGATTGTACTCGCGGTAGTCGTCCTCCCGTCCCGGTATTAGATTGAAGACGTTGAGCGCGTAAAGCATGGCCGCAATGGCGGGTTAGATGAGCTTGACCACTTGCTTGCCGAAGTTCTTGCCCGCGAGCAAACCGATGAAGGCCGCCGGGGCGCTCTCGATCCCCTGCGCCACCGTCTCGCGATATTTCACCCGGCCTTCGGACACCCACTGGGCGAGATCCCTGAGCGCCGCCGGCCAGCGCGGCAGGTGATCCGAAACGATGAAACCCTGTACGCGCAGGCGGCTGGTCAAAATGTAACGGAGATTCTTGGTGCCGTAAGGTTCGGTGGCGTTGTATTGCGAGATGAGCCCGCACACCGCAATACGGCCGAACGGGTTCATGAATCCGAGCACGGCGTCGAAAATTGCGCCGCCGACGTTTTCGAAATACACATCGACCCCGTTCGGCGCCGCGCGCTTCAGATCCTCCACCAGCCTGCCGGCTTTGTAGTCCACGCACGCATCGAAGCCGAGCTCCTCGACGACGTACCGGCATTTCTCGGCGCCGCCCGCAATGCCGATCGCGCGGCAGCCTTTGATCTTCGCGATCTGCCCGACCGCGCTGCCGACCGCGCCGGACGCGGCGGATACCAAGACGGTTTCGCCCGCTTTGGGTTGGCCGATGTCGAGCAGCCCGATGTACGCGGTGGCGCCCGGCATGCCGAGCACGCCCAAATAGGCCGAGATAGGCACGCGCCGGTCGTCGATCTTCTGCACGCCGGACCCGTCGCTCGCGGCGTAGAGCTGCCAGCCGAAAGCCCCGACCACTTTATCGCCCGGCTTGAAGCCCGGATGGCGCGACTCGATCACTTCGCCGACCGCGCCGCCGACCATCACTTCGCCGAGCTCGACGGATTTGGCGTAGGACTTGGCGTCGCTCATGCGCCCGCGCATGTAAGGATCGAGCGAAAGGTAGTGGCTGCGCACGAGAAACTGTCCATCGCCGATCTTCGGGATGTCGCTTTCCACCCGCCGGAAATCGCTCTCTTGCACGGCGCCCACCGGGCGGCGCGCCAGTACCCACTGCAAGTTTTTCTCGCTCACGCGGTCGCCCTCGGAATCAGGTGATGCAGGCGCCGCCGTCGACCGCGATGTACTGGCCGGTAATATGGCGCGATGCCTCGGACGCCAGGAACACGATCACGCCCTTGAGATCCTCCTCGCCACCCAGGCGGTGCAGCGGGGTCATCGCGATTACCGCTTTCTCGATTTTTTCGAGCAGGCCCTGCGACATCTTGGACGGGAAGAACCCCGGGCAAATGGCGTTCACGTTGATGTTGTACTTGCCCCACTCCGCCGCCAGCGCGCGCGTGAAGTTGATCACCGCGCCTTTGCTGGTGTTGTAAGCGATCGTGCTCATGTCGGGCGGATTGCCGCTTAAGCCCGCCACCGAGGCGATGTTGACGATCTTGCCCGTGCGCTTCGGAATCATGCAGCGCCTGCCGACCTCCTGGCTCAAGAAGAACATGCCGTTGATGTTCAAGTTCATCACCTTGTTCCAGGCGTCGGCCGGATAGTCTTCGGCCGGCGCACCCCACGTGGTGCCGGCGTTATTCACCAGTATGTCGATCGCGCCGAAACGCTCGAGCACGCCGGCCACTACGCCGGGAATGGTGTCGAATTTGGAAAGATCGTTGGTGATGGTCAACGGCTCAATGCCCCGCTGCTTCAGGCGCGCCGCCGCTTCCTCCAGCTCCGCCGGCTTGCGCGCGGTAATGGCGATCCTGGCGCCCATCTCGCCGAGCGCTTCCGCCATCTGCAAACCGAGCCCGCGCGAACCGCCGGTGATCAATGCCGTCTTGCCGGCCAGGTCGAAAAGTTTCTTAACGTTCATTGGATGATTCCTGCTGCGGCCTAAAAACCGGAGGCGCCTTTCGCGCCTCCGGTACTTTCGAAATTTCGCTACGCCACCTCGAACAACCCGGCCGCTCCCATGCCGGCCGATACACATGGTCACGACCGCCAACTTCGCGCCGCGGCGCTTGCCTTCGATGAGCGCGTGGCCCGCGAGACGCGCGCCGGAGACGCCGTAAGGGTGGCCGACCGCGATCGCCCCGCCGTCGACATTCAGCCGGTCGTTCGGAATGCCGAGGCGATCGCGGCAATAAATCACCTGCACCGCGAACGCTTCGTTCAGCTCCCAGAGATCGATGTCTTCGACTTTCTTGCCGGCGCGCTTGAGCAGTTTCGGCACCGCGAACACCGGCCCGATACCCATTTCGTCGGGCTCGCAGCCGGCGACGGCAAAACCGCGAAAGATGCCGAGCGGTTGCAGGCCTTTCTTTTCCGCCAGCTTCGCGCTCATCACCACCGTCGCGGCCGCGCCGTCGGAAAACTGACTGGCGTTGCCCGCGGCGATCACGCCGCCCGGCAGCGCGGGCTTGATCTTGGAGACGCCCTCGAACGTGGTATCGGCGCGGATACCTTCGTCCGCCGCGAGCGTCACCTCTTTGGTAAAAAGCCGCCCGCTGTCTTTGTCGGCCGCGCCCATCGTCACCGTGATCGGCACGATCTCGTCCTTGAACTTGCCGGCCGCGGCGGCGGCCGCCGCGCGCGTCTGGCTCTGCACGCCGTACTCGTCCTGCTTTTCGCGCCCGATCTGGTAACGCTTGGAAACGTTCTCCGCCGTTTGCAGCATGGTCCAGTAAATTTCCGGTTTGTGCTCGAGCAGCCACGGCTCCAGCGCCATATGGCGGTTGGCTTCGTTCTGCACGCAGGAAATCGATTCGACGCCGCCGGCGACGAAAATATCGCCTTCGCCCGCGATGATTCGCTGCGCCGCCATGGCGATCGTCTGCAGCCCCGAGGAGCAGAAGCGGTTGATCGTCGCGCCGGAGACGGTGACGGGGCAACCGGCGCGCAGCGCGATCTGGCGGGCGATGTTGGCCCCGGTCGCGCCTTCCGGCGTCGCGCATCCCATCAATACGTCCTCCACTTCGCCCGGCTCGAGCCGCGCGCGCTCGATCGCGTGCTTGACTACATGGCCGCCCATGGTCGCGCCGTGCGTCATGTTGAGCGCGCCGCGCCAGGACTTCGCGAGACCCGTGCGGGCGACGGAAACCACCACTGCTTCGTTCATAAAAAAGCGCTCCTCAAAAATTCAATTACCCGGCTGCTCGTTCATGGTTCGGTAGATCGTGTTTTTCACCTGGCTGAATACGCGCCGCACCATCGGCTCGAATTCGACCAGCGCCACGGTTTCCCCGCGCGGGTCGAACGCCGGATTGTCGTACAGCTCGCAGAACTCGGCGGTGCGCTCGAAATACGGGTGCGCGCGGTGCGCCTCGCGGATGTGGCGATCCATGCCGAGATGATGGAAGAAGTAATACGCCTGGAACACGCCGTGCTTCTCCACCATCCAGTGATTCTCCTCCGACACGAACGGCTTCACGACGGCGGCGGCGATGTCCGGGTGGTTGAACGAGCCGAGCGTGTCGCCGATGTCGTGCAGCAGCGCGCACACCACGTACTCCTCGTCGCGCCCGTCGCGCCACGCGCGCGTCGCGGTCTGTAGCGAGTGCGTCAGCCGATCGACGGGAAAGCCGCCGCAGTCGCCCGCGAGCAGGCGTAAATGCGCCAGCACGCGGTCGGGCAATGTCGCGGCGTACGCCTTGAAATCTTCGGCGATGATCCGCCAATCCTCGGCGGTGCTGTCCTGCATCCGCCGGAAGGTCGCCCGGCGCGCTCCCTGCTCCACGTTCGCCGCCATCACCGCCTCCGCTCAACCGTTGAACGTCTTGCCTTCGGCCGCGAGCCTCGCGAGCAGCGGCGCCGGCTCCCAGAATTTCGCGTCGCGCGGATTGGCCGCGGCGAAGCGCTGCATGCGGCGGACCACCCCGTACAGCCCGACGGTGTCCGCGTAGAACATCGGCCCGCCGCGATACAGCGGGAACCCGTAGCCCGTGAGATACACCATGTCGATGTCCGACGCGCGCAACGCGATGCCTTCTTCGAGTATGCGCGCGCCCTCATTGACCAGCGCGTAGATGCAGCGCTCGACGATTTCCTCGTCGCTGATCTTGCGCGGCGTCACGCCCTTCTCCTTGCGGAAGTTGACGATCAGCTCCTCGACCGCCGGATCGGGAATCGCGTCGCGCTTGCCGGCCTCGTAGCGATACCAGCCGCTGCCGGTTTTCTGCC
>JAJPKH010000006.1 GCA_021323795.1 Acidiferrobacteraceae bacterium | reverse complement strand
TGCTGCTCGACGCCTTCCATCACGATCGGTATGTCGTTGCCGTGACAGAACTCGCTTGCCCTCGTCAGCTCGCGCTCGTCAAGCGACGACGCCGGCCACCAAATCTTGACCCAGTCCCATAACGGCTCCTTCAGCAGATCGAGCCGGTGATTGCCTGTCCCAAAGTCATCCATCGCTGTCGCCACGCCAAGGGCACGGATGTCAGCGACCCGATCCGCTAGCACCCCATCCGGCAGGTTCGTGTCTTCGCTAAATTCGGCGACGATTTGGCTCAGTTTCCTCTGTACCGCCGTGCGCAAAATGGCGACCCACTGGCGGAAAATCTCCTCTCGCTCGAGCGTCGCGTGCGACACATTGATGAACAGTTTGCCGGGCAGCGAGCGCAGCCGGTCGTCAAGACGCACGCGATCGGCGACATACATGTCGGCCATCCATCGACCGGGGTGCGAAGCCGAAGGCGCGGGCAGAAAATCCGCCGGCAGTCTCCAGCGGCCGTCCGTACCGCGACGCCGGATCAGGATTTCGTGGCCAAGGATTTGGCCATCGACGCGAACAATGGGTTGCAGCGCGATTCCGTGCATTAGTCCTGCCTCGATTGCGGGGCCGGCACTTCTCGCACTTCGAATACACGCCCTCTCGCTTCTATGACCGACACCGTCCGCTCGATCTGGAACCGATCGCGCACTTCGGGAGTGAGCAAATAGACAGGCGCGCGTAGCTCCTCTTCGAGCTGCCGCAATCCCCTCCAGCCCGCTTCCCTGTCCAATCGAGTGGCGAGCAGGATCGCTTTGGATTTCGCATCCCGGACCAACGTTCGAGCAATACCTCTTTGCCATTCTTGGGTCGCGTCGAAAACAACGATGCGTGCGTTGAATGGAACCTTGTCGAGCGGGTTGATCCGAGTGCCGGCGGCCGTCAAGACGCGGCCGCTCGCGTCTGTTATGTCATGCGTTACATAAATCGAGGGGTCGATTTGTCGTACTCGCTCTTCGGTTACTGGAGGAATCTGAACAAAGGCTGCTTTGCTCAGATAATCTTGCATCGCGTTGGCCATTTTCCGTCGCAGCTCCAATGCCGTCAGGCGTTTTTGCATTACTTCGATCAAGTCCGGTTCAATAACCGCGAGAGTCGGTCCCAGTAAACCCATGTCGCCGCGCTTTCCGGAATCGACTCGCCGCAGAAACGCGTCGATGCCAGCAATACCCTTCGCCCGCGCGATTACCGTGGCGTTCGAGACGAGGACTACCTCCGGTACGGATGCAACTTGGCGCTCTTGAAACTTTCTTGGATCAATCACGACGTTCGGAACGGGGTCGAGTTTTTTCAGCAAGCTATGAATCCGCCGTATTCCGACGGTGAGCGACTCGCCCTCCGGTACGCCGCGAAACATGACGGTGACGTCGCTGCGTCCCGATGCTTCCTGGAAGATCTCGCGCAGCACGGCGTCTCCGAGCGACACCGAAACGAACACTTCCACTCGGCGGCCTGGCAAGGCCAACCCTGCGATTCTGGCCTGCCCGACCGCTTGACCCATGGCTTCATCAATGACTCTTCGTGACCGTACCTGAATCACATCGATGTCATCTTCCGGTATGGCTTTCGGCCGGAGCCACAGAGGTAATTCTTCGCGCGTCGCATTTTCCCGCAGGGCGCTGCCCTGCTCCGCGATCGAAGCAGCGTCCGCCATGACATCGGCGGCTGTGGGTGCCGTCACTGCCAGTAGGAAAAGAAGCGCCACGAAAGCCACTATCACCAGCGCACCGTCCCTTTCACTCATGCTTGCAAATGTCTCTCGTTTAAAGGATTCCATAAGCGCGTCCGATCACCTGCGTTCGCGCGACGTAACCCCAGTAGCGCGAATCGAAGCTGTCTCGTGTTTCTCCCATCACCCAATACATTCCCACTGGCACCTGCTCATCGCGGGCGAACGCTTCCGGCGGGCGTGCAAGCGTTACGGCGAGGTCCAAGCCTTCACCGACCGCTTTCCCGTTTACCGTCACGCCGTCGTCTTTAACCACGACCCGGTCGCCGGAAACGCCGGCAACTACTTTGATGAGCTTCGTACCGTCCCTATAAGACGGCGCTAACGCCTGCGCAGCGGCGTGCCCTTGCTCAATCAACTTGTCGAGGCCACGCGCGGAAAATACGACAACGTCCCCGCGCCGAACGTCCCGCGTGTATGTGTCCACGAGATAGATGCGAGTACCGGGCAGGCATTGGGTAGCTTGAGTGTCGATCGCTATCCGGTATCGCTTAACGAAGTAGGATTGAGCTACTGCCAAGGCAACCAGCAAAACGCCCGCTTTCGCAGCGAACAGAGCGGCGCTGCGAGCCGTCCAAGGCTCAATCCAGCCGATCGACCGGAACATAGAGCAGCTCCGGGGCTCCGAGAACCCCTTGGCTATCGAGAACAAGAAAGCCGGCGTCGCGAAGTTTTTGCACGGCCTTTTTCACCGTCATCATTCGCCGGTCGAGGTCGTCGGCAGCCCGCGGGGGGCCTGCTTCGCGCGTAACGAGAGTCGCGAAGTCCACTATTGCAAGCGGCGGGCGCAGCTTCGCTTCTTCAGCACGCTCTTGGGCGAGGTACCATGAGATTCCCGCGGCGGCTGCCGCGCCGGCAAAAGCGCCGGCCAAGACAGCGCTCATAATTGCGGGTCGAGGGGAGCTAGGCGGCTCGCGGGATTCCACGGGTCTTCTCTTGTAGGAGCGACTCGATCGCTTCGACCACACTCATCCCCCGACTGCGGCGTTCTGCAATCGCCTGGACTTCATCCGCCTTGGTTGAATACAGCAACCGCCGCAGCGGCTCGACGATCAACCGGCCGATACCTCGGCCACCGGGTGTAATAAAGAAGATCTCGGAATAGGCGCCCGGTTCGGTCCGCACGGTCTTGAGCAACTCATATTCGCCCTCCGAAAGCGGCAACCGGCCATCCTCCTTTAGCGCATTCACCGTCTCGGCCTTCTGGCCCAGCAGCAGCATAAACGCAGAGTTTTCGACGATCGCTTTACCGGCCGGGCTTTCGTACAGGTCGCGCACCGACTGAGTAATCGTGATGGCCGATCCCCCGTACTTCCGGAACCGCCGGTAACCGTGCTCGATGAACTTTGCAACGTCGCCCTGCGTCAACAAGTCCCACGCCTCGTCGATGATGACGATCTTCGGCCGGCCGCGCTCGCCGAGGTACATGTCTTGCTGAATCTGATAGATCAACTGCAGCAGCACGACTTGCTGCAAGTGCTTGCGGCCCTTTAGCTCTTCGAGCTCCAGGACAACGAAGTCCTTGTTAAAAGACACGTTGTTCTTTCCGGCGAAGTATCGCCCGTAGCCCCCCTTGCTCGTGAACGGATACAGCTGGTCCCCGATATCTTTGATGCGGCGATCCGCGTGGTTGCGGCATGCCTCGGCGACGTCATCCACCCGCGTGAGATGTTTCTTCCGGTCCCACACCTCCCGGGTGATGCTCTTCAATGCCGATGTCTGGAAATCCGTCAACGGCTGCGTCGGCGCCGCCATCGCCTGCAAGAGGCCGACGATCATGTCCTCCTCGCCTTCCTCGCCATCGTATTCGCGCACCAGCGGAAATGGATTGAGTCCGATATTGCTGCCGTCGCCGAAGTGGACGAAATCGCCGCCGTAGACGCTGCACAACTTTTCGTAGGAACGGCC
>JAJPKH010000085.1 GCA_021323795.1 Acidiferrobacteraceae bacterium | reverse complement strand
GCGGGAAGACCGGGCGCGTGGTGGCGCACAGCGTCACGATCCTCGGCGTCGCGGCCGCTTTCGGCCTGTCCGCCTTTATCGTGCTTCCCGACGTTCTCGCCGGGCACCGTTTCAACGGGACGGTTTATGCATGGGGCATGAGCGGCGATCTCCCGCTCGAGATCGGATTCCTGATCGATCCGCTCACGGCGCTGATGATGGTCGTCGTCACGTTCGTATCGCTCATGGTGCACGTCTACACCATCGGCTACATGCGCGACGATCCGGGCTATCAGCGCTTCTTCAGCTACATCGCGCTTTTCACGTTCGCGATGCTGATGCTCGTCATGTCGAACAATTTCCTGCAGCTTTTCTTCGGTTGGGAAGCGGTGGGATTGATGTCGTATCTCCTGATCGGCTTCTGGTTCGACCGCCCGTCCGCCACTTACGCGCAGCTCAAGGCGTTTCTGGTGAACCGCGTGGGCGACCTCGGTTTTCTGCTCGGTATCGCCGCTATCTACTACTACTTCGGCACACTGGATTACGGCGCCGTGTTCGCCATTGCCCCGCAGCTGGTGAATAAAACCCTGCAAATCATTCCCGGGGCGGATTGGCACGTGCTTTCGCTGGTGTGCATCCTGCTGTTCATCGGCGCGATGGGTAAGAGCGCGCAGGTGCCGCTGCACGTGTGGCTGCCCGACTCGATGGAAGGTCCGACACCGATATCCGCGCTGATCCACGCCGCCACCATGGTCACGGCCGGCGTCTTCATGGTCGCGCGCATGTCGCCGCTCTATGAATTCTCGGAAACGGCGCTTTCGGTGGTGCTGGTGATCGGCGCGATTACCGCTTTCTTCATGGGGTTGGTCGGCATCGTGCAGAACGACATCAAGCGCATCATCGCGTACTCGACGCTCTCGCAGCTCGGTTACATGATGGTCGCGCTGGGGGCCTCCGCCTACAGCATCGGGATTTTCCATCTCGCGACGCACGCGTTCTTCAAAGCGCTGCTCTTCCTCGCCGCCGGTTCGGTGATCATCGCGATGCACCACGAGCAGGACATCCGCAAGATGGGCGGGCTGAAGAAGTACATGCCGGCGACTTTCATCACCGCCTGGATCGGGTCGCTGGCGCTCGCCGGCTTCCCACCGTTTGCCGGCTTTTTCTCGAAGGACATGATCATCGAAGCGGTGCATCGGTCGAGCCTGCCCGGCAGCGGCATCGCTTACGCGGCCGTCTTGAGCGGCGTGTTCATCACTTCGTTCTACACCTTCCGCCTGCTGTTTCTCGTGTTCCATGGCAAGCCGCGCATGGACGAGGAGACCGCGCATCACGTGCACGAGTCGCCGCTCGTCGTGACGCTTCCGCTCATACTGCTCGCGATCCCGTCGGTGCTCGCCGGAGCCTTCCTGCTCGAGCCGCTCGCGTTCGACGGCTACTTCGCGGACGCCATCAAGGTGCTGCCGGCGCACGACGTGGTCGGTCATATCGAGGAGCACTACGAAGGACTCGGCCCGTTTGTGGCGCACGGCCTGACGAGCGCCCCGTTCCTGCTGGCGCTGGCGGGCCTCGGGCTCGCGTGGTTTCTGTATCTGCGCGAGCCCGGACTTCCCGAGCGCGTCCGCCGGCGCGTGAACGCGCTCTATGGGGTACTCATCAACAAGTACTACGTCGACGAGTTCAACGACCGCGTCTTCGCCGCCGGCGCGCGCAAGCTCGGGCGGCTGCTCTGGCGCGTCGGCGACGTGCTCTTGATCGACGGACTGGCGGTCAACGGCACGGCGCGCGTGATCGGTTGGACTTCCGCGGTGATCCGCCACATACAGTCGGGGTACGTGTATCACTACGCGTTCGCGATGATTCTCGGCCTCTTTCTGCTCATCACGTTCTTCGTGCATCGCGGATGATCGGCGCTCACCTTCTCAGCATCGCGGTCTGGCTGCCGATCGTGGGCGGCGTTGCCGTGCTGGCAACGGGCGGCGATAACAATGCCGTGCTGGCCCGGCGTCTCGCGCTCGTGTTCGCGCTGCTGTCGTTCGCCGCGACCATTCCGCTCTATGTCTACTTCGACAAGAACGCATACCCGATGCAGTTCGTCGAGAACTACCCGTGGGTCGACGCGTTCCATATCCGTTATTACCTCGGCATCGACGGTATCTCGCTGCTGCTGATACTGTTGACCAGTTTCAGCACCGTGCTCGTCGTCATCTCGGCGTGGCAGGTGATCGAGAAGCGGGTCGCGCAATACCTGGCGGCGTTCCTTTTCATGGAAGGCCTCATGATCGGGGTCTTCTGCGCGCTCGATGCCATCCTGTTTTACGTCTTTTGGGAGGCGATGCTGGTCCCGATGTTCATCATCATCGGGTTGTGGGGCGGGCCGAATCGCGTCTACGCCACCATCAAGTTCTTTCTCTACACCTTCATCGGCTCGGTATTGATGCTGGTCGCGCTGATCTACCTTTATTTCCGCACCGGCAATTTCGACATTCTGGCCTTCCACGCGCAGCCGCTGAATCTGACCGAGCAGGTTCTCATCTTCCTCGCCTTCCTCGCCGCCTTTGCCGTGAAGGTGCCGATGTGGCCGGTGCACACGTGGTTGCCGGACGCGCACGTGGAGGCGCCGACCGGCGGTTCCGTCATTCTTGCCGCCATCATGCTGAAGATGGGCGCGTACGGTTTTGTGCGCTTCTCGCTCCCGATCACGCCCGACGCCTCGCACGAGCTCGCCGGCCTCATGATCGCGTTGTCGTTGATCGCGATCATCTATATCGGCCTCGTGGCGCTGGTGCAGGAAGACATGAAGAAATTGATCGCCTACTCCTCCGTCGCGCACATGGGGTTCGTCACGCTCGGTTTCTTCGTGTTCAATGCCCAGGGCGTCGAGGGCGGTCTGATCCAAATGATCTCCCACGGGTTCGTTTCCGGGGCGTTGTTCCTCTGTGTCGGCGTGCTTTACGACCGGCTGCATTCGCGCCAGATCGCGGATTACGGCGGCGTGGCGAAGCCCATGCCCGTCTTCGCCGCTTTTATGATGCTGTTCGCGATGGCGAACAGCGGGCTGCCCGGGACCTCGGGATTCGTCGGCGAGTTCCTGGTCATTCTCGGCGCGTTTCGCGAGAGCTTCTGGTATGCGCTGGCCGCCGGCACCACGCTCGTGTTCGGCGCCGCTTACACGCTGTGGATGTACAAGCGCGTGCTTTTCGGCGAGGTGCGAAACCGCGACGTCGCGAGCTTGACCGATGCCAGCCCGCGCGAGATCGTCTTTCTAACGGCCCTCGCGCTCGCGGTTCTGGCGATGGGTCTCTGGCCGAAGCCGTTTCTCGACGTCATGCACGCTTCGGTTGAACATTTGCTCGCGCAAGCGAGCCAATCGAAACTCTGATGATGAACGCCGACATTCCGGGCCTGCTGGCCGCTCTACCCGAGATCGTCGTGCTCGCGATGGCATGCGTCATCCTGCTGGTCGATCTCTATCTTCCCCGGCATATCCGCTCGGTCGCCTACCCGCTGGCGCAGCTCACGCTCGTCGTCGCCGCGGTGCTGACCCTCGTCGGCGCGGATCGTTCCGGCTATTTCTTCAACCGGATGTTCGTCGCCGATCCGCTCGCGGTGCTGCTCAAGCTCGCGATCTACGCCTTGACGTTCTTCGTGTTCGCGTATTCGCGCGACTACTTGCGGGAGCGGGGACTGCTGCGGGGCGAATACTTCGTGCTCGGCCTGTTCGGCGTGGTCGGTATGATGGTGATGGTCTCCGCCAGTCATTTCCTGCCGCTGTATCTCGGCCTCGAACTGCTGTCGCTTTCGCTCTATTCGATGGTCGCGTTTCAACGCGATTCCGGGGCCGCGACCGAAGCGGCGATGAAATATTTCATCCTCGGCGCCATGTCCTCGGGCATGCTGCTCTACGGCATGTCGATGCTCTACGGCGCGACGGGAAGCCTTGAGATCGCCGCGGTGCGCCAGGCGATCACCACGATGAACCCGAACGACATGGTGCTGGTTTTCGGCCTGGTATTCATCATCGTCGGCACCGCCTTCAAGCTCGGCTTGGTGCCGTTTCATATGTGGGTGCCGGACGTTTATCAGGGCGCGCCGACCGCGGTGACGGTGTACATCGGCACCGCCCCGGAGCTGGCGGCATTCGCCTTGGTGATGCGCCTGTTGATCGGCGGCCTCGAAGGTCTCTCGGGTTCGTGGCAAGGCATGCTCACCGCGCTCGCCGTTCTCTCGATGGGTCTCGGCAATGTGATCGCCATCGCGCAGACGAACGTCAAGCGCATGCTGGCGTATTCGGCTATCTCGCACATGGGGTTTTTCCTGCTCGGCGTCTTGAGCGCGTCTCCGGCGGGGTACAGCGGGGCGCTCTTCTATGTGCTCACCTATGCCGTCATGAGCCTCGGTTCCTTCGGCGTGGTCATCCTGCTCTCGCGCGCCGGGTTCGAGTCGGATCAGCTGGAGGACTTCAAGGGACTCAATCAACGCAGTCCCTGGCATGCGTTTCTGATGCTGGTGCTGATGTTTTCACTCGCCGGTGTTCCGCCGACCGCCGGGTTCTACGCGAAGCTGCTGGTGATTCAATCGGTGGTCGGCGCCGGCATGGTCTGGCTCGCCGTGGCCTCCGTATTGTTCGCGGTGATCGGCGCGTACTATTACCTGCGAATCGTCAAGCTCATGTATTTCGACGATCCCGTGGACAAGGCGACGATCGCGGCGGGCAAGGATTTTCGCATTCTGCTCGCGGTCAACGCGCTGCTCTTGGTCGGTGTCATGCCGTGGATCGGCGCGGTGATCGATTGGTGCGCCGCGGCGGTTCGCGCCCTCTCGTAGTCGCGTAGTCGAGCGCCTCTCGGTGCCCGGTTACGCGCGCGACACATCCGGCCGCGCCGCGCGCCGCGCCCGCGAGCGGCGGCGACCCAATCCCACGCGATCGAGCACGAAGCCGGCGACGCGCGGAGCGGGAACCATGCGGAATACCAACGCGCGCGCGGGAAGCTTCCGTACCGAACGGACTTCCGCAAGGGAAGGCAGGAACGCCGCGACGACGAGGCCGCGCAGTATCGCGGAGCACACCATCAATCCCCACAAACCGCTGGTCCAGTCGAATCGGTGTCCGAGAAAGAGAAAACTGTGCGGGAACTTGTCGTTCAACAGGCCGCCCAGAAGGGCGCCGCCGCAGGTGCCGACGCTGTTCAGGAGGTTATGGACGGCCCAGTACAGCGAGCGCCGGTGCGCAGGAACCACGTCGTAGAGATAGTTACCCGCCGCGAGGCCGAAGCCGGCCCAACTCCACCCCGCCAGCGCCTGAACGAATAGCACCCAGAGGAAGTTGTGCGAGACCAACCAAAGCGCCGGGACAAACGGGACAATGAGCGCGGTCGCGGCGATGACGGCGCGATTTCCGAAGACGTCCGACAAGCGCCCCCAGTTACGCAACGTCAGGAATTGCGCGAGCACGGTAACGGCGGTGGCGAGCGTGAATTCGAAATAAGAAAAACTCAGGTCTTTCAGCATATACACCGTGAAGAAGGGTCCGGCGATCGACACGGCAAGACTCACGGCGGCCACAAATATCGAAAAGTGCACGAAGCGGGCGCGGTGGATGTGCGAATGCGGCGCCAGAATCGCAGGGCTTGCGGTCGGCCGCGGCATGGTGCGTGGTTCGTGCATGCGTGCGAGATGATAGACAGAGTACAGCCGCGCGGCGGCGGCGGCCGTAAAGATGAGCGTGAATCCCAGGCGCGCGTTGTCGCGCAGCTCGAAAAATTCAAGGGCGAGGCCGCCGAGAATCAGGCCGACGAAGGTCGAGATGCTCATGAGCTGCGTGCGTCCGCCGAAAAACCGGCCGCGTTTGCGGGACGGCACCAGCTCGGCCATGAGGCTGCACCACAAGGGTGAGCCGAGCCCCACCCAGCCGTAGTAGAGCACGATGCAGCTCACCATCGCCGCGATGGCCTGGCCAGGGAAGAAATAGGGCAGCCAGATGATTGGAAACCAGGTGAGCGCGTGCATGAAGGCGCCCGCAAGAATGATGGTGCGCCGTGTGCCGATCCGTCCTTCCAGCCACGCCGCGAAGAGTTGCGCGAGCGCCCCGAAGAGCGGCGGTGCGGCGGCGAGCAGCGAAACCTGAGCCGCCGTCGCGCCGAGAAAGAGCGCGTACGCGGCGAAGTACGTTTCGCCGACGCCGCTCATCACGGAATACGCGACGCCGTCGCGCACCGAATGGCGCAACGATTGCTCGATGCGCGGATCGGACGAGAACGCGTGCTTCATGCTTGCCGGGTACCGGAAATCATGGCGGCCGTAATGATACGTGCCTGCCGCACGCCTCGTTTGCCGCTCATGCCGCGTCCATGTCACTTCGTCGATTGCAAGTGCCCGGCGGCGAACGAAGGCGTTTGCGGTAACATGGCATGGTGAATCAAAGGAGCGCGAAACCGGGAACAGAATCCGCGCCGACGCGTCTGCACGTATTGCTGGTGTCGGACACGCACGGGCAGGTGGATCGGCGTATCGCGCAGCTGGCGGTCAACTGCGATCTCGTCGTGCACGCCGGCGATATCGGCGGAAGTCGGGTGCTTGAGCTGCTGCGGCCCGCGAGCGAAAAAATTTTCGCGGTGCGTGGGAACAATGATACGCCGCAGAAGTGGCCGTTCGGCGAGCGCTCGGCCCTGCGCGCGCTGCCCGAATGTCTTGTCGTCGATCTCCCCGGCGGTGTCCTGATCGCGACACATGGCGATCAAATAAAGCCGGCATCCGGACGGCACGAGCGCTTGCGGCATCTATATCCAGACGCGCGGGCGGTGGTTTATGGGCATACTCATCGGGCGGTGCACGACCGCAGCGCACGGCCGTGGATACTCAACCCCGGTGCGGCGGGATGCGCGCGGACGTTCGGCGGTCCGTCGTGCTTGATACTTGAGGCGGGAGTGAGTTGCTGGCGGGTGCGAATGCTTCGGTTCCCCGCTTCGCGCGACTGATTTGCTGTTTTCGTCCGAAGCAAGATGCTCTGGGCTAATAGGCGTGCTTGGGGCCGGAACGCCGTATTCCCGGCGCGAGGACCGTTTCGCGCTTGGTTCGTAATGACTGTTTCTTGCCGCGATACAGGCGCTTGAGGGTGAATCGTATGTAAAGTGGCACATAAAATGCTTGTAACGAGTACATATAGTAAGGATGTAGGACCGTGGGACTCTTTGCATGAAGCAATTTGCCACTGGACTGCGCGTGCGTCTGCTCCTATTGGTTGCATTCGCTGTAATTCCGGCTTTCGGATTTATTGGCTATACAGCGATAAGCGAGCGCCACGCGGCGACTGCGCGAGCGGAAAGCAATGCAATGAATGTGGTGCGATTGGCCACGCGCGAGCAGAGCCAGTGGATTGCCGGTACGCGTCAATTATTGTTCGCTGTTTCGAAGCTATCCGCGGTAAGGGATCCTCGCGCCGGCGCCGAATGTAAGCGCGTCCTGGCGCAATTGCGCACGCTCCACCCTGATTACATGACCTTGGGCGCCGCCACCCTCGATGGCAACGTCTACTGCAGTGCACAACCGTTGACCCGGCCCACCAATATCGGGAATCACGCCTATTTCGTCCGAGCCATGCAATCCCGCGATTTCGGGATCGGCGATTACGAAATCGGCCGCATCACGAATGGCGGTTCGATCACCTTCGGCCATGCAGTGCTAGACGACAAAGGAAGCGCCCAGGCCATCGTGTTTGCTGTATTGGATATGGCATGGCTCAACCAACTGGTCACCACTCAGGGTCTTCCTCCTGGCTCTACCGTGACGGTGTTGGATAGCGGCGGAGCCATCCTTGGGCATTACCCAGAACCGGAGAAATGGATAGGCAAGTCCTTGCGCGGATCACCGGTTCTTAGTGCCATCCTCAAGCGCCAAGGCGAAGGAACAACAGCAGCACAGTGGTTGGACGGCGCGATGCGCGTCCATGCGTTCGCTCCGATAGAGGGCGGTCGGGCTGGTGCCCTGTACCTAAGTGTAAGCATCCCGGAGGCTTCTGCCCTCGCCGTGGCCAACAGCTCCTTTCAGCAGAACCTCGTTCTGCTTTTTATTATTGCTGGGTTGGTGTTTGCCGCTGCCTGGTTTGGAAGTCAGGTGTTCGTGCTGAAGCCGGTCGTGGGGCTTACTAACGTCGCCCGGCGCATTCGTTCGGGAGATTTCACGGCGACCGCCGAGCTTTCGCATGGGTCCGGGGAGATCGGTGAGCTCAGCCGTGCCTTCGAAGAAATGGCGGGTGCGCTATACCGTACCAACCGCGCACATAAGACTCTAAGCGAGACAAAGCAGGCGGTGTTGCGGGCAACTGAAGAACCCGTGCTTCTTTCCGAAATCTGCCGTCTTATTGTCAGGCAGGTAGGTTATCGAGGCGCACTAATTGGTTATGCGGCGGAGGACGAGCGACGGACTCTGCAGGCCATGGCTCAGGACGGATTCCTGGGCGGGATAGCCGCGCTCAAGAAAACCTGGGAAAACGTCAGCTGGGCGGAGGGAAGCGGGCCGACAGCAACGGCGATTAGAACTGGGAAGCCGTATGTGGCTCAACATCTTATGACGGATCCGAACTTCGTGCCGTGGCGAGAAGACGCGATGCGCCACGGCGTTGAATCCCTGGCGGTCTTTCCGATTCCCGTCGACGGGCGGGTGGTTGGTGCGCTCGCCATTTATGCGGTGGAGCCGAACGCTTTCGAGCCGCAAGAGCTGAATCTTCTGACTGAAGCGGTGCAAGATCTGTCGGTTGGCATCGCCCTTTTACGTGCCCGCTTGGAGCGAAGCCGCGCAAACGCAACCATCGAGCGCATGGCGCATTACGATCGATTAACGGGGTTGCCGAACCACGCGCTATTCGAGGAGCGCCTGCGCCGTGTGCTCTCCGAGGCACGGTCGTTCGACCGCCAGCTCGCTGCACTTATTGTCGATCTCAACCGGTTGCGGGACATCAACGATGCGTTCGGTTTTCATCGCGGGGACCAGATGCTGAAAGAGGTGGCGGCGCGGATAAGCGCTATCCTGCGGCCCGGTGCAGTGTTCGCGCGCATGCGCGGTGATGAATTTGCGGTCTTGTGCCGGGTCGAGGATGCCAACGACGCGGAGAGTGTCGCGCTGCAGATTCTCGACGGCATGAATGCGCCCTTCAGCATTGGCGGCGTCCGGGTGGACATCGCCGCCACCATCGGGGTGTCGCTATATCCTCAGGACGGCAAAGATGGCCAGCAGCTCATGCGTCATGCGGACGTCGCCATGCACGAGGCCAAGAAAGCGGCCAAGCGCTACGCGTTCTATCGGCGCGAGCAGGATGAGGACCGTGCGCAGCGCCTGGCCATGGTCGGGGAATTACGCCGAGCTCTCGAAGCGAACGAGCTGACGCTTTACTACCAGCCGAAGGTGAGCATGCGCGATGGCCGCGTTTGCGGCGCGGAGGCGTTGGTGCGCTGGATTCACCCGGAACGCGGTATGTTGCCTCCGGATGAGTTCATTTCGCTCGCCGAATATTCCGGCTTGATCCGCCCATTGACGGATTGGGTCATCGGCGCCGCTCTGCGCCAATCGTCTCTTTGGCGCAGCAAAGGACTCGTGCTACCTGTCGCAGTCAATCTTTCGGCCCACAATCTGCGGGATGGTGCGCTGGTGCAGAAGATCGAGCATTTGCTGACCGAATGGGACGCCAAGCCGGGCTCGCTCGAGCTCGAGATCACCGAAGGGGCAATGATGGAGGATCCGGAAGGAGCGCTGGACATATTGAAGCGTCTGCGCGAAATGGGAATCCTGTTGTTCATCGACGATTTTGGCACCGGCTATTCCTCGCTCGGCTATCTCAAAAAGCTGCCGGTAGACGCGGTCAAGATCGATAAATCCTTCGTGATCGATATGACGGAAGACCCGGATTCCGAAGCCATTGTCCGCACCACCATCAGTCTCGGGCATGAGCTTGGGCTGAAGGTTGTGGCCGAGGGCATAGAAAACCGCACGGTGTTCGATCGGCTCGCGACGCTCAACTGCGATGTGGCCCAAGGTTACTTCATCAGCAAGCCGCTGCCGAGTGAGGCTCTCGAGCTCTGGATGCGTGAAGGTTCCTGGGACCCACCGGATTTGAAAAAACAGGAGAAGCCGCGTTCGCGCGCCCGCGTGAAGTAGCGAGCCGAACCTAGTGGTGCCGGGCGAAACGGTACCACCCTCAGTGGCTGTTTCCAAATCTCCTCCGCCCGCCTGGGTCGTGATCTGCCGGCGCCCGCCATGAGTTGCGACTCGGACCATCCAACGCGTCGGCGTATCCATTATTTTTTCATGGTGGTAGGCTATTGTCGTTGTAGGAGTGCCTTACAAGGGAATGTCTATGCCGTGGTAGCCGCGCGCGTTTTGTCGATCGTGTAAGCACTGCGAGGGAGAACAGGGAAGGCATGTGGCCGGGGGGCCAGAAGCAGCGCAGAAACACGAAATGGAGGCCACAGGGATGAATACCAAGCGGTCAGGCATCACGGTATCGATTGCCCAAACGCAGGAGGAGATTAGCCAGGCGTTATCGTTTTGCGCTTCGGTCTATGAACAGACCTATGGTACGCACTGGACGGTTCCACCCGATCTTTTCTTTATCGCCCGAGAGAACGGAGATATTGTTGCTACGGGCGGCTTAACTTTCGCTGCCTTACACACCCAACTTGCCTCGGAGAGGTATTTCCGACTTACCGAGCGCATGCGCCATTTTATGGCTACCAACAGAGAACGCATCGTCGAATTTGGCCGTTTCGCATCGGTGAAAGTGCGCGGCGCCAAAGCGATAGTGTGCAGCGCTATTTCTTACTGCGCACTGGTGGAGATCGATTTCATCTTTTCCTGGACCAATCCGACCGTCTCCAAATATATGTCCAATCGCCTGGGGTTGGACTTGTGGCCGATCGCAGTCCCACTGGACTTGGACGGCGCGTTGCAGGATCCTCGCTGGGCGTCTCCGCCGGTCGGTTTTTTCCAGCGCGCGCAGCCTCCTATACTGCATCTGGGTGTGGTCCCGTTTTGGGAAAATCCGGTGAAGATATTGGCCGAAGAGTCCGGCGTCGCGGCCCAGGTACCGGCATGGCAAGCGGTAACGCCGCGCGAGATCCATGTAGCCGCCATGAAGCCGACGTCCGTCGAGCTATCAGCACCTAGGTTGCTACGCGCCGAAAGCGCTTCAACTCGTTCCAGTGTTATGCCGGAGATCCCCTCCAAGCTGGAACCGGGCGCCTTGCTTCCGCAAAAGCGGCCGAAAGCAGAGTAGCCGACAAATATTCCCACAGCCGACCTCGCGGCGCGATTGCGCTCGTGAGTGAAGCTGGCGCATTCGAAGCGGTTGATCAGCCCGGCGCTCGCTGCGCCGCAAAGCCGCTTCTACCCATTGCTGTAAAGCGCAGTGTTCCTTGAATTCGGCACATAGCGGCTGTAAACTGCCGCGCCTGCTGCGGGGTGGAGCAGTCTGGCAGCTCGTCGGGCTCATAACCCGAAGGTCGTAGGTTCAAATCCTACCCCCGCTACCAAATTCCAGTCTTCCCTGCCGTCTCGGAGAGACTTATGGCAGACATTTCCGCCCGGCCCACCTTTCGCTGCCTGCTGCGATTGAGATTTAGGCAGAAGTCCTTATAATTCTGCGCCGTAACCAGCAGTAGGTAACAATAAGTGGGCCGTGCGCCCACTTTTGTTTTCTGGGGCAACGACTTATGCGTGGTGTGGGGCCTGCCTTGCGGGAACGACTGACGTCGGGCGTGCAGGCGCTCGGGTTCGAGCTGGTCGACGCCGAGCTTATGGGCGGTCGTCAACATCAGACGCTCCGTGTATATATAGATGGCCCGCAAGGCGTGACGGTCGACGATTGTGCGGATGTAAGCCGCCAGCTTTCGGCCATTCTCGACGTCGAGGATCCGTTTCCCGGAAGTTACACGCTCGAGGTTTCCTCGCCCGGTCTCGATCGTCCATTGGTGACGCCGGCCGATTTCCGCCGGTTTCAGGGCGCGACCGTCAGAGTCAGGCTGTCGAGCGCGCTCGATGGACGGCGGAATTTTACCGGGCGTTTACTGGATACGACGGCGGACGGCGTGGTGGTCGAGGTGGACAACGAACAGTTTCGCCTGCCATTCGACGCGATCGAGCGGGCCAGACTGGTGCCGCAGATATAGGTAACGGAAAAGCGTATATGGGCAACGAAGTCTTAATGGTAGTGGATGCGGTTTCACGCGAGAAAGGCGTGGAGAAAGAAACGATCTTTCAGGCGATCGAAGCCGCGCTCGCGACGGCGACGCGTAAGCGCTACACGCAGGATATCGACGCGCGCGTACAAATCGACCGTCATACCGGCGCCTATCACACTTTCCGTCGCTGGGAAGTGGTGCCGGACGAGATCGAGCAACTGGAATTTCCGGACCATCAGATTCGGCTGTCCGAAGCGCGCAAGCGCAGTCCCGATATTGAAATCGGTGGCCACATCGAGGAACCGCTCGAGGCCGTCGAATTCGGGCGCATCGCCGCGCAGGCCGCGAAGCAGGTCATCATGCAGAAAGTGCGTGAGGCCGAGCGCGAGCAGATCGTGCAGCAGTACCTGCCGCGCAAGGGCGAGATGGTCACGGGCGTCGTGAAGCGCCTCGAGCGCGGCGACGCCATCGTCGATTTGGGCAATGCCGAAGCGCTGTTGTCGAAAAGCGCGATGATCCCGCGCGAAGGATTACGGCCGGGCGATCGCATCCGTGCGCTTCTGGAAGACGTGAAGTCAGTGCCCCGCGGCCCGCAGCTGATTTTGTCCCGCATTGCGCCGAAGCTGCTCGTCGAATTGTTCAAGCTCGAAGTTCCGGAAGCGAGTGAAGGCTTGATCGCCATTCATGGCGCCGCGCGCGACCCCGGTCTGCGCGCCAAGATCGCGGTGAGCTCCAAAGATCAGCGTATCGACCCGATCGGCGCCTGCGTCGGCATGCGCGGCTCACGCGTGCAGAGCGTATCGAACGAGCTGGCGGGCGAGCGCGTCGATATTATTCTCTGGTCGGACAACCCCGCGCAGTTCGTGATCAATGCGCTGGCGCCGGCGGAAGTCCTCTCCATCGTCGTCGACGAAGAGCTCCACAGCATGGACGTCATCGTCGACGAGCGCCAGCTGTCACAGGCGATCGGCCGCGGCGGCCAGAACGTGCGATTGGCCTCGGAGCTGACCGGTTGGGAGCTGAACGTCATGACCGAACAGGCGGCCACCGAGAAAGGCGCGAACGAGACCGCGAACGCGGTCAAGCTCTTTCAGGAAAGCCTCGACGTCGATGAGAACGTCGCGAGCGTCCTGGTGCAGGAAGGCTTCACCAATCTCGAAGAGGTCGCTTACGTGCCGAAACAAGAGTTGCTCGCGATCGAGGAGTTCGACGAAGAGCTGGTCGATGAGCTGCGTAACCGGGCGCGGGACATCCTTTTGACGCGGGCGATCGCGCAGGAGGAGAAGCTGAATCTCGCGGAGCCGGCGGCGGACCTGATGACGATGGAAGGAATGGACGAGCACACGGCGCGTTTGCTGGCGAGCTCGGGAATCAAGACGCGCGAGGAGCTCGCCGAACAATCGGTCGATGAGCTTCTGGTCGTCGAAGGGATGACGGAAGAGCGGGCGAAGGAGCTCATTATGACCGCGCGCGCCCCGTGGTTCGAAGCCCAGGCCGCCGATCAGAAAACCGGGGACACCGCCGGGTAAGCGGCACACAATATGGCGAATACGACTATCGAAGGTTTTGCTCAACAGATCGGCGTTCCGTCCGAGACGCTGCTGCGCCAATTAGTGGCGGCCGGCATTTCGGCGAAGAATCCCGGGGATGAGCTGAACGACGAAGAGAAGCTCACGCTCCTCTCTTATTTGCGTGCCGGCCATGGCGCGGAAGAGGGCGTGGGACGCAAGAAGATCACGCTCAAACGCAAGTCGACGAGCTCCGTCACGCAGTCCTCGCGCACGGGCCCGGCGCGCACGGTTCAGGTCGAGGTGCGCAAGAAGCGCACCTTCGTTAAGCGCACCGTCATTGGAGAGGGTGCGCCCCCCGAAGAGGTGCCGGAAGTCGAGCCGGCAGCGGCGGAATTGGCGCCGACCGAGGCGCCCGCCCCCGCGCCGGTGGAAGTCGCGCCTCCTGCGGCCCCGGCCGTTGCTCCCACGGCGCCGGCGCCGACCGAGGCGCCCGCGCCTGCGGTTGCCGAGACCCCCAAGAAGGCGACGCCGCCGAAAGAGAAGGAAAAGGAAAAAGAAAAGGAAAAACACGACAAGCACAAGAAGGACCGGCACGAGAAGCTCGACGACCGCGAGCGTGGCGAGCTGCATCTCGCCGAGGGCAAGAAAATGCGGCGCAAGGCGCGCGTCGCCGCGCCGCGCACCGTGGTCACGAGCATGTCCGGGCAGCACGCCTTCGAGCGGCCGACGCAGCCGATCGTGCACGAAGTGGTTCTGCCGGAGACGATCACCGTCGCCGAGCTCGGCCAAAAGATGTCGGTCAAAGCGGCCGAGGTGATCAAGGTGCTGATGAAGCTCGGCATGATGGTCACGATCAACCAGGTGCTTGACCGCGATACGGCGACGATCGTCGTCGAGGAGATGGGCCACGTCGCCAAGGAGGCGCGGCCGAGCGATCCGGAGGCGTTGCTGACGGGTACCGCCGAACAGCCGGTCGGCGCCGCCGAACCCCGTCCGCCGGTGGTGACGGTGATGGGACACGTCGACCATGGAAAGACATCGTTGCTCGACTACATCCGCAAGGCGAAAGTGGCGGCGGGCGAGGCGGGCGGCATCACGCAGCATATCGGCGCCTATCACGTGGAAACGCCGCGCGGCGTGGTCACGTTCCTCGACACCCCCGGCCACGAGGCGTTTACCGCGATGCGCGCTCGCGGCGCGAAGGCGACCGACATCGTTATTCTGGTGGTCGCCGCCGACGATGGCGTCATGCCGCAGACCGTCGAAGCGGTGCACCATGCGCGTACCGCCAAGGTGCCCTTGGTCGTCGCGGTGAATAAGATCGACAAGCCCGAAGCACAGCCGGAGCGGGTGCGTCAGGAACTGACCAAGCACGAAGTGGTGCCCGAAGAATGGGGCGGCGCCGATATATTCGTAGACGTGTCGGCGAAGACGGGGCAGGGCATCGACAAGCTGCTCGAGTCGGTGCTGCTGCAGGCCGAGGTCCTCGAGCTCAAGGCGCCGCGTACTGGCCCGGCGGCCGGCCTGGTGGTCGAGGCGCGCCTCGACAAGGGCCGTGGCCCGGTCGCCACCGTGCTGGTACAGCGTGGCACGCTGCATAAAGGCGACGTCATGCTCGCGGGCCGGGAATTCGGCCGCGTGCGTGCCATGCTCGACGAAAAAGGCCGGCCGGTGAAAGAAGCCGGACCCTCGATCCCGGTCGAGATTCAGGGCTTGTCCGGCGTACCGAGCGCGGGCGATGAGGTGGTCGTCGTCGAAAGCGAGCGCAAGGCGCGCGAGATTGCGCTTTATCGCCAAGGCAAGTTCAAGGACGTGCAGCTGGCCGCGCGTAGCGCGAAACTTACCAACGTCTTCGAGCAACTCCAGGAGAGCACCGAAGCGAAGACGCTCAATCTCATCATCAAGGCGGATGTGCAGGGTTCGGTGGAGGCTCTGAACGCGGCGCTGGAGCGGCTTTCGACCGACGAGGTAAAGGTGAAGGTCATTCACGGCATGGTTGGCGGCATCAGCGAGTCCGACGTCAATCTCGCCACGGCGTCGAGCGCGATCATCATCGGCTTCAACGTGCGTGCGGACGCGTCGGCGCGTCGATTGATCGAAACGCACGGCGTCGATGTGCATTACTACAACGTGATTTACGACGCCGTTAACGACGTTAAGGCGGCGATCGCCGGCCTCCTCAAGCCGCAAATCAAGGAACAGTTCCTCGGGCTCGCCGAAGTACGCCAGGTGTTCCGCGCGCCCAAGATCGGTACCGTCGCCGGCTGCCTGGTCACCGAAGGCGTGGTGCGGCGCAACCGCCCGATCCGGGTGCTGCGCGACAACGTCGTGATCTTCGAAGGCGAGCTCGAGTCGCTGCGGCGGTTCAAGGATGACGCATCCGAAGTGAAAGCGGGGCTCGAATGCGGCATCGCCGTAAAGAACTACAACGACGTGCAGGTCGGCGATCAAATCGAGGTTTACGAGAAGGTCGAAATCGCGCGCACCGTCTGAGTTATCGGCGCGTACCCGTTAGCTCGGGATTTTCGCAATTCCGCATGCGCCGGTCGAACACGTACGCGGGGACGCATGGGGTTGCGGGTCTTCGCCTCTGTCCGGCTCGCCAAAGGAGACAATGATGCGCAAAGATGGCAACCGCCCGTTGCGAGTTGCGGAGCTCATCAAGCGCGAGCTGGCGGTGCTGATTCCCCGCGAGCTCGACGATCCGCGCGCCCACCGGGCGACGATCACCTCCGTGGATGTATCACCCGACCTCAAGTCGGCGCGCGTGTATTTCACGCTGCTTGCCGGGGAAGCGGCGGCGGAGCCGGTCCTCGCTGTTTTCAAGAAGGCGGCTGGGCATCTGCGCCACGCCCTGGCGGGGCGGGTCGCCTTACGGGTGATCCCGGAACTCAGGTTTCACTTCGACACATCCATCGAGCGGGGCGATCGGCTGACCCGGCTCATCAATCGTGCCATCGACGAAGATCGGGCCGGTAAAGAAAAATGAATGCATCGTTATCGGCCCGCCGCGCGCAATATCACGTCGACGGTGTCCTCCTGCTCGATAAGCCCCGGGGTTATACGTCAAACCAGGCGCTGCAGCGTGCCAAGCGTCTGCTGGCCGCTTCCAAAGCCGGTCACACGGGTAGCCTCGATCCCATCGCAACGGGCGTCTTGCCGCTGTGTTTCGGCGAGGCGACGAAGCTCTCGCAATTCCTGCTCGACGCCGATAAGCGTTATCGCGCGGTTTTTCAACTGGGCGTGACGACGACCACGTTCGACAGCGAAGGAGAAGTGCTTAATGCGCGCCCGGTGGCGGTCGATGGGCGTTCGTTGGAGCGGGTGCTCGCCGATTTTCGCGGCGAGATTGAACAGATTCCGCCGATGTACTCGGCGCTCAAACGCGACGGCCGGCCGCTCTATGAATGGGCCCGCAACGGCATTGAGCTCGAGCGCACGCCGCGTCGAGTCCGGATTAGCGAATTGACCGTCCGCTCGCTCGCCGGCGCGCGCCTCGAGATCGACATCGTCTGCTCGAAGGGAACCTACGTTCGCAGTCTCGCGCACGATATCGGCGAGCGACTCGGATGCGGCGCGCATGTCGCCGAGCTCCGCCGCCTGGGAGTGGGCGACCTGGACGTGGATCACGCCGTGACGCTTGAGGCGCTCGAAGGGATGCCCGATCCGCAGACGCGGGCGCGCTCTCTGCTACCCGCCGATCGGGTGCTGATCGCGATTCCCGACGTGCGTCTCACGACGCTCGCGACGCATTATCTGCTGCGCGGGCAGCCGGTATCGGCCAGGCACGATCACGGCCCGGGTTGGGTGCGCCTGTACGACGCGCAGGACCGCTTTCTCGGCATGGGACAGGTCCTGGATGACGGCCGCGTTGCTCCCCGTCGTTTGATGGCGCAGAAGGCGTGAATCCGGGCGAAGCACGCAGGCGACTCACGGAAAACAAGGTTGTTAGGCCGCAGGGGCGCTAGTAGAATACGCGCCCTCCAAAGACAGCGTATACGAAAGGTAAAGAGGAAGCTCCATGTCCCTCACGGCTGACCAGAAGACCAAAGTTATGCAGGAGTATCAGACGCACCAGGGCGACACCGGTTCGCCGGAGGTGCAGGTCGCCCTCCTGTCGGCACATATCGACGACTTGGCCGGCCATTTTCAGGCTCACCCCAAGGATCATCATTCACGCATCGGTCTACTCAAGATGGTGAACCAGCGTCGGCAGTTGCTCGATTATCTGAAACGGGTGGACGGCGAGCGCTATCGCCGCCTGATCGAACGACTCGGACTGCGCAAGTAAACCGGCGAGGGTAGAGCATTGGCAAAAGTTACGAAAACCTTTCAATACGGCAACCATGCGGTTCGCCTCGAAACCGGCGAGATCGCGCGCCAGGCGAGCGGAGCGGTCATGGCTTCGATGGGAGATACGGTGGTGCTTGCGACGGTGGTCGCCGCCAAGGAAGCGGCCCCCGGGCAAGACTGGTTCCCGCTGACAGTCGACTACCAAGAGCGAACTTATGCGGCGGGGCGCATTCCGGGCGGGTTCTTCAAGCGCGAAGGCCGACCCTCCGAAAAAGAAATACTTACCTCGCGCCTGATCGACCGCCCCATCCGTCCGCTGTTCCCCGAAGGTTTTCACAACGAAGTTCAAATTATCGTCACCGTGCAATCGATGGACCCGGAGATCGATCCGGACATCGTTTCGATGATCGGCGCCTCGGCGGCGCTGTCGCTCTCCGGCGCCCCGTTTCTCGGTCCGATCGGCGCCGCGCGCGTCGGTTATAAAGACGGTCAGTACTTGCTCAACCCGGCGAACAGCGCTCTCAAAGACTCGCGCCTCGATCTCGTCGTTGCCGGAACCGAAAAGGCCGTCCTGATGGTCGAGTCGGAAGCGAAAGAGCTGCCCGAAGACGTGATGCTCGGCGCCGTCATGTTCGGACACGAACAAATGCAGACGGCGATTCGGGCGATTCGCGAGCTGGTGCAAGAAGCGGGCGCCCCGCGGTGGGACTGGCAGGCGCCGGTCGAGGACGGCGCCCTTAAAGACGCCCTCAAGAACGCATTCGGCGGCGCCATCGCCGAGGCCTATCGCATCGCCCAGAAAGCACAGCGGCAAGATCGCATGAGCGAAATTCGCCTGGAGGCGGTCGGTAAATTCGCGCCCGAGGGCGCGGTGCCCGGAACCAAGGAGAAAGTGCTCAAGCTGATCGGCGATCTCGAGTACCGCATCGTACGCGACCGCATTCTCTCCGGCGCACCGCGCATCGACGGCCGCGATACGCGCACCGTACGGCCGATTACCGTTCGCACCGGCGTGCTGCCGCGCACCCATGGCAGCGCGCTCTTCACGCGCGGCGAGACGCAGGCGCTCGTCGTCACGACGCTCGGTACGGGACGCGACGCGCAGCTCATCGACGCGCTCGAAGGCGAGCGCAAAGAGCCGTTCATGCTGCACTACAACTTCCCGCCTTACTCGGTCGGCGAGACCGGCCGCGTCGGCAGCCCGAAGCGCCGCGAGATCGGACACGGGCGTCTCGCCAAGCGCGGCATTCAGGCGGTTCTGCCCGACATGAGCACGTATCCTTACGTAATTCGAGTCGTGTCCGAAATCACCGAATCGAACGGCTCGAGCTCGATGGCGTCGGTGTGCGGCGCGAGCCTCGCGCTCATGGACGCCGGCGTGCCGGTGGCGGCGCCCGTGGCGGGCGTGGCGATGGGTCTCATCAAAGAAGACAACCGCTTCGCCGTGCTCACCGACATTCTCGGGGACGAAGATCACCTCGGCGATATGGATTTCAAAGTGGCGGGCACCGCGAAGGGCGTGACCGCGCTGCAGATGGACATCAAGATCGAGGGCATCAACCGCGAGATCATGGACGCGGCCCTCAAGCAGGCGCGTGAGGGGCGGATGCACATTCTGGACATCATGAACCAGACGATTTCCGCGCCGCGCGCCGAGCTCTCCGAGTTCGCGCCGCGCATCATCACGATAAAGATCAATCCGGATCGCATTCGCGATGTCATCGGCAAGGGCGGTTCCACCATCCGCGCGCTGACGGAAGAGACCGGCGCCACGATCGATGTGGAAGACGACGGCACCGTGAAGATCGCTTCCGCCGATCGTGTTGCCGGCGAGGAAGCGCGTCGCCGCATTCAGCAACTTACCGCCGACGTCGAAGTCGGAATGGTGTACGAAGGCAAGGTCGCGAAGCTCATGGACTTCGGCGCTTTCGTGACGATTCTGCCCGGCAAAGACGGCCTCGTGCACATCTCGCAGATCTCGCGCGAACGTGTCGAGAACGTCAGCGACAAGCTCCGCGAAGGCGATTATGTGAAGGTGAAGGTGCTCGAGGTCGACAAGCAGGGCCGCATCCGGCTCAGCATGAAGGCGGTCGAAGAAGCCGCCGCGTCAAATTCCTGATTCACCGCAGCGCCACGTAGAGATACCCGAGCAGCGCCGCGAGGAGCCCCGCGGCGAGCCCCCACGCCCATTGCGCCTGCGCAGCCGCCGCCGACCGTGCGGTCGTCGGCCGCGGCGCGCTCCCCGGGCTCGCCACCTGCACGGCGCTGAGCGCGGCGGCGAATTGCGCGACGCTCGCGTAACGATCCTTCGGATCGGGCGCGCAGGCGCGCGCGAGCACGTCGTCGAGCGCGACGGGCAATGCTTCACGGTGCCGTTGGATCGGCGTGTATTGCGGTTCTTTCCAATTCATGTCCGAACGAATTCGGCCGTACGGATACTCGTTCGTGAGCATGCGGTACAGCGTGACGCCGGCGGAGAAGACGTCGCTTCGTTCCGTCCCCGGAGAATCATCGAATATTTCCGGGGCACAATAGCTCAAGATACCCGACGGCGAACGGCTCTTGCGTGCGCCTCCCGGACTCCCCGCGATTCCGAACAAATAAATCTGACGTCGGGTCTTGTCGTAAAGCACATTGTGCGGTCGGACGTCGCCGTGGATCACGCCTTGTCGATGAAACGTTTCGAGAACCCCCAGGAGCTGATCGGCCAGCCGCAGCGCTTCGCGGGTCGGCAGGCCTTGCTTGCGGCGAATACGCTTGGCCAGGTTCTCTGTCTTGCGGTACTCGATCACCGCGTAGAGAGCCGTGCGCCGGCCCGCGCGCAGTGTAATCGGTTTCAGGAGGTACGGACTGTCGACGCGGCGGCCGATCGACTCTTCGCGCAGAAACGCCTGCGTATTTTCCTCGTACGCCGGGTCCGGGAAGCGCAGGGTGACGGTTTCGTCCGACTCGCGATCGCGCGCCCGGTAGAGGCGAAAGCGCCGGCTTTTCAGGACCAGCTTCTCGATGACGAAGCCATCTATTTCGGCGCCCGGCTTGGGTAATTCGATGACGGGCAGGACCGCGCCGACGGTGTCTGTCCGTGCCGGCAGCTTTTCGACGCGCGCCACGCAGACGGCGGCGTAAGCCGGCGCATGAATGGCGAGCGCCCGCTGTACCAGGAGCTCGGCGATCTGTTGCGCCGTTCCGTCCACTTGCAGCACGCCGAGAAGCGCCGCGCCCGGAAGAACATCGTGTACGCCGGGTGTCGTGAGCACGAAAAGATCTCCCTCCTTGAGCTCGCCTTCGTCGTAGTCCGCCTCGACTGTATCCCCGTAACCACACGCCCGTGTCACTTCGACTTGCCACGGAGCACGGGGCAACAGGTGATCGCGCGTGAGTTGTTTGACTTGCAGGTCGCGGTAGCGCCACACACGTATATGGCCGGCATGCGCCGTATACCAGCGCCGACCTTGCAGCACGAGGGCGGCGACGGCGGCGGCGCGGCCGCGTTCGCCCGCCGCGCGAATCGCTCGGTTAGCCGCGTTCATTCCTTCCTGCAGCGTGCTTCGGGTCGATCCGCTAGTGGGCGCGGAATAGTAAATGTCGCCGAGCGTGGTCGTGGCGCATCGCGCCGCAGGTGCTGGGTCGGGTCTATTGGCGATGCCTTCGGCGCACGCCAGCAACACGCCGTGTCCGGCTTCCGCCAGATTGTCGGCGACTATCGTGGCACAGCTTCCCGGAAGGGAACCGCGCTTGGCCGAGCGCTCGCAGTAACCAATGTCGAGGAACAATCGCATTGCAGGCTCGGGAGAAAAATCGAATGAGTGCGGTCCGGATTGCTTCTTGAGTATAGTCAGAGCCCCCGGGGGAAGAGCTGCGCTAAGTATTTACTCCGGAAAATAAAAGCGGAACGAACCCGTTGCATCGAGAGCCGAACGGAGATTGCCGCGCGGAG
>JAJPKH010000011.1 GCA_021323795.1 Acidiferrobacteraceae bacterium | reverse complement strand
GCCAGCCCGTACTTCTTGAACCAGTAGTTGTGCAGCATCGGCGAGCGCGAGTGCATCACGGGCCAGCCCATGACGCCGGCGAGCAGGAAACGATCGGGATGCGCCACGGGACTATCTCACCGCCGCTAGAAATTCTTTTGCCACTGTTTCTCCCGATCAGATGATTTGTATCTCGCAGCGCGGGATTTTCTCATGCATCGGCCCGCCTTCCAATCGGCGGCCGAAGTGGTAGGCTCTGGACACCATGCTTGGATCCGCCAAGAAGAAGCCCGAACATCTTCGCGCCCTGGAGCGGGTGAGGGAGTGGACGCGCGAGCGCTTCGGTCTTCCTCAAGAAGCGGCGATTTTCGTTTCCGAAATCGCCTGCACGCTTCCCGGCTGTCCGCCGCTCGAAACCGTGGTCGCGTTCTGGACGGCGGACGAGAAGCGCCACCAGTTCAAGATTTTCAAACGGCCCGAAGAGGTCGTGGACGAGGATTTGCCGCCGGCATGGCTGAAGGAGGCGCTCGCCGTCTCCGACGAGCTCGACGGCGCATGCTGTTGAATCGGTAAGACGCGCACCTTCACGAGAGCACACGCGCTGTTCGTGATTAGAACACAGCGCTTTATTTTTCTCCTCGACGCGCGGCCGGCGTCTGGCGTCGAGCAGCCGCTCAACCGTAGAATCGCGCCATCCGTTCTCCCGACGAGCATCGCCATGGCCGAACGCAAACTGAAAACCGTTTTCCGTCCGCTTGGACATACGCTGTCCTTAACCGATGGAACCGTCAGGCCGCGAATGTACGAGCTCGACTACGAAAACGTCGAGCCGCTCATCGCGGCGTTCCGGCGCATGGTGCGCGGGCTCGAGTTCGACGTCTGCGAGATGGCGATCACGACCTATATCTGCGCGAAGGCGCACGGCAAGCGCTTCACCGCCATACCGGTGTTCCCGGCGCGGGCGTTTCATCACGGGGCGATCGTCTACAACACGAAATCCGGCATCAAGAGTCCCAAGGACCTGGAAGGCAAAAGGGTGGGCGTGCATCGCGGCTACACCGTGACGACCGGTGTGTGGGCGCGGGGCATCCTGCAGCACCAGTACGGCGTCGACTTGAGCAAGATCACCTGGGTGCTTTCCGGCGACGAGCACGTGGCGGAGTATCGGCCGCCCGCCAACGTGGTGCCGGTCGAGAAAGGGAAGAAGCTAGAGGAGATGGTGGCGTCGGGCGAGATTCCCGCGGCGGTCAATATGGATATCGACCACCCGGATGTGAAACCGCTCATTCCGAACGCGAAAGAAGCGGGCTTCGAGGCGCTACGAAACACCGGCCATTATCCGATCAATCACACCGTCGTGGTTAAAGACGATCTACTCGACGCGTACCCGGATCTGGCGGCCGATCTTTTCAGCGCCTTTGCCGAGGCCAAGCGCCTCTATGTGGAGCGCCTCAAGAACAACCGGATCGCGGAACCTTCGGCGACCGACAAGACCTACCAGCGCGTGATGGATATCACCGGCAAGGACCCGCTGCCGTATGGCATCGCGCCGAACCGGAAGATGATCGACGCCGTCATGCAATATGCGACGGAGCAGAAGATCATCACGCGCCCGTTCACGGTGGAAGAGTTGTTCGCGCGCGGCACGCACGACTTGATCGGATGATGTTATCCCGCGCCGAGCTGTCGCGATGACATCGTGCGCGGCGATTGTTCGACGCAAGAACCGCCCGCTCGGCACACGTGCTTACATCGTGTGTACGATATTCGAACAAGAAGAGCGATCGAGCGAAGCAGGGGAAGGATGCGCGGCGGCAATTGTTCGACGAATAACGCCAAGCTGTTCTCGCTAAACAAAACCTACATTCGGCCGCAGTAGGACAATGAGTTTTCGCCGTTGACAGCGAAGTGGGCGAAGGGGATTATCGGCAGCGACTCGCGCGTCGAACGGAAAATCATTCCGAAAGACGGTGAGCGTGACGCAGTCTTCAACGCAGAAATCCCGCTCGTTGACCGGTAACGCACGACACCCCGGTCAATTTACTGCACAAGGGCGTGTAGTTTCACCGACCACTGGAGGAAGCATCATGGCAACCACCGTTCAAGACACGATTAAAAAATCAACGAAGAAAAGGCCACAAGTCGCGATCATGAATGCGGTGCACGATCTGCCCGTACTGGTCGCCCGCGATCTCGGGTTTTTCAAGGACGAGGGCTTGGACATCGAGTTCGTGACGACGCCGGGCATGGCGCAAGTCACGTCGTCCCATGTCGCCAAGTTCGATTCCGTGTTCGAGCGCCCGCTCGACTCAACCTACAACGAAGGCGGCATCGACACGTTCCGCATGTGCGAGTGGGGCATCATGAAACGTTCGGTCGAGGCCGACGTGCAGGGCTTGCGCAAGCGCAAGATCGTCGCGCTCGGCGCGTCGATGTCGTCGTTCGCGGTCGTGGTTCGCCCCGACTCGCCGTATTTCGAACCGGAGATGCTGAAGAACAAAGCGATCGCGGTGACGCCGAACAACGGCTCGCATTTCACCACGCTCAAGATCATGGAAGGTTTCCTCGCGATGGAGCACATCAAGACCACCAACGCCGGGAACATGCAAAAGCGCATCCAGGCGTTGAAGGACGGCGAAGTCGAGGCGGTGAGCCTGATGGAACCGTGGATCAGCGTCGCGATGAAGATGGGCCTGCGCATCCTGGCCGAGTCGCATTCCACGCGCAGCGAGGCGGCGAGCGACGACCTCGACGGCCCGACATTGAAAAAAATGTTCCGCGCCCAGGCGCGCGCGGTCGAAGTGCTCAATAGGGACGTCAAGCCTTTCGTTCACTACTTCATCGCCGAAACCGGCGGCCTGCTGAAGCCCGATGAGCTGCACACCTGGCGCCTGCTGCACGACGCGCCGCGGCCGTACACGCGCGAGCGGTTCGACGACACGTACAACTGGACGGTCAAGTGGGGCCGAGTCGTGCCGGGCGCGACCTACGAGAACACCGTCGACAACCG
>JAJPKH010000240.1 GCA_021323795.1 Acidiferrobacteraceae bacterium | reverse complement strand
CGCGCCTTCGCCGCCTCGATCAGCAGCGTCATCAGGCGGGAACCGATGCCTTTGCGGTGCCACGCATCCGCGACCACCAGGGCGAATTCGCAGCTCTCGCCGTCCGGGTTCATGGTATAGCGCGCAACCGCGACCTGCGTCTCTTTGCCGCCCTCCTCGGCAATCGCCATCAGCGCGAGCTCGCGGTCGTAATCGATCTGCGTGAAGCGCACCAGCATCTCGGGCGTCAGCTCTTGCAGCGACTGCATGAAACGAAAGTACCGCGACTCGGGCGAGAGATTGTGCACGAAGGTGATTTCCATCTCGGCGTCCTCGGGCCGAATCGGCCGCAGCAGAATGTCGGTGCCGTCGGCGAGACGCAGGTGCGACACCAGGTGCGTCGGGTACGGATGGATCGCCATGTGCGCGTAGCGCGGCGCCGGCGCGACAGCGGCTTCGAGCGTGATACGCGCATCGAGCGCGATGACGCCTTCCTGATCCGCCATCAGGGGATTGATATCGAGCTCGCAAATCTGCGGCAGCTCGCACACCATCTCCGACACGGCGAGCAGCACCCGCTCGACGGCCGCGAGGTTGGCGGGCGGGAGGTGGCGAAACGCCCCGAGCAGCGTCGCCGCGCGGGTGCGACCAATAAGATTTTGCGCGATCAGCCCGTTCAGCGGCGGCAGCGCGATGGCGCGATCGCGCAGCACTTCGATGGCCGTGCCGCCGAGGCCGAAGCTCACCACCGGGCCGAAAACGTCGTCGCGCGCGACGCCGACATGCAGCTCCCGGCCGTCGCGCCGCCCGTACATGCGCTCGACCGTCACGCCGGCGATGCGCGCGTCCGGGCGCGCGCGCCGGACGGATTCCATCAGCGCTTCGTAGGCGCGGCGCGCCGCCGTCGCGTTCGCGATGTTCAGGCGCACGCCGTCCACGTCCGACTTATGAAGGATGTCCGGCGACGCGATCTTGAGCGCCACCGGAAAACCCAATTCCTGCGCGGCCGCCACCGCTTCCGCCGCGCCGTGCGCCTGCAGCACCTGCGCGTGCGGAATGCGAAACGCGCTCAGCACCGCATACGCCTCGATGCCGGTGAGCACGATGCGCTGCTCCGCGAGCGCCGCCTCGATGATCGAGCGCGCGCCGTCGATGTCGGCGGCGCTGTGCGGCGCGAGCGGTCCCGGGACCTGGCGCAGCAGTTGCTGGTTGTGCTGGTAACTGGCGAGATAGGCGAACGCCTCCACCGCCCGCTCCGGGCTCGGAAACGCGGGGATACGGTTCTGCACCAGCAGATCGCGCGCGGCCAACACCTGCGTGCCGCCCATCCACGACGCCAGCAGCAATTTCGCGCTGTGCTTACGGTGCGCGATGACGGCGCGCGCGGATTCGAGCGGATCGGTCATCGCCTGCGGCGTCAGAATGACGAGCAGGCCGTTGATGTCGGGATCCTCGAGACATGCCTCGACCGCCGCGCCGTAGCGCGCGGGCGGCGCGTCGCCCAGAATGTCCACCGGATTCGCGTGCGACCAGTATTCCGGCAGCGCCCGATCGAGCGCCGCGAGGGTCGCCGGCGCGAGCGCGGCGATTTTGATCCCGAGATCGACGGCGCGGTCGGTCGCGAGCACGCCCGGCCCGCCGGCGTTGGTGACGATGGCCAGGCGATTGCCGCCGACGCGGTGTTCCGCGGCCAGCAACTGCGCGGCGGCGAACAGTTGCTCGATGGTCGTCGCGCGCACCGCGCCCGCGCGCATGAGCGCCGCATCGAACACGTCGTCGGCGCCGACGAGCGCGCCCGTGTGCGACAGCGCGGCGCGCGAGCCCTCGGCGTGCCGCCCGGCCTTCACCACGACGACGGGCTTGAAACGCGCCGCGACACGCAGGCCGCTCATGAAGCGGCGCGCGTCGCGGATGCCTTCCACGTAAAGCAGGATGCTGCGGGTTTGTTCGTCGAGCGCGAAGTAATCGAGCACGTCGCCGAAATCGACGTCCGCAGCCTCGCCGAGCGAAATCACGCCGGAGAACCCGACGGCGCGCGTCTCGGCCCAGTCGAGAATGGCGGTGCAGAGCGCTCCCGATTGCGAGATCAACGCGAGCGAGCCGGGGCGCGCGTTGCCCTTGCTGAACGTCGCGTTCATTTTCGCCGCCGGTCGCATGAGCCCGAGACAGTTGGGACCGAGAACGCGCATGCGAAAACGGCGCGCTTCGGCGAGGAGCGCGTGTTCGAGCGCGAGCCCCTGCTCCTTCGCTTCGGCGAACCCGGCGGAATAAACCACCGCGGCGCGCACGCCGCGCTCCCCGCAGTCATGGATGATTTGCGGCACCGTCGCGGCGGGCGTCGCGACGGCGACAAGATCGATGATTTCGCCGACTTCCCCGATGGCGCCGTAGCAGCGCCGGCCGAACACCGAGCGGTACTTGGGGTTGATGGGATAGATATCTCCGGCGAAGCCGCCGTCGATCAAGTTGCGCAGCACCCGCCCACCGACCGAATCGTCGCGCTCGGAGGCGCCGAACACCGCGACGGTGCCGGGCGTAAACAGTCGTTGTAGAAAATGCGGGCCCATTCCTTTAAATCTCCAAACTCCGCGGTTTGGCGCTCGATCGTATGAGCGACATCGTAACTTCTTCGCGCACCGAAACGATTACCGTATCGGCGGGATTGTGTTCAGCGCGGCGACTCGCGGTGCCGCGACAAACGTTCGCGCCTCGCACAGTATCTCCCACACACTCATCGCGTCTACTGCGTGCGCTTCGCCTCTCGAAGTCCACGAATGTAAATATGGACTTTCCCGGGGCGCCTTCCGTTAAAACGCTGGCACGCGAAGAGACGGCACATTATATTTGGCGCCGGCGCTTCGACGTTCGCATAGCGGTACGAGCGTCGGCGGCCGCAAGGTTGCCGACCCAGCATTGCCTGCGCCGTATCCACGCTCTTCCCGACATCCGGGTGTGCCTCCGCTCCTGCGCGGCGAGAGGCTCGACTTCTTCTATCGAGGGAACGTCATGTCCATTACAACGATGCAAACAATTCTGCAAAAACAACAAGCGGAGCTGCTCGAGGATTGGATGAAGTCGCAGCTCTCCGCCGACGCCCTGCGCGCCGACCTGATGAAGGAGGCCGAGCTGCGCAGTCAGTCGGCCCGCTTCCTGACGCTGCTCGCGCAAGCGACGGCGAGCGGAAACGTTACCGACATACGCGCGCCGGAGTTCGCGCCGGTGCGTGAAATGCTCGGGCAAATCTCGGTCAGCCGCGCGGTACAGAGCTTCACGCCGAGCGAAACCGCCACCTTCGTGTTCTCCTTGAAACAGCCGCTATTCGCCCGCCTGCGGCGCGAACACAAAGACGCCGCCGCGTTGGCCGACGAGTTATGGGCGGCCACGGCGCTGCTCGACAAGCTCGGGCTCTACACGACGGAAGTCTTCCAGCAAAACCGCGAAGACGTGATCCGCCGGCAGCAGGAAGAGATGCTCGAGCTGTCGACCCCGGTGGTGACGTTATGGGACGGCATCCTCGCCCTACCCATGATCGGTACCCTCGACAGCGCGCGCACGCAAGTCGTCATGGAATCGCTGCTGCAACGCATCGTCGAGACCGGTTCGGAGATCGCCATTATCGACATCACCGGTGTTCCGACCGTCGATACGCTCGTGGCGCAACATCTCTTGAAAACCGT
>JAJPKH010000285.1 GCA_021323795.1 Acidiferrobacteraceae bacterium | reverse complement strand
GCGATCTACCTCACCCATTTGTTCGCGTTTTGGTTAACGCACGAAATATTCTATCGACGTTATCCCGGTGTGCGGTTCAACGACAGCTTCATGCTCGAATTCGCCCTGGTCGCGTTGTGTTTGATCGTCGTTTTCAGCGAAGCCAGCTATCGCCTGATCGAAACGCCGCTGAGAAACAAGGGTAGAGAAATGGCTGAGCGATACCGCATGAGGCGCACGCCGGGCGGCGACGAAGCGGTGACGACGGAAACTCCTCCGATCGAACCGGTGCCGCTGCCGGCGGAGATGTCGGGTGTGCAAGGCGACGGGCTGCTGCCCCTCAGCGCCCCCGCGACGGAGGTAACCGCGGCGCTTCGCGTATAGATGCGGTACGTGTATACGCGCACCTGCTGGTCGGTAACCGAGCAATGCACTAAAACGATGTGGGAATTGCGCCAGTTAGTTGTTATCCCGAATACGCTCGCGTCTTCGTCTCGGATATCCTTCCTCGCCCAAACCATAATGACAGCGCGTTGAGGTACTTATGGCTTCGCATGCGACGGTTCCCTTGCCTCACAAAGAGCCAAATCAAATGACCGCCGCGATGCGGCGGATTATCAAACGCGTCATGGGAGTGGCGGCGCGCCGCCTGTATGAGCTCTGCGCGCACCATGCGGAAGCCGACCTGCCGCGCTTCGCCAACGCTCCCAAAAACGTGCGTATCGAATTGCCGCGGCGTATTTCCGAGGCGGAGCGCATCTACATGGGCGACGACGTCAACATCGGACCGAATTCGCTGCTGGTCGCCCAAACCAGCTATCCCTCGCGTGAGACGCAGAATCCCGATCGGCCCATCCCGGTCGAGCATTTCGAGCCGAGGATCGTGATCGGCAATCGCGTGAGCGCCACCGGAAACCTAACGATCGACGCCATGCAAAGCGTCGTCATCGAAGACGACGTCATGTTCGCGTCCAATGTCATCATCATGGACGGTTTGCACGGATTTCGAACGGCGAACGAGCCGTACAAGTATCAGCCGATGTGGCGCATCGCTCCGGTGGTGATCGGGCGCGGCTGCTGGATCGCGCAAAACGTCGTCATCATGCCCGGCGTCACGATCGGTCCATTGTCGATCATCGGCGCGAACAGCATCGTCGCGCAGAGTATTCCGGCCAAAAGCATCGCGTTCGGCAATCCGGCGCGGGTCGTCAAGCGCTGGGATGAACAGCAGCAATGCTGGATGAGCGCCGAGCAAGACGCCGAGTCGCCGACGCCGGCGCGCGCCACCGAGCGCGACGGCGATGCGCGTACGCATCGGTAAGGGCGGGCCGGCATGTGCGGCATTTGCGCGATTTTCGGCGGCCCGCCGGAGGCCCACGCCGAGCAGGTGATCCAGGCGATGGTCGCGGCGCTGTGCCATCGGGGTCCGGACACGCAGTCGCACCGTCGTGCGGCGGGCGCCGTGCTCGGGCACGCGCGCCTCAGCATCATCGATTTGAGCGGCGGCGATCAGCCGATGGCCGACGAAATCCAACGTCGCTGGATCGTGTTCAACGGCGAGATTTACAACTATCGCGAGTTACGCGAAGAGCTCATCCGCCTGGGTCACCGGTTCCGCACGCAATCCGATACCGAGGTGATTTTAGCGGCCCATGGCGCGTGGGGAGCCGCTTGTCTCGACCGTTTTCGCGGCATGTTTGCCTTTGCCATTTGGGACCAACGCGAACGCCGCTTGTTCGCGGCGCGCGATATTTTCGGTGAAAAGCCGCTGTACTACGCGCGCGCCGCCGACGGCGCGCTGCTGCTGGCGTCGGAAATCAAGTCGATCATCGCCTCGGGAAGGATCGATCCGCGCATCGATGCCGCCGCGGTCGACGACTATCTGCGCCTGGGTTACGTACCGCCCGACCGCACGATCTACGAAAACATCCACACGCTGCCGCCCGGACATTATTTGGAATGGGGCGGCACGGGCGCGCCGCGTTCGTCGTGCTACTGGGAGCCGGTATTCGACACCCGTCCGATCGCGCTCGACGAGGCGGGCGAGCGCTTGCGCGGACTGCTGGGACAGGCGGTGCGCCGCCAAATGGTCGCGGACGTGCCGGTCGGCGCGTTTCTGAGCGGCGGTCACGATTCGAGCACCGTTGTCGCTTTGATGGCGCGGCAGGCGACGCAGCCGGTCAAAACCTTCGCGGTCGGTTTCGGCGAATGGATCAACGAGCTGCCGTACGCGCGCGCGGTCGCGGATTTATATCAGACCGAGCACCACGAGATCGATCTCGGCACGCCGCCCGTCGCGGAGCTGCTCGAGCGGATGGCGGAGGTCTACGACGAACCGTTCATGGATCCGTCGCACGTGCCGACTTTTTTGATCTCCGAGTACGCGCGCCGTTACGTGAAAGTCGTCCTGACCGGCGACGGCGCCGACGAGCTTTTCGGCGGATACGCCTGGTATCCGCTGTTTGCCGCTTCCACGCAGGTATCTGGATCGTTACTGCCATGGCTCGTGTCGCGCAGCGTCAGCCGGTTGCTCAAGGACCGCGTCGAAGGTTTGGCGCGCTATTCTCGGGCGCAAAGCCTGACGCGACGCTGGGCGGATCCGTGGGAGCGGTACGTGTGTTACCGGGCGGGCTTCAACGACGAACGAAGAGCGGCGCTGTGGGGAGGGCGGGGGCCGATGCGATCGGCTTCGCCATCGGACTACTATCAGCCGAACGCGCGCGCGCGCGGCATGGATCGCGTGCTGCACTTCGATCTCATGTCGTTCCTCCCCGGCGATATCTTGGTCAAGGTCGACCGTGCCGCCATGGCCCACGGACTGGAAACGCGCGCGCCGTTTCTCGACCGCGACGTCGTGGAGTTCGCGCTGTCGCTGCCGAGCGCTCTCAAGGTGACGCCGGATCAAACGAAGGTGCTGTTCAAGTCCGCGCTTAATCGTCTATGGCCCGAGGAGCTGCGTCATCGCGGCAAGCAAGGATTCGCCGCTCCTTACCAGAAATGGCTCGGCCGCCGCGATGTGCAGGCGCTCACGCGCCGGGTATTTCGTCCCGGTTCCGCCTTACGCGAGCTGCTCCCGGGTATTCCCTTACGCATGCACGAGCAGCGCAGCTACGATGTGTGGAGTCTCCTGGCCCTCGGGCTCTGGCTGGAGCGCCGTCAAGCGCACTGGTTGACCCGAGTGGCTTGAAGCAATCCCCTACTGGCGTCTGACTCAATTATTGGGACGGGCGTTGTTATCATCGTCGCCACAATAATAGTTAAGCTCGCGTCCTTAACTATGAAGAGGCGCTTCAGTGAATTTTGCCGTTTCAAGCGCTCGAAGTTGGGCCAGCCTCTCTATGATTCCGCCGCCCTCGGAGCTGTTGCACCACGGACAGTTCATGCTCGGCCCGCGCCGCCCCGAGCAGTTGCCGGGATGGGAAGGACGCCCGCTCGCGAACCAGTTCTGGCTTACGACTCATCCCACGCTTCCCGTCACCGAAGTCAGTGATGCCAACCACGCGCTCGTTCTCATCGGCTACGTGCTCGATCCCGCTCAGCCGCTGGCGGACGACCGCGCGATTCTTCAGGGCCTGCTCACGTCGTGTCACTCGGTCGAGAAACTCATTGCGAGCACCTGTCGTCTCGGCGGCCGATGGATAATGATCGCGACCTGTGGGGACGGCATTTATCTTTTCACAGACGCCTTGGGTCTGCGCCAAGTGATGTACACACAGCCGGCGGACGCGGGTCGGATATACGCGCTTTCGCAGCCCGGCCTCGCGATGGAAGTATTAGGGCTGACGTTGGATGAAGAGGCCGCGCAGTTTTTAGATTCCCATGCCTTTCGCACGAACCCGGAGTATCGCTGGCCGGGCACCAGCACGCCGGTTCATGGTCTGCGCCACTTGCTGCCAAATCACTTCCTCGATTTGCACACCGGGCAGACGAAACGCTATTGGCCGGCCGGGCCGTTGCCGGAGGTTTCTTTGGGCGATGCGCTGGAGCGCATGACGACGATCGTTCCTGCCCTGATTCGGGCGGCGGCGCACCGCTTCGAGCTGGTATTGTCGCTTACGTCGGGAGTCGACAGCCGCTTGGTGCTCGCGGCCGCTCGCTCGGTCAAGGATGAAATTGGCTACATCACGGTGCGCCAAGCGAAGATGGCGGACGACAGCGCCGATCTGGCGGTTCCCGCGCGCCTTCTCGCCAGGCTCGGTCTGTCCCACGAAGTCATTCGGGCGGCAAGCAGCATGTCGCCCGATTTCAGTCGGGCGTTCAAACGGAGCGTCCTTTTCGCGCACGATCACTATGGGCCGGACGCCGAAGCGATTCTCGCGCGCTATGGCCGACGCAAAGCCGCGATGACGGGAAGCGGCGCGGAGGTCGGCCGCTGTTCGTTCCGCAAGCAGCTGCCGTTTTCCGATTTGCGGCGCATCACCGCCAAGCACTTGGCCTGGCTGCAGGGCATGAACCATCCTTATGCCATCCGATTTTTTTCGCAATGGCTGGTCGACGCGGAGGAGCGCGCGAACATTAATCTGCTCGATCTGTTCGAGTGGGAGCAGGGACATGGCAGTTGGCTTGCCATGACACAGCTCGAATTCGATATCGCCTGGCGCGATATTTTTACGCCGTTCAACTGCCGGGAGCTGTTGGTAACGCTGCTCTCCGTCAGCGAGCGGTTTCGACGCAGTCCGGGTTATGCCCTGTTCCATCTGGCGACGCGGCGCTTATGGCTCGAGGTGTTGTCCGAGCCGATCAATCCGCCGGGCGGACGGCGATTGCTTCAAGACGGAGTGAGTTGGCTGCGGCGCGCGTGGCGCGCGCACGCGTTGGAGACGTGACCCGTCCGACGAACGTGGTCGATGCTCTGCTTCGAGAATGGGTATTGCCGAGCTCAGATGAATTACTACTAAAACCCCACAAAACCTCTCGTCCCTCCCCGCACCGTCTTTGGCAGAATAAGCGCTCGAGCGATTCCGCTTCGGTGGACGCGTAACAACATAATCCCGAACGGGGGGACGACCATGTGTGGCATAGCCGGAATGATCAATCTTGCCGGCGGCGCGATTGATCCTCGCCTGCTTCGAGCGATGGCGGACAGCGTCCGTCACCGCGGTCCGGACGATGAGGGTTATGCTCTTATCGACCAGGCGGGCGGGCGAGCGCAGAGTTACTCCGGGGCGGACAGCCCGGCCGTGGTGCGCGATCGATATCCACGCATCGGCGGGGAAGCGGTCGTGCGCGCCGGAAACATCGGGCTTGCTCATCGCCGGTTTTCGATCATCGATCTCTCCGAGGGCGGGCATCAGCCATTTTTTGCCGGCGACGGCTCCTGCTGTGTCGTTTTCAACGGGGAAATCTACAACTACATTGAGTTGCGCGAAGAGCTCGAACGCCAGGGCTCGGTGTTTCGCACGCGCTCGGACACCGAGGTGCTGGTGGAAGCGTACCGTGCGTGGGGTACCGAGTGTTTTCAACGGTTCAACGGTTTTTGGGCGCTCGCCCTCTACGACTTCCGGCGCCGCCGGTTGGTCTTGAGTCGCGATCGCCTTGGAAAGCGGCCGCTTTATTACGCGCGCATCGGTCAGCAGGTGTGGTTCGCCTCGGAGATAAAAGCGCTGCTGCGAGTGCCCCAGATCGCGCAACGCCGTGCCGTCAACCGTGACGCCGTCTGGCATTGGTGCGTCGACGGCATGCGCGACCTGGAACACGGCACCTTTTTTCACGGCATCGATAATCTCGCGCCCGCCTCGTGGACCGTGGTCGACGCCGATTTTCCGAACCGCGTTTCGACTTTCTGGGAAGTTCCGCGCAAGCGCATGCGCGAAGCGGATATCAGTGTCCCGGAGGCGGCACGGGAAGTCCGGGAACGGCTCCTCGATGCGTTGCGTATACGGTTGCGCGCCGACGTCCCGGTCGCCTTCGAGCTGAGCGGTGGTCTCGATTCATCGGCGATATTGGCGCTGGCGCACGAGGTGCACGGCGGGCGGCTGCGTTCGTACACGGTACGATTCCCCGACCCGCAATGGAACGAAGAGCCGTTCGCGCGCGCGGTGGCGAGCCGCTATAACGTCGATTATCGCGTGATCGATCCCGTGCTCGATCGGTTCTGGCAGGGTATCGGCGCCTTCACCGAGCTGCAGGAAGAGCCGTATCACTCGCCCAACATGCAGGTGAGCCAGGAAATCTGGTCGTTCATGCGCGCGGAAGGCGTCAAGGTCGTGCTGACCGGTTCTTCCGGCGACGAGATGTTCGCGGGATACGCCAAGTACTACTGGCCGGCGCAGCTCGAAAATGTTCTGCGCGGGCGCTGGCGTCATTTCATGGTGAATGCCCGCCAATGGACCGAACGCCAGCACAGCGTCGCACGCGTCGCTCGTGAAGCGCTGTTTGCGCTCGGCTTGCGGCGTCCGGCGCGCGCGCTCAAATACCGGCTGCGCGGCGACGATTACTTGAAGGACGTTCCCTTTCCGCGCCGTCAGTACCATTCGCGGTCGCTCGGCGAATCGCTGCGCAGCGATATTACCAACACGCTCATTCCCTACTGGCTGATGTCGGGCGACAAGACGCTGATGGGATTGCCGATGGAAGGGCGCTGTCCATTCCTGGACTACCGCGTGGTCGATCTCGCCACCACGCTGCCCGTGACTTATCTCGTGCGTGACGGCTGGCATAAATGGATTCTGCGCAAGGCGATGGAAGACAGGCTGCCGGCGGAAGTCGTGTGGCGGCGGGCAAAGATGGGTTTTCCTTACCCCTACGAGCGGTTTTTCGAAAAATACCGGCCGGTCGTCGATTTGATTCTCGATAACGCGCGCAATCCGTTCATTGATACGTCGAGGAAAACGCGCCTGCGTACCGATTGGCGGGCGCTCAGCTTTCTCCTTTGGTACGAATGCTTCTTCAACGACAATCGCGCACTGTTCAGCCGTGTCGAAGCGATGGCCGAACAGCAGCCCCATGCGCGCACGTATGTGCCGGCGTTTCTGCGGCCCGCCGGTTATGGACGTGCCGTAACGCAACGCCAGTACGCGCAGTAACAACTTATGGTAACGCGCACCAACTCCGGTCGTCCGCTCGTCACTATCGCGATTCCGACCTATAACCGCGCGGCGACGTTTCTCGCACCGTGCCTCGAGAGCGCATTGCATCAAACGTACCGCAATATCGAAGTCATCGTGTCCGACAACGGCTCGACGGATGCCACGCCGGCGCTGATCCAGCATTATCGCGATCCGCGTCTGCGGTACTTTCGCCAAACGGCGAATATCGTGCCCAACGACAATTTTAATTTTTGCTTGCGCGAGGCTCACGGCGATTACTTTTTGTTGCTGTTGGACGATGAGTTGATCGACCCCGATTTTGTGGAGAGCTGTCTGTACGCAGCGGGATTTCGCGCGGACGTGGGGCTGATTCGCAGCGGCGTACGTACGATAAACCGTAAAGGCACGTTGATCACAGAAGCGTTCAATGGCGCCGGCGGCTCGTCCCTCGCCGATTTTTATCTCGCTTGGTTTGCGGGCAAAACGGCGGTATATCTCTGTAACACGCTGTTCCACCGCTCCGCCCTGGTGAGCGCGGGTGGTTTTGCCTCGCGGCACAACCTCTTTCAAGACGTCATGGCGCAGGTCAAAGTCGCCTCACAGATGCCGCGCATCGACGTCGCGGACGTCAAGGCGACCACGCGCCAGCACGGCGGCCAATACACGCATGCGGCGACGGTACGTGCATGGTGCGAGGACGCGCTCGACCTGCTCGATTTGATGTGTTGGACCGTTCCCGCCGAACATCGAACAGTGCGTAAGCGCGGTTTGCGCTTTTTTGCGACCATCGGCTACAGCCGCGCGAATGCTATCCGTTCGCCGATCGCGCGCCTAAAAGCGTACGCCGACGTCTATCGGTTATTTGGCTGTCGTTACGCGCCGCCGGCGCGCCTGCTTTTGCGGGGCACCGCCGCTTACCGGTCGCTGCGTCAAGTGAAGCGACGCATTTTGCATTTGCCCGCATGGGTTGATTGAGGACGAAGATGGTCAGCACAGCGCAAGGACGGCGCCTACGGATCGCGTACATCGTCGGTGCGTTTCCGAGCATATCGGAAACCTTTGTCCTGAATCAGATTGCCGGGGTGGCGGCCCGTGGTCACGAGGTGGATATCTATACCACGGCGGAGACGATAACACCGCTTGTCTCGGGCGAAGTCGAACAGTACCGATTACTGGGGCGCACGCAGCCACTGATGGCGCCGGCGGGCTGGCGTGGGATGGCAAAAAGCACGTGGCTATTCGCGGCCGTCGGTTTGCGCGCACCGCGCTTCTTAGTGCGCGTACTAGCGATTCTGTGGCGAAACGATTTCACGGGCGCCCGGCGGCTGCTTCATGCGTCGTTGAGTCTGATCCATCGTAACGTCGGCCGGTACGATGTCATCCATGCTCAGTTCGGGCCATTGGGTGTCTTTGCCGCCCAGCTAATTGAGATTGGCGTGCTTCGCGGCCCGATTGTCACGTCGTTCCGCGGATACGATTTGGGCAAGTACTTGCGGGACCACTCGACCGCCTACCGCGACTTGTTTGATCTGGGCGCGTTGTTTCTGCCCGTTAGCCGCACGTTGGCCAAACGCTTGATCGATGCCGGTTGCGAACGGAAGAAAATACGAGTGCACCATTCCGGCGTTTCCTGCCGGCGGTTGTGTTTCCGCGAAAATCGCCCCAGCGACGGGCGCGTGCGCATTGTGACGGTCGCACGGCTTGTGGAAAAAAAGGGAATACCCGATGCGATCCGCGCCGTCGCGCAATTGCATGGCGAGGGGAAACAGGTGTCGTATACCGTGATTGGCGACGGACCACGGCGGAGCGATCTTGAGCAGCTGGTTCATTCGCTCGATGTCCGGGGATGCGTGCGATTCGCGGGCGCAAAGTCCAACGACGAAGTGCTGGACATCGTCAACGCCGCACACATTCTGCTCGCACCGAGCGTCACCGCAACGGACGGCGATGAAGAAGGGATTCCAAACGCCCTCAAAGAAGCGATGGCGATGGGATTGCCGGTTATCGCCACACGTCACGGCGGTATTCCCGAGCTTGTCGAAGATGGCATTTCCGGATTGCTCGTGCCGGAACGCAGCCCGAAATTGTTGGCGGATCGACTGCGGTATCTGATCGATCATCCGCAAACCTGGACGAATTTTGGGCGCGCAGGCCGCCAGCGTGTAGAGGCGGAGTACGACATCGACCGGCTGAATGACGAGTTGGTCGTGCTGTACGGCCAAGCGGCGGAGCGTGACGTTCAGGCGCTAGGCGAATTTCGAGCAGGCGGCATGCTGGCGGCCGCCTCATCCAATAGTCCGCGGAGGACATGACATGCGGCGCTTCGTCTTTCTGCTGCTGCGTTTGACCGGTCTACCGTTTCTATTGCGTGAACTCATGCAGCGCCGGCGAGTGTCGATCCTCTGCTATCACGATCCGCGTCCGGAGGATTTCGAGCGGCATCTACGTGTGCTCACGAAGCTCTACAACGTTATTCCGCTTTGCCGGTATCTGGATTGGCGGCGAACCGGCGAGAGCGAACTTCCACGCAAAGCGCTTGTTATCACGTTAGATGACGGACATAAGGGAAACTTTCTCTTGCGCGAGGTGTTACGGCGCCACGACGTGCCAGCGACGATTTTCGTATGTAGCGGCGTGATTGGTACCCGGCGTCACTTTTGGTGGAAAGAAGCGCCGGATACGGAACGCGAACGGTTAAAGCAAATAGACCATACGGAGCGTCTCCTCAAGTTGGCCGCCGATACCGGATTTACCGAGACTCGCGAATATACGGAGCGTCAGGCGTTGTCCATGGAGGAAACGGAAGAACTGGGACGGTTCGTGAGCTTTCAGAGCCATACGCGTTTCCATCCCGTCCTGCCGACCTGCGGAGATAAGCAAGCGATGGAAGAAATTCGCGGCTCGAAGATCGAATTAGAGCGGGTCCTCGGTACATCAGTCAGTGCCCTCGCATATCCCAACGGAAGCTACACGGAGCGTGAAATGCAGTTCGCACGCGAGGCCGGTTATGAATGTGCGCTCACCACCGATGGAGGATACAACGGACGTAACAACGACAGGTACCGGTTGCCGCGGCTGTGCATGTCGGATGGCGCCGAGGAAAACGAAGTGGTGGTTAAAGCGAGCGGGTTGTGGAGCGCGTGGGAGCGATGCCGCCGGCACTTATCGGCGGAGCAGACGCCATTCAGAGATCGGGCAGCAAATGTCGCTCAAGACAACGCAATCAGCTAGCGCCACTTCCGGGGCTTGCTCGCAGGAACCGTTGGTTAGCGTGGTAATACCAACATATAACCGTGCCCTCTTGTTGCAGCGCGCATTGAAAAGCGTGTTGCAGCAAACACATCGCAATCTGGATGTTATCGTGGTTGATGACGCATCGTCGGACGACACCCCGGAGGTGGTGCGGGCGTTCGATGATCCGCGCGTCCGTTACATACGGAATGAAGAGAATAGAGGCGGTGCGGCGACACGAAACAGCGGTATTCAAGCCGCCGCGGGGGAGATCGTAGCGTTCTTGGACGACGACGACGAATGGGAACCGACTAAGACCGCTGAGCAGCTCCGGTGGATGAAGCAGTATGCCGCCACGTTGTGCGGCTATCACGGCGAGGAACGCGGTCCGGCACGCTACTATCAGGCGCAGCCAACGATCAGCTTGAGAGAGTTGCAGCGGGGATTTTTAAGGGGCGGAGGGACGAGTGCGCTAATGGTCCGTACCGGTCTTCTACGCGAGATATTGTTCGATGAAACGCTGCCCCGATGCCAGGACTGGGATCTTTGCATTCGTCTGGCGAAACGGTGCGAGATCGGATACGTCCGAAGACCCCTGGTGCGATACAACGATGGAGATCACGCCCGAATCAGCAATAAAGGAAGAAATATGTCGCTCGCCCGTCTGGAACAGGAACTCTGTATGGTGCAAAAGCACAGAGATTTCTTCGGTCCGCGCATGTACCGCTTCCACATGTGCCGCTTGCTGCTGAGATCTATAAGACACCGACGGAACAAAACGCAGCACGTGCTTTATGTTTGCCGTAGATATGGCGTGGTTGGTGTTGTCTCCGCGTTAACTGACCGGCTTTATCTGAAAATGATTGGAAAATTTGCTTTGCCGTAACGACGACCCCGTGAATCGCGCACCGGAATCACTCACATGGACGAACAGGACGTGGATACCGAAAAGGAACAAGGACCCTTGGTTACGGTAGTAATACCGACGTACAACCGCGCGCACTTGGTAAGCAAGGCAATTGTCAACGCATGTGACCAATCGTATCCGAATCTGGAGATCGTAGTTGTCGATGATGGTTCTTCCGACGATACGGCAGCGGTCGTGAAAGCTGTCGACGATCCGCGCGTCAAGTACATCCGGCACGCGCGCAACAAAGGCCTGCCGGCGGCGCGTAATACGGGTATTCGGGCGGCGCGAGGAGAATATCTGGCGTTCCTAGACGACGACGATGCGTGGGACAAACGCAAAATCGCGAAGCAACTTAGGGTGATTCAGGGCGTCGATGCATGTTTGACAGCCGCCATTTCGAACGGCCGATTATTGCGGCGACACCACAAGACCATCGTTTCGCTCGATGATCTTAGGCGGGGCAGCTTTGATCCATCGAGCTTGATGGCGAAGACCAGCGTGCTCAGAGAAGTACTTTTCGATGAAAACCTACGTCAGGGTGAGGACTGGGATGCATTTATTCGTATCGCGCAGCGTTACACAATCGGGTGGCTTGCCGAGCCATTGCTCTTTTACAACGCAGGCACGCACGCTCGAATGACAAACGAGGCGAAGGTGTTGGCCGGGCCTGAACTCGAAAGGCGAACCGCGATGCTGCACAAACACCGGTCGTTTTTCGGCGAAAAGTGGTTCAGGCGTCACTGCGCGGAAGCATTTCTCGGATTCATCGGCACCAGACGTAACAAGCTCGGATGCATCGGATACGCGGTCGAGCGCTGCGGCGTTACGCCGGTAGCGCGCGTGCTGGTGCACAAGGTCTATCGACGATTATTCCCCGGGGCGGTGATGGGGGAAGGCTTGCGGGCACTGTTCCGTAGGCCGATGGGCGCGGAAACCGGTTCACCGTTGACCGCGGCCGTCGTGGCTAATCGCTCGAGCGTTCGCTCCTAGACAGGGGGATGCTATGGAAAGAATCTTGCGTTCCGTTCAAATCGAGGATACGACGACGAGAGCCGTCAGGCCCAAGGTGCTTTTCGTGCCCGGCTTTGTCGTGGATGTCTACAGCGAAATAGAACGACAGTACGTGGAGCTCTGTGCGAAATCGGACGCAACGATAGAGTTCCTTTGGCTCGTGCCCGACATTGACAGTCCGTGCAACAATTTCGCCAAAGCGCACAGCCGCGCCACGCTGAGAGAACCGGTGTGGGCACAGCACCTGCGAAGTAGCGGAATTCCGTACGTCGTCGTTCGTATCTCCAAGTACAACGTCGTAACGAACTTTTTGCTCTTTCGACGGATATTCAGAGAGCATCAGGTCGACGCGGTCTATACGCATTTCGGTTTCGAGCGCTTCTGGGCGGTGTTCTTCGCTAAGTTGTTCGGAAAAACGACGTTATGGAACGAACATTGGCACTCTCTTGGTACGCGTTACACCGGCGCAAAGAGAATATTTTATCGGTTGTTTGTGGATCATTTCATCGCCGTGTCTCGCTTCATCGCCGACACACTGCCGAAGAACGCGCGCGTACATGTAATGCGCAACGCAATTGGCGCAAACAAGTTTCACCGCTCAACCGATGAGGAGCAACAACGCAAGCGGGCGCAGCTCAGCTTGCCCGAGCAGAGAAAGGTCGTGCTGCTCGTTTCGGCCTTCCGCGAAAATAAGCGTCACGATCTGGCCGTGCCGATCTGCGAAAGGGTGCTTCGGGCGCGTGCGGACGTTCTTTTCGTATTTCTTGGCGAAGGCCCCCTGCGAAGTGCTGTCACCGAGAGAGTCAAGCGGCTCGGTCTGGCGGAGAAAATCCTGTTTCCCGGCCACGTCGATGGGGTCGACGATTATTACCTTGCCGCGGATATTTGCATGCTGACATCGATCGGTGAGCCGTGCGCCCTCGCGATTTTCGAGTCGATGAAGTACGCATTGCCGTTAGTGGCGTTCGAAAGCGGTGGAACCCCCGAGATCGTAAAGCACGAGGAGACCGGTGTATTGGTGCCTGACTCGGATGTCGATCGGTTCTCCGTCGCGCTCTTAGATCTTCTCGAGAATGATGAAAAACGCATCCGCTTGGGAACGCGCGCGTTAGACTTCGTTCGCGCGGAAGCCGATCGCGACGCGTGGATATCGCGGCTAAGGGCGTTGGTCAGAGATCTCGTTAGCGGCGAAAACAGAAAATGGGGCTACAAACAGTGAGCGTTTGGAAGGAACACGCAAGGAAGTTTCCGGGGGGCGCGTTGCGCCGGGAGTCGGAGTCGTCCACCGGCGCAAAATCAATGAAGGGCGAAACGGGCTTGCGGCGCGATTTTCTTGCCGCTCTTCGATGTCCCTATACCGGGGATGGCCTGGACGCGGCCGAGCAACTAGCTGGGTCGGATCGGCATATGTTGTTCGGGATCGTGCGTAGCGAAGCGGGAGAATTCCCCGTGATTGACGGGATTACGCGTCTATTGATCGACGAGTTACGCGCTCCGCTGGTTGATCTCTTGAGGCGCGGCCGGCCGCGGGACGCACTGAAGGTCGCGCTCGATGTGCCGTTTTATGATCGTGGCGGCTCAGCGATAAATTTTGCAACGCGCCTTGTTTATCCGCGTGGCGCGGGTGTCGCTCGGTGGTGCGCGGACCGTGTCAAGCGGCATGTGTATCGAATTCTGACCGACTCCACCGCGAGCTTCACGGACACGGTCCGGCGTCTATGGTCGCCTCGCTGGGCGGAATGGCAGATAAACCGGTTCGCTATGCCGACATTTCTGCCGCAGTTCGCGCTCGCCACTTTGACGATGAGCGATTCACCAGTACTGGATTTCGGCTCGGGTGTGGGACACGGGACGTTCCTTTTATCGAGAGAGTCGCCTTCGCGACTCGTTTGCGCCGATTATTCGTTTTCCTCGCTTTACTTGGCGCGCAAATACTTCGTCCCTGACGCGGAATTTGTGTGTCTCGACGGCGACTTCCCGTTACCCTTCGCATCGGGATATTTCGGAACCGTCTACTCTTCCGACACTCTGCACTGTCTGGACTCGAAGGTATTGCTGGCGAACGAGTTCAAGCGAGTGTTGCAATCAAGCGGCAGGATCGTCCTGCCGCATCTGCATAATGCCAAATCGTCGGTACGATTCGGTAAGTCCCTGAGTGCGCGCGGCTACGCGTCGCTGTTTGAAGGCTTGCGTCATCGGATCGTGCCGGAAGAAGAGGTAGTCCGCGATCTCGTCGATCACGGAGTGTTGGATCTGGATCGCACGTACGCGGCCGCCGCGCTCGATAAAGCGGTTAACGGGTTTTGTCTGGTGGCCGCCTACGATGCGGGGGTGCTGCGCCGATATACCGGACTTTGGGAGCATCGGCTGAGCCGCCTACAGGCACCGATGCTGAATCCTATTTACGAAGTAAAAAGGAACGGAAAGGAATGCGCGGTGACGCGACGAAGACTTCTTAACCCGGGTCCGGCGCTGCCCGATACGGACGTCCTTCCGGACTCGGCCGTGATTCCCCTGGAGGACATGAATGGCCAGGCACTGCGACGATTGGCGGCCGCGGATCCCGTATGTTACGGCGAACTGGTGCGTAAACTGATTGTGGTCGATGGGCCGGCGAGATTTGGTTAAAAGCGTGGCAGCCGGATGGTGAAGAATGGAACTTATATTACTCAAAATCGCCGTCTTCCTGCGGCCTATCGGCTCCCTCGAATATCTTGATGCCGTCTTTGAGGTAGCGGGCGTCGCTATCTTCCTGCTGGTCGTCGTCGCTTTTCTGATGAAGAGCTCTATCAAGGGTGCGATGGTGCTTACTCCCACCGACATTCTTATTTTAGCCTTTGCCGTCTGGTGTGCGTCGCTCTACGTCATCTATCCAGAAACGCCCAGATTACGGGCGTTAAGCGACCTGGGAAAAGCAACCATCCCGCTTCTCAGTTACACGCTGGTCCACAACATCATTCGTGACCGAGAAGACTATCGGCGGCTGCTCTTTTGGATCATCGTCGGTTTTTCCTTTCCAACGATAGTCAGTGCCGCGCTCATTCTCGCGGGTAAGGGTGTTTATTGGGTAAGTTATTGGACCGGGATACCGCGCTGGCGAGGCGCCTATCTTGGTCCGCATGCCATGGGGCACAGCATGACGCTGTTCCTCATGACCTTGGTCATATATGGGTACTTCCTGCGCGAGAAGATGCGGGCGAGCGGGGGTCTCCTCAAGTCTCATCTTGCAATTCTCCTGGGTATCGGGAGCGTAGCGTTCTTTTGCTTGGTGATGAGCCAAGTGCGGTCCGCAATTCTCGGGCTCCTCTGTTTCGCCGGCGTACTGATTGCGCTAAACAACCGCAGGCTGCTGATCGTCGGCACACTTGTCATGAGCGTGCTCGCCGTTGCCACTGTGCCCTATTGGCTCCCCTGGCTTGCCCCGGAAGTGGTGACCATGGAACAGGGGAAAAGCACCCTGGAGGATCTCGGTTCCAGCCGTCCAAAGTATTGGCTTCACAATCTGTCTTTGTATGCGAACCTGCCTTTAGATCAGCAGATCGCAGGCGCCGGTCTGGCGAGTCGCGCCGAGACTATGTACGTGGCCGAAGACGAGGTGCTGGACAGCCACAACGATTGGCTCGACTTGTTGATGCAGACGGGAGTTGTCGGTCTCGCCTTGTATCTGGCGATTCAGCTTCTCGCGTTCAAGAGCGCTCTTCGCTTGAATGTATCCGACCGACGCATTTTTATTGCGCTGCTTCTTTCGGTTAATTTAATGATGTTCGTCAGTAATAGTTACGTTTGGCGCATCCAGGTCGGTCACCTCTACTTTATCTTGCTTGCCTTTATCGAACTCAGTTCTGTCCGCGATGCGCGCATGGCGCCCGAGCTCCTCCGTCCCACGGTACCCCCAGCGCCGTCCTCGGCCGGATGGCAGGGTATTCGACGTTCGGGGCAGTGGCGAAGTTACTGAGTCCCGACAATGAAACGGGCGGCTTGAAGTCGATGTCAACGCTTTCGGTAACGACGCTGTTGCAAAACAATGTCCGCTACGCGGTGCGGGGGCTGTTTCGCGAAAATCCCGTTCGCAGTCGGATAGTATCGATATTGCACGAGCATGAACAAATGTCGGAGCAAGAGCTTCAGCGGATTACGTCGCGTTGGTTGCTGCGGTCGCTGCGGGCCGCCACGCGCCTTTCTCGCTATGCGTCCTTACGCATTAACTGCTCGGAGCACGACGTCTGTGACTTCGTGCGCGACCGGGTCCCGATTTCCGACAAAACGGATTTGTTGCGAGTGCCGCTGCAGTTCTACCCGCATGGCGGGCGCATATACCCCTGGACAATTGTCGGTAAGACCAGCGGCACAACGGGCACGCCCCTAACAGTAGTACGAAGTGTCGCTTCGGTGCTCTGGGCAAATGCGTTTAAAAAGCGGCATTGGACATGGTCGGGTTTTCGCGAGGGGATGCCCGTGGCAACCCTGCGCGGTGACCTTGTGGTCCCGGTGGAGCAAAAGATCCCACCTTACTGGTTCTACAACCGGTACAACAACCATCTCGTCTTCTCATCGCGGCATCTTCGTCAAGGCTGTATCGCGGCAATCGCAGACGAATTGGAGCGGTTCTCGCCGTTCATCCTTGAAGCTTACCCTTCGACGGCGTATGAGCTTGCGCGCTATTTGAAGGAACAGAGCCGTCGCATTCCGATCCCCTTTGTTTATACCGGCTCCGAGCCTTTGTACGACTACCAGCGCGATCTCATTCGCAATCAGTTTGAAGCGAAGATTATGGATCACTATGGAATGGCGGAGCGCGTTGCCTATGCGACGGAATGCGAGTTCGGAAATATGCACCTGAACACCGACTATTCGTTCGTCGAGATCGTGGATGGCGAAGGCCGGCCGACGGCGGATTGTGGATACGTCGTTGGAACGACGTATCACAACCTCGCAATGCCGCTCATGCGTTATCGTCTTAACGACCAAGCCAAGTGGAAACGGGGTCGATGCGAGTGCGGGCGCACATATCCGATGATCGAGCGGGTGATCGGGAAGTACGAGGACGTGATTTGTGCAAGCACCGGATCACCGGTGAGCGCGTCGCTGGTGACTTTTGTCTTCAAGGAGATGCAGCACATTGATAAATCGCAGGTGGCGCAGGTGGCGCAAGACCGGTGGGAAGTGCGCATCGTGCCGGCTGATGGATTTACCGATGCCGACCGACAGAAGCTGATCAGCCGTTTTCGAACGCTGGTCGACCCGTCGCTAAAGATCGATGTGGTATTGACCAACGACATTCCGAGAACAGAAGCAGGCAAATATCGATGGGTAGTGAACGAGTACCAGAACAACCGTGGAGGGCCGGGAAATCGGTGAAATCGCCATAGGAGGCCATATGCAGCAGATCAGTCAGAACTATAAGAACGGTGCCGTAAGGCTCGAGCAAGTGCGGCCCCCCGCGCTGCGATCGGGCGGTGTACTTGTGCGAACTCACTACAGCGTGATTTCGGCGGGCACCGAAGGGATGAAGGTGCGGGAGGGCAAGTTGTCCTATCTCGGCAAGGCGCGTGCACGCCCCGATCAAGTAAAGAAGGTTTTGGCCACGCTGCGGCAGCACGGCGTTCGGGCGGCATATGAGAAAGTGATGAACAGACTCGATTCGCTCACGCCGCTCGGCTACTCCATTTCCGGGGAAGTGATCGAGGTTGGTCCGGGCGCAGAGGAATTCTGTATTGGCCAGCGGGTAGCGTGTGCAGGCGCGGGATACGCGAACCACGCGGAAATCAATTTTGTGCCGAAGAACTTAGTCGTGCCTATTCCGGACGGCGTTGATTCCAAGCATGCGGCTTTCGCAACAATCGGGGCAATTGCGCTTCAGGGATTCCGCCAAGCCGAAATGCAGCTCGGCGAGGTCGCCTGTGTCATCGGTCTTGGATTGATCGGCCAAATACTGGTGCAGATTCTGCGCGCCGGCGGGGTGGATGTCATCGGCATCGATCTGCAGCCGGAACGTTGCCACTTGGCCCAGAAGCTCGGCGCTAAGGCGGCGACCATGCCGTCGGACCCTGGCCTGCACAACACCGTTAATCGGCTCACCGCGGATGTCGGCGCGGACTGCGTGTTTATCGCCGCCGGAGGGGCGAGTAATGCCCCGGCAGAGCTGGCGGCGGAGTTGGCACGGGACCGTGCGCGTATTGTTGATATCGGAAAAACCAAGCTCGACCTGCCGTGGAACGACTACTACCTCAAGGAACTCGACGTGCGGTTCTCTCGCTCGTATGGCCCAGGGCGGTATGACTCGAGCTATGAGGAACGTGGAATGGATTATCCCATTGGCTATGTGCGTTGGACGGAGAAGCGCAATCTCTCGGCCTTCCTTCAACTTGTCGCCGATGACCGCGTACAGGTCGAACCCCTTATTACGTCCGTGCGTCCGTTCGCGGACGCGGAGAAAGCCTTCGAGGAGTTAAGCGCCTCGCCGCGAGACGTGCTCGGTACCGTTTTCGCGTATCCGCTGGAGAAATCCGTCGCCGTGCTGTCTCCTGCACCGGCGCACACCGCCGCGCGCCGACCTGTTTCGCGCGCCGTGAGAGTTGGAGTGATCGGAGCTGGAAATTACGCGGCAAGCATGCTCTTGCCGCACCTGTCACGAAACTCCGAAGTCGATATGGTCGGGGTGGCAACGGCGAGCAGCCTTTCCGGGGAAAATGCACGGCGGAAGTTCGGCTTCCGCTATGCGACGACCGCGTATAGAGATTTGATCGAGAGCGACGAGATAGATGCGATCATCATTGCTACGCGGCATGCGAGCCACGCATCCATTGTCACGGAGGCATTGCGGTCGGGAAAAGCGATATACGTCGAGAAGCCGCTCGCTTTGACGGCGGCAGACCTCACCATGATTTGGGAAACGGTTTGCACGACGGGCAACGACCGTCTCATGGTCGGATTCAACCGTCGGTTTGCGCCGCTGGTTCGGCAGATGGCGCAAGTGATGGGTAGTGTCGTGCAGCCTTGGGTTTTGCATTACCGAGTGCACGCGGGTCAACTCGAGCCAAACTCTTGGTATTTGGATGTCTCCGAAGGATCACGCTTTGTCGGAGAGGCAGGCCACTTCTTCGATATGATGGCCTACTTCACCGGGGCACCGCCGGTCGCCGTATCCGCCCAAGCGCTTCGACCGGCCCGACCGACGCACGACGATCTCGACAATCTGGCGGTTATCGTACGCTACGCCAACGGGGCGATTGGGAACCTTCTCTACCTGACGCAAGGTAGCGCAAAGGTACCAAAAGAATTTTTCGAAATGTTCGGCAATGCGCGGACGCTGCAGCTTCACAACTTCGAGTCGTTGCTTGTCTATGAGAAGGACGGGCAACGGCGTCTGCGCGGACATGGTATCGACAAAGGCCAGAAACACGCCTTGGCGGCCTTTGTCGAGTCCGTGCGATCGGGCGGTCCCATGCCTATCGATCTTCGAAGTCTGTTCGACACCACCTTTGCAACACTCGCGGCGGTGCATGCGGCAGCCAATGGCGGAACCGTGACGCTCGATGAGCTCCGAGCGACAGTTGCGCGGGAAGCCGCGAACGGAGGGTAGGCGATTGGACTCGGGTACAGAGAAAAACTGCATCGTGCTGCTTGGAACGTCAGCAGTCACGTTGGGAGGCATTGCCGCGGTTATCCGAAGTTACGAGCAAGCCGGGCTATTCGATCGTTGGCCGGTGGTGCATGTCCCCACACACCGAGATGGCAGCGGCGCGCAGAAGTTCGCACTTGCAGCGCGGAGCTTCGTGCGTTATGTCGCCATGCTCATGCGGGGCAGGGTCTTGCTCGTGCACGTGCATTCGGCGTCCAACGCAAGTTTTTGGCGCAAGGCGATATTCATCGTTGCCGCTTTTGCGGCCGGCCGCCCGGTCATTTTTCACCTGCACGGCGGTGGTTTTGAAGATTTTTATTGGCGCCGCTGCGGTCCTTGGCGCCGGGCGGTGGTGCGTTTCATCCTTGATCGGTCGTCGGAAATTGTCGTGCTCTCCGAAGTGTGGCGGCGTCGCGTATCTGAAATGACTCGCAACGCCAATATCCGGCCGGTCGCGAGTCCGGTAGAAGCGAAAGAGCTACTGCGGATCAACAGGGTCGAACGCTCCGGCCCGGTCCTGTTGTTCATGGGGCGGCTTGATCGCGACAAAGGCCTGCACGAGCTGATTGATGCTTTGGCGGTATTGCGGCGTCAATTTCCCGCCCTCCAATTGCGCTTGGCCGGTGAAGGCGACCGCAACGGAATCATTGCGCATGCCCGGGCTCGCGGAGTAATGGCCGCTGTCGATTTTGCAGGTTGGGTAACGGGTCCGGCTAAGATCAAGGTTTGGGCGGAGGCGAGCGTGTACGTCCTGCCCTCCTATATCGAAGGGTTGCCGATGAGTGTGCTGGAAGCAATGGCGGCGGGTTTGCCGGTGGTAGCTAGTAACGTGGGGGGAATTCCCGACCTGATTAAGGATGATGTGAACGGTCTACTCGTTGCTCCACGGGACGTTCCCGGATTGGTCGCGGCACTCGAGCGGGTTCTCCGCGATTCGGCATTGCAGGCACGGTTAGGGAACGCAGGGCGGGAATTGTTCGCCGCCTCCTTTGCTCCCGATTGTGTAGTTCCCCAAATCGAAGCGATCTATCGGCGCTTGGGAGCAGTCCCCCGCTTCTTACCTACAGAAGAAGCCGGTGTGTAAAGCGGCCGTTCATAATACGTGAGACGTGGAGACGGCTCGAACCGAGACGGTCGATTTGGCGAAAAGAGAGGGGCCCGTTGCCGGGCCCCGGATCTCGCTAGCTTTCGTCGCTGATGCCGATTCCTTGGCGTGACGCAAAATCGGAGGGGCAGGCGCGCGCTTCCGGGGCGCTTGTATGTACCCGCGCGTACGGAATGACGACTTGTTCCGGCGCCGTGCGCAACTTGCGATAGAACGCATAAGGACCGCGCACCGCCTGGAGCATTAACGAACCGTCGCTCATGGTACACCCCAGCGTCGTGCAGTATTGCGGTGATCCGGCTTCCGTCGTTCCCGATGCCAATACCTTATACATGAAGCAAGCAGCATCGCTTGTGTTCCTGCAGGAGGAGCTGTTCCCGACCGTAATAATGTCGCCGGCAGCGTAGCTCGTGGAGCCGGCGCGTTGTTTGACGGCCGGAACGACGTTCTGCCCCGAGCCTCCCGATGCGTACGGCGTCGTGTTGTAAAAGGCGTTCGAATCTACAATCGTTCCGCTACCCGCCGAGCCCTCGCGTACGCCGCCCGAAATTACCGCATTACAGCGAAATTCGTTATTGAGATCGTAGCCGCCGGACGCATCCGAGCCGGATATCGTGAGCCACTTATCCGTATCGATGATGGTGTTCAGGTAGACTTCCGTATTCTGCTTGCTGCTCAGCCATAGGCCATAGTTGGCGCCGCAGGACGCATTGAATTGTCGAATGCGGTAAACGATATTCCCGACGATTGAGTCGTTCTTGTCGGGTCCCCAGTAGCCACCGATCCCCTGTTGCGAATCCATAACGATATTGTTTTGGAACAGCAACCAGCTTGCCGGTTGTGTGAGCAGTTCTCCACGGCTGAGCGTGATCGCGCTGCCATTACAGGCGTTGGACGGTCCAATTAAACTTCCGTCCCCGGTGCGGCCGCCCCATATCCGGTTGTGAACATGTCGAACGATCGCGTCGGGTTTCCCGCCAGACTTGATCGACATTACCGCTTCCGATGTCGAGCACGGACCCGTGCCGTTATAGCCACCCTGACAATTCGTATAGCGCGCCGTCGAGACGTAGAAGTCGTTATTCTCCAGAACCATACCTCGATTGTCGTCCACGCCTGCACCGATCGAGAAGACCTTATGGCAGTCGTACGCCTCGTTATTGACGATGTACCAACCTTGCCCCTGATAAGGATCGATGCAGTCCGGTTCGCCTTCATAGATAGGAACGGAACTGCGGATGACGCTGTTTTGCACGACGTTGTTATAGGTCGGGCTACGCCATTCGCCGCCTATCAATGACGAACGGGAATTCTGCACGAGCATTCGGTTAAGGATGTTGTTATCCGACCCCGTGCTCAGGAAGACCGCGGCCTCGGAGCCCGACGGTGTGGCTCCACCGGCGTCGACGGTGATCCGATGAATCAGCCAGTAATCCTGGCCGCTGAAGTTGATGGCGCTAATTCTCGCCTTATTTGACTGATTCCATGCTTCGTCATTGCTGTCCCCGTCGCGGTAGTAACGCAAGACTTTGCGCACGGCGTTGCTGCCACTGGCCTTCAGCGAAAGCGTGCCTCGTGCTGAATGGTCACCGGCGGCAATGCAGATGACGTTGTTTGACCAATTGATTGCGCTCCAATCGTTTGTCGGAGCAGTGGCAGGAGTGATGATCTGATCGCACGATTTAGCGCCGAGCGCGGCCACGTCGATGTTGCAGATCGGCCCGCCGGCGCGACATTCGTATATCGCCGTATACCCGTTCTGGTCGGCGGCGTCGGCAGCGGAGTAGCACACGGAAAATAGGGCGAGGGGAGCGAGAAAAGAAAGAACAACCGTTCTCCTGAAATGATCCATCAATCCTCCCGGTGAAATAGTTTCAATAATTGCATGGATTATCGCTTCTCGCTGTATACCTGCAATCTTTGCCGGACATTTGTAATCCGCCGGTGGACAAGCGGTGGCCCAGGGTTTCTTTCGACGATAAAAGGGTGAAGTCATGGAGGGCCGTCTGCGCATGTGTTTACGCCATGCTCTTTTACCGCCACTATGCGGACACCGAAGACAATGATGCGTCAGTCCATATCTTCGGAATCGCATTTTGAATCGTCGCTCGCGATGTTATAGGGATTGCGCTTCCGCGAGAACGCTGCTTATCCGGTAAATTTATACGCCAAGGAGGAGCAATGCTTAGAAACGCAGTACGGCAAACGAAGAACTATGTGCACGCACTGTTACTACGAGGAGAGGCATATTACTGTCCATTGTGCGACGAGAGCTACTCTGCGTTCATCGATCGCCAGATATGTCCCCGCTGCAGGTCCTATGAACGGCATCGGATTTTGTGGCTCTACCTCGAACATCTCTTACGACAACAACGGATAAGATTAGGCGGCCGACTCCTGCATGTCGCGCCCGAGCCGTGTTTGGCGAAAGTACTGATGAGGCGTTTCGATTATTTATCGGTGGATCGCGAACCCGGTCATGCCATGCAGGTGGCTGACATCAGCGCCTTGGAGTTCGCAGAGCACAGCTTCGACGTCGTTATCTGTAATCATGTACTAGAGCACGTTTACGACGACCGCAAGGCGATGTCGGAGATTCAAAGAGTCCTGAAACCGGGCGGTTGGGCGAGCCTACAGGTACCCATGAGAAGCGATGCCCCCACAGATGAAGATCCCACCGAGACCGATGCACGGGAAAGGCTAAGACGGTTCGGACAAGAAGATCACGTCCGATTGTACGGATTCGATTATTTCGAACGACTACAGCGGGTCGGACTTAGCGTCGAAGCGGTTACGTGGAAGGACTTTCTTAATCGAGAGACCGCCGAGAGGTGCGTCGCAACCAACGACCCGGTATTCATAGGCTGGAAGTTGTGAAACGGCGTTCGACACTCCTCCACGAGGTCCGTTTACCTTCGATGCGCGTCTGCATCGTATGGCGGCGCCCGCTCGCGCGGTCGAGTTCGCCCCGCTGCTTCTGCGCGGCTTATTAAATTCCCTATGCGCGGTTCCAGATGCGCCTAAGTAAATCCGGTGGTGTCTTTAACTACGTGAAGTATCCGAGCGCCGAGCAGCGAAAAGCGGTGCACCAAGGGCGGCAAGAAGCCGGTTTCTTTCCGTGGCTGCCAAGAACCATCGCCCGTTTCCGAGAATGAGATCCGGCGCTTGCAACGACGCCTTAAATAGTTGCGATGCGTCTGCGGAATTATTTTTCGCGGCAAGTGGTAGACTTCGAACGCTACTAGCGAACGCATTATTAATAACGGCGAGGAGCGCCGCTTACATCAATGGATCTGAACAAAATAACCGAACTAGGCTCCCTGGAACGGCAGGCGCGGCCTTTCAGGCTGGGAGCACAAGACGCCGGATCCTCCACGAATTCGGGGATCGTTTGGTACTGGAACCGGCTACGCTGCATGTCCCCGCTCGAAGTCGCCTATCGTTTGCGGCAACGCCTCGGCGTGAAGGCGCAGCAATTCGGTATTCTGACGGCTCATAAGGTACCGATCCCGAATACATCCCGGCCGGCATACGCGTTCGTGGGTCTCGGCGCACGCCCGGATGCCGAAAGGCTTACGGCACAGGCGGAGGCGGTTCTCGCCGGACGGGTCACCGTATTCGACCGCGAATACACCTTCGCCGATTTGCCGGAATGGAATCGCGATCCGAAGACGGGGCGAGTAGCTCCGCTCGTTTTTGGAAAGAACATCGATTATCGCGATGAGTATACCGTCGGTGACATAAAGTACTTATGGGAGATCAACCGCCATCTCGATTTGGTAGCGCTCGCTCAGGCGTACCGCTTGACCGGTGGTAAGAAATATCTCGACGCTTTGCGCCGATTGCTTGAATCTTGGTTCGATCAATGTCCGTATTTGCTAGGCGTAAACTGGACGAGTTCGTTGGAGCTCGGAATTCGCCTCGTCAACTGGTCGTTGATCTGGCAACTGATTGGCGGGCTGGACGCTACTCTATTCCTTGGCGCCCGCGGCGCAGCGTTTCGGGACCGTTGGTTAACGGTCATCTACCAGCATATGCATTTCATACAGGGTAATCTTTCGCGTTTTTCGTCGGCAAACAATCACCTGATCGGAGAGGCGGCGGGTTTGTACGTAGCCGCTACGACGTGGCCTTTCTGGGATACAACGTTCCGTTGGAGAGCCAAGGCGCGTCGCGAACTGGTGCGCGAGGCGATCCGCCAAAACGCGCCGGACGGAGTAAACCGCGAGCAAGCAATCTCCTATCAGCAGTTCGTGCTCGATTTCCTGTTGCTTGCCGGTCTTGCCGGGCGGGCGAACGCCGACGATTTCCCGGTGGAGTATTGGCAGCGCATTGAGCGCATGCTCGAGTTCATAGCTGCAGTGATGGACGTGCGTGGGAATGTCCCGATGATCGGCGACGCGGACGACGGCTATGTAGTGCGGTTGGCTGCCGGACCGACGTCTTCCGTTTATCGGTCGCTGCTGGCGACCGGTGCGGCGATATTCCGCCGGGGCGATTTCAAGGTGAAAGCCGGTGCCTTCGACGACAAGAGCCGGTGGATCTTGGGCCAAAAGGGCGAAGAAGCGTTTGCAGACGTCGCGGAGCGTCTTCCCGCGGCCACTGTGCGCCGAGCGTTTTCCGACGGCGGATACTACTTGCTCGGCGCGGATTTCGAAACGCCGAGAGAAGTGCGAATCGTCGCTGATGCGGGACCGCTCGGATATCAAAGTATCGCAGCGCACGGTCACGCGGACGCGCTCGCGTTCACTCTATCGCTCGCAGGCCACGAATTCCTCATCGATCCGGGGACGTATGCTTACCATACCGAGCGCTGGTGGCGCGACTATTTCAGAGGGACCGCCGCGCACAACGCCCTGCGTATCGACGGTGAGAACCAGTCCGTCATCGGCGGCAGTTTCATGTGGACGCACCACGCGAACGTACAGGTGAAAACGTGGGAGACCGGACCACACAGCGACCGTCTAATCGCGTGGCACGGCGGCTACTCACGGTTGGTGGATCCGGTCCGCCACGAGCGGGAACTGTTATTTGATAAAGGCAAGGGCTGCCTGAACGTCTCCGATGTTGTCGAATGTGCGGGTACGCATTACGTGGAATGCTTTTGGCATTTCGCGGAAGACGTGCATGTCGTCGTCGGCGACGGCTTCGCTCTCGCGGAAAAGGGAGGGCACAAGCTGAGACTCATCCCGGAGTATCCGCTGCCCGTCAAGGTGAGCGTTTATCGAGGTGATGCGACGATACCCGCGGGTTGGATCTCCCGCCGTTTCGGAGCGAAAAGTCCGACCACGACACTGGTATGGCGTGTTGAAATTGCGCGATCCGTGCGACTCAATGCCAGGCTGGAATGCGTTTTCGGTACGCCTAGAGGCGCGATCTAGGGAAGTCAACGCCGGCTTACGCGAAGCGCGCTACAAGTAACCGTGAAGTACACGCGCACTTCGAAGGCAATTCAGCGTTTGCCTTTGCGGTATGCTCGTTGTCGGATCAGGTGTGGACGTTCAGGCAATGACAATCAGGAAGAAACGGCATTATCAATGGAAGATATGAGCGAGCGGCGCGATTCGCTCCGCCGCTACTTCATCGAAGATTTTCATTCTCCGGGAATTTGAGCATTAAGGACATGAACATCAGCGTTTTCGGTTTGGGGTACGTGGGGAGCGTTTCCGCCGGATGCCTCGCTCGCGCGGGACACAGTGTCGTCGGCGTCGATCCGGCGGAGACCAAGGTTGATCTCATCAATCGCGGCCGCTCGCCGATCATCGAACAGGACATCGGCGATATCCTGCGCGATGCGGTCAGCGCGGGACGGTTGCGCGCGACGACGGACGTCGCCGACGGCATCCGCTCTTCGGATATTTCTTTGATCTGCGTCGGTACGCCGAGCTTGCTGAACGGTGGGCTCGATACCGCCTACGTGCGCCGCGTGTGCGAGCAGATCGGCCGGGAGCTGCGACGCAAGAGCGCTTTTCATGTCGTCGTCGCGCGCAGCACCATGTTGCCCGGTTCGATGCGCGGCCTCGCGATTCCCGTGCTCGAGGAATTCTCCAGCAAGCGCGCCGGCGTTGACTTCGGTGTGTGCATCAACCCGGAATTCCTGCGGGAAGGCACTGCCGTCCACGATTTTCACCATCCGCCCAAGACCGTCATCGGCGAGATGGATGAGCGCAGTGGAGATGCGGTGCTCGAGCTTTATCGCGATGTCGATGCGCCGCTCGTGCGCACGGATATCGAGACGGCGGAGATGGTGAAATACACCGACAACGTCTGGCACGCTCTCAAAGTCGGGTTCGCCAATGAGATCGGCAATATCTGCAAGGCGCTCGATATCGACGGGCACCGAGTGATGGATGTTTTCTGCCGTGACACCAAGTTGAACTTGTCGCCGTACTACTTGAAGCCGGGATTCGCCTTCGGCGGTTCCTGCCTGCCGAAAGACGTGCGCGCGCTCCTTTATAAGAGCCGTACGCTCGATCTGCACCTGCCGATATTGAACGCAATCCTTCCGAGCAACGAGCGCCAGATCGAGCGCGGACTGCAAATGATATTGTGCGAGGAGAAGCGCAGGATCGGCGTGCTTGGCTTCAGCTTCAAGGCGGGTACCGACGACCTGCGCGAGAGCCCCATGGTCGAAGTGATCGAGCGGCTTATCGGCAAGGGTTATGAGCTCAAGATTTATGACCGCAACGTCAAGCTGGCCGAGCTGGTCGGCGCCAACCGCGATTTTATTTTGAACCGCATCCCGCATATCTCGCGCCTCATGGTCGAATCGATCGATGAAGTGCTGCGATTCGCCGAGACCGTCGTCATCGGAACCAATGATCGCGAATTCTCAACGGTTACCGAACGACTGCGGGAAGGACAAACCGTGATTGATTTCGTCCGCGTCCCGCGTGGTAGTAACGGTGCCAACTATCATGGCATCTGCTGGTAAGCGGCGCGTTCTTATCGTCCTCGAGAACCTACCAGTGCCGTTCGACCGGCGCGTTTGGCAAGAGGCGACCACGCTGCGCCAGGCGGGCTACGAGGTTTGTATCATTTGCCCGATGGGCAGGGGGTACGAGAAGCGCGTCGAGACGGTCGATGGCATCCATATTTACCGTCATCCGTTGCCGCTCGAAGGATCGGGTGCGCTCGGTTACGTGCTCGAATACGGCAGCGCGCTTTTCTGGCAGACCGTCCTGGCGTGGCGCGTGTTCTTTACGCGCGGCTTCGATACTATCCACGCATGCAATCCACCGGACACGATTTTCCTTGTCGGCTGGATGTTCAAGCCCCTCGGCAAGCGCTTTCTGTTCGACCACCACGACATCAATCCGGAGCTTTACGAGGCGAAGTTCGGGCGTCGCGGCGTTTTCCATCGTCTGTTGCTTTGGCTCGAGCGGATGACATTTTGGACCGCGGACGTTTCCATCGCTACGAATGAGTCGTACCGCCGGATTGCGATCGAGCGTGGGCGCATGAATCCCGATAAGGTTTACGTCGTGCGCAGCGGGCCCGATTTGCGGCGGCTGAAAATACAGCCGCCGGACGAACGCCTGAAGTGCGGGCGGCGCTTCCTGGTCGGCTATGTCGGTGTGATGGGCAAGCAGGAGGGGATTGATCTGCTGCTGCGCGCGGTCCAACACATCGTTCATGTCATAAAGCGGGAAGACGTGCACTTCGGGCTGGTGGGCGGCGGCACCGAGCTCGATGCAATGCGTGCGTATGCAAGAGAACTTGGCGTCGAGTCCTACGTGACGTTCACCGGCAGGGTACCGGACGCGAAGTTGCTGGCGATGCTCAATACCGCCGATGTCTGCGTGAACCCGGACATCGCCAATGAAATGAACGACAAGTCGACCATGAACAAGGTCATGGAATACATGGCGCTCGGTAAGCCGATCGTGCAGTTCGATCTCGCCGAAGGACGTTATTCCGCGCAAGACGCGTCCGCCTACGCCGCCAAGAACGACCCGGTAGACATGGCGCGGAAAATCGTCGAGCTGCTGGATGATCCGCAGCGCCGGCAGCGGATGTCCGAGTATGGACGATGCCGCGTCGAGACGGCGCTGGCATGGGAATACGAAGTACCGAAGCTGTTGTGTGCCTATGACCGATTATTCCGTTCTAAAACCAACCGACACGAAGCGCCGAGCGCATCCTATCCCGCGAACGGGCGACGTGAGTAGCGCGGCCGCGCTCACTGTGCGTCGTATGCTGAGCGAGCTCGAGCCGTGGAGCGGCTGGCTCGCGAGTTTGTGCGTGCCGGGTTACACAGCCGACGCGAACGTCGTGAACCGGGGCGAGGGCGTGTTTAAGGCGGAGGACTGGTCCATCGCCCGGCAACGCGATTTGCCTTGGAACGACGACGAGAGTTACCTGCGGTACATTTTCGGCCGCGAGGGAATCAACGTGATTGGCGCGATAGCGCTCGCGCAAGCCTTCGATTTCGGGCGCTACCGTTCGATCTGGGAAATCGGGTGCGGCGACATGTCGCAGGCGTACATCATCCACCGCTTGCATCCCGGAATCCGCTACGTCGCGACGGACCTCGATCCTTGGGTGATCGATCGCTGCGCACAGCTATCCATCCTCGGGGGTATAGAGAAGAAAGTGCTGAATGTGCTCTCGATGCCGGCCGGACAAGCGGCGTTTGCCGGGTTCGACCTGCTGATGAGCTGGGGCATGGAGTATGCGCTCGACGATCAGCAGTTCCTGAGCCTACTAGCGACGGTGCGCGACTATCGCGTGCCATATCTCATGTGCTCGGCCACCACGACGGGGCTGGGAAAATACCTGCGCTATCTATTGCGGATGCCGCGCCGAGCGCGGCTCATCAAGCAACGGCAAGTGCGGCTGACGGGATGGGAACGATCGCCGCTGCATTTCTACCGCCTTGCGCGCCGGGCGCGACTCCATATGACGGTGATAGGCCGGTTCGGCTACCACTTTTGCGCGCTATTTGAGCGGGCTTGACGCCGAGTTAGCCCGTAGCCGTCCGGTATTCGTTGAGGGATGTAACCATGGCACTGTCGTGCCGCGTCCCCGCGCGTGATGCTCACACCCGTTGAATCGTCAAGCCGGTAGGCGTGGGTAACTGCGCCACGGCTGTATCCACTTCCAGCGCGCCCATGGTTGTCGGGCTCGACCTTGGTGCACCGAGGAGGTCGTAAGACGCGAGGCCCGCAACCGCCGCGACCGGTGCCGCTTGCAGGGCGGCGAGCAGGAGCAGGCGGCAAGCCTCGTGGAATATCGAACGACTGACGAATGTGCTACGCACGTTTCATTCCTCCCAAAAAAATTTCCGAGTCTTCGCTCGGATGATGGTGCGTCAGAACTCGACGAGCTCCGGCGCGGCCGATAGGGGAAAAGCAAACGCGAAGAGAGAGAAAAATGAGGTCGGGTGGGGCTTCGTCCAACCATGACTGATTGCTTTCCTCTTCCTCCGCCGCCGCTGCCCCGTCCCGATACGCCCCAGCGGCCGCTCTCCCGAAGCCAGCGATAACGTGGTTGGCTCGTTTTGAGTATGGTTTCTCTTTACGTAATTTCTATCGCCTCTCGATAGAAACACAAAGGATGCAGACAAGCGGCAGGGAGAATACGGAACGCGTGTGTCGCGCGGGCGATCGCGACAATCCCTCACCGACGTAGGCGGTGATGCAACGGAAGTGCCGTGCTATCGTCGTGACGACCG
>JAJPKH010000088.1 GCA_021323795.1 Acidiferrobacteraceae bacterium | reverse complement strand
GGCGGGATTTTCATGTTGAGCTTGACGTATTGATCGAACTCGGTGAGCACCGAGCGCGTCAGCGCCTCCCCTTCGCGGTCGGCGATGGGCTCGGCGGTAAGCAGCGCGGTTTGCGCGGTGAACTGCTCTTCGGTTTCGAGGTATTGCAGGATAACGGCGCGGCGCTCCCCTTCGACCAGCACCTTCACCGTGCCGTCCGGCAGCTTCAAGAGCTGCAAAATGCTCGCGACGGTTCCCATGGTATGAATGGACTCGATGCCCGGATCGTCGTCGGACGCGCTTTTCTGCGCGACCAGCATGATTTGTTTGCCGGACTCCATGGCCGTTTCGAGCGCACGAATCGACTTGCGCCGTCCCACGAACAGAGGAATGACCATATGGGGAAAGACGACCACGTCGCGCAGCGGTAACACCGGCAACGAGGTTTCGGACCCCGGGATGGTCTTGGTGGAACTTTTTCCTGCGGTTTCTGTGTCATCAGCGGCTAGGCTCTCTGGAACCTGGGAGTGAAAGGAAACGAATACCTACATCAAAGTGTGGAACCAAAGTGTAGCTAATGCAACCTCGATTCCCGAAAATGACGAACGCGCGCTGGGGTGCGACGAACGTCACTCGACGAACAAAAAAAACCCCGCACGAGGCGGGGTGCGGTACGTTGTGGCGCCGATTCGCATCACTGACTCAGCGCCCGCTTCTTGCCGTGCTCGTCGTCCTCGGCGTAGATGAGGAGCGGCTTCGCGCCCTCCGAAATGACGTTTGCCTCGACGACAACTTTCTTCACGCCTTCGAGCGAAGGCAGATCGAACATGACCTCTAGCAGGCAGCGCTCGAGTATCGAACGCAACCCGCGCGCGCCGGTCTTGCGCTCCATGGCGCGTTTGGCCACCGCGACGAGCGCGTCGTCGCGAATCTCGAGCTCGACGCCTTCGAACTTGAGCAGCTTCTGATACTGCTTCACGAGCGCGTTCTTCGGCTCGGTGAGGATCTGTATCAGCGCCTTCTCGTCGAGCTCATCGAGGATGGCGATCACCGGCAGACGGCCGACGAATTCCGGGATCAGGCCGTACTTGATCAAATCTTCCGGCTCGACCGAGCGCAGCACGTCGCCCACTTTACGCTGGTCGGCCCGGCTCTTGATCTCCGCGCCGAAACCGATACCGCTTTTCTCCGAGCGCGACGTAATCACTTTCTCCAGACCTGAGAACGCGCCGCCGCAGATGAAGAGAATGTTGCTGGTATCGACTTGCAGGAATTCCTGCTGCGGGTGCTTGCGCCCGCCTTGCGGCGGCACCGACGCGATGGTGCCCTCAATCAGTTTCAACAGCGCTTGCTGCACGCCCTCGCCGGAGACGTCGCGCGTGATCGATGGGTTCTCGCTCTTGCGCGAGATCTTGTCGATCTCGTCGATATAGACGATGCCCTTCTGCGCCTTCTCGACGTCGTAATCGCACTTCTGCAGCAGCTTCTGGATGATGTTCTCGACGTCCTCGCCGACGTAGCCCGCTTCGGTCAGCGTGGTCGCGTCGGCGATGGTAAACGGCACGTTCAACAGCCGCGCCAACGTTTCCGCCAAGAGCGTCTTGCCCGACCCCGTCGGGCCGATCATCAAAATATTGCTCTTGGAAAGCTCGACGTCGCCCGCGCGCGCCTCGTGCTCGATGCGCTTGTAGTGGTTGTAGACCGCTACCGAGAGGATCTTTTTCGCGTCGGACTGGCCGATGACATACTCGTCGAGGATCTGGTAGATCTCGCGCGGCGCGGGGAACTTCTTTTTAGCCTGCGCGGCGTTTTTCTCTTCTTGAACCTCTTCGCGAATGATGTCGTTGCAGAGCTCGACGCATTCGTCGCAGACGAACACCGAAGGGCCGGCAATGAGCTTGCGGACTTCGTGTTGGCTCTTACCGCAGAAGGAGCAATATAGAAGCTTCTCGCCTTTGCCGTCGCCCCTGCCGGAATGATTGTCGTCAGCCATCCTCTAAAACCTCGTCAACCTGCCTCAAAGATGCCGTTTCCGGAAGCGATATGCAAGTACAGGGTTGCTACCGCTTATATAGCACAGCGCCACCCGCATACCCATATTAAGTACGCTTTTCGATCACGTTGTCGATCAAGCCATATTTGACCGCTTCCGCTCCTTCCATGAAGTAGTCGCGATCGGTGTCATCGCGTATTTGCTCTAGGGTGCGGCCCGTATGTTTGACCAGGATTTGATTGAGCCGTTCGCGCACCCGCAATATCTCGCGGGCGTGGATGTCGATGTCGGTCGCCTGGCCTTGGAAACCGCCCATCGGCTGATGCACCATCATGCGTGCATGCGGAAGCGCGAAACGCTTGCCCTTCGCGCCGCCCGCGAGAATGAGCGCTCCCATGCTGGCCGCTTGGCCGATGCACACCGTGCTGACGTCCGGCTTGATGAACTGCATGGTGTCGTAGATCGCAAGCCCCGCGTTCACGGCGCCCCCCGGGGAATTGATGTATAAGTGGACGTCTTTATCCGGATTTTCGGACTCGAGAAAGAGAAGCTGGGCCACCACCAAATTGGCCATGTGGTCTTCGACCGGGCCGACCATGAAGACGACCCGTTCCTTGAGCATCCGCGAATAGATGTCGTATGCCCGTTCACCCCGCCCGGTGGTCTCGATAACCATCGGGATCAAGCCGAGGGCCTGCGCGCCCAGGGCTCCGTCTTGATTGCGAGAATCAGTCATTATCATACCTTTTACTATACACACGTCATTCGATTGAAACATCCATCTTCAACAGATCCTCAAATGAGACCGGCCGATCGCGTACTTGCGCGGTGTTCATCAATTGTTCCACGACGGTGTCTTCCAGTACGGTGGATTCCACTTCGCCGAGCCGCTCGGGGTCGGCGTAATACCATTCGATGAATTTTTCCGGCGCCTCGTAGTCGCGCGCCATTTGCTCGACTCTCGCCCGCACCCGCCCGGCATCCGCCTTGATGCCGCGACTGCGGACAACCTCGGCAAGGATCAGCCCGAGAGCCACCCGCACGCGCGCGCGCTCACGGTAAAAGGCGTTGTCACTGTCGTCCGCCGCGGCGGCCGCTCCCGCAGCGGCCTGCCGGATTCGCCTCATACGCTCGACTTCGCCCTCGACCAGGCCGGTCGGGACTTCGAATTGATTGAGATCGCGCAACGACTTCAACACATTGCGCCGCAGCACCGTGCGCGCCCGTTCGGCCGCCTCGCGCTCGAGGCTGCTGCGCACTTCCGCGCGCAGCTTGTCTATACCGCCGTCGGCTATCCCGAGTGCTTTGGCGAGCTCGTCGTCGACGGCCGGCAGCACCGGTTCCGCCACTTCCTTGACGTGCACCTCGAATTCGGCGGCTTTTCCGGCGAGGGCGGGATTACGCGCGTCTGCGGGAAAGTTGACCGTCACGCGCCGCGTCTCGCCCTGCACACTACCGACCACCCCTTCCTCGATTTCCCGGAACGAAGAACCGGAGCCGAGCATGATCGGCTGATTCTCCGCCTTGCCCCCCTCAAGCTCCTTGCCGTCCACGCGCACGATAAAATCGACCATCAGTCGATCTTCCAACGCCGCCGCGCGCTCAACCGGCTTCCATGTCACGCGCTGCTTGCGGACCGTCTCGAGCGTGCGCTCCACGTCGGCGTCCGTGATCTCCGGCACGGGACGTTCGAGATCGACGCCCGCGAGGTCGAGCCGCGTGATCTCCGGATAGATTTCGAACTCGGCGGTGTATTCCAATCCCTGACCACGAGCGATCGGCTTATGTTGCACCCGCGTTCCGCCCGCCGGCCGCAGATCGTGGGTGCCGATCGCTTCGCGCAGCGTGCGCTCGATCAGATCGCCCGCCGTTTCTTCCAACAGCTGGCCGCTGTAACGCGCCTCCACGACTTTCGCCGGCACCTTGCCGGGCCGGAAGCCGGGCATTTTTACCTGTTTCGATAGCCGCTGCAGACGATGCGCGAACTCCTGCTCGAATTGCTCGGCGGGCACCACGACGGTCAGACGGCGTCCTAGTTTGCTGGTCGTTTCTACCGATACTTGCATGATGTTTTTATGAGGCGTGCGTTATCAAAGGTTACCGCGTCCGGGCGAATGAAAGATTTGGTGCGAATGGGGAGACTCGAACTCCCACGGGTTGCCCCACTGGATCCTAAGTCCAGTGCGTCTACCAGTTCCGCCACATTCGCCCACAATTTCTATTAAAACACGTCAGCGACCGGCAGTGATCATCGGCAACTTGCCGAGTGACCCGGGCATGAAGAAAACACCGCACCTCGCAAGAGGAATGGTGGGCCGTCTAGGGCTCGAACCTAGGACCCGCTGATTAAGAGTCAGCTGCTCTACCAACTGAGCTAACGGCCCGAATAGAGAAAAAAGTTCCAACCAAAACTGGGGTGAGCGATGGGATTCGAACCCACGACAACCGGAATCACAATCCGGGACTCTAACCAGCTGAGCTACGCTCACCATCAAACCTATCGTCGTTCCACCCGTCCCTGGTGCGCCGCCCGGCCCGACCTTCCGTGGTCGGGCGATCGCTCTCGCACGTCCATGTGCTGCCGCGAAATTGGCACGTCCTGTGCGGCATCAGCGGCGCGAACACACGTTAAGTGTGTTCGCGAAATCCCCGCTTCGCCCAGCTGGGCTACGCTCACCGTCGAAGTGCGCATTATACCTGCTCGGAGATTCCTTTCACTGTACCGCCACCGGGCGGATGTGCGCACCGTTCCTCCGAGCGGGACCTAGCTCAGCCATTTTCCGTCGCCGTGCAGCCCCACACCCTTGCTCGGCGCAGGCGGGATTCGTAATGCTTTCGTGGCCGGGCTAAGCCAGGACGGCTTCGTTGGGATGTAGCGGAACGTTCCGCCACGACGCCACGGACGGCATGTGGCGCGCCCGACAGGGTGAGACGGAGCTTTCGCGAGAGTCCGGCGGACTCTCGCGCCGTCGAACGCCCGCACACGGAGGTGCGGGCCGGGGTTTAGCGAAGTTCTTGACGTCTCGCCACGGACGGCATGTGGCGCGCCCGACAGGACTCGAACCTGTAACCGCCAGCTTAGAAGGCTGGTGCTCTATCCAATTGAGCTACGGGCGCCGGTTACGTCGGGCGCAATTGCGATCAATCAACCGCTCATAATAAGTGGTCGGGGTAGAGGGATTTGAACCCCCGACACCCTGCTCCCAAAGCAGGTGCGCTACCAGGCTGCGCTATACCCCGAAAAGGACCGGCGACGCGTTCCGCCGGAACCGAAAAACCGGGCGCGTAACCGCCATGCAAATAGAGCTTAAACGAGGGCCGAACTATACGCACGCGTTCCTTAAACGGTCAACGCGAGCCCTTGTCCGCCCAAGGAGTGCGCGGATCTCTTGGCACCGGGATAGTCGCGTGCGATTATGCGCGCCTCTTATTTATGGCCCCTTCCCAGCCGTGACCGCCCGCCTGATCGACGGAAAGAGCATCGCGGCCGCCTTGCTCGCCGAGCTGCGCGTGCGGGTAGACCAACGACTCGCACGCAAGCAACGGGCCCCCGGCCTGTCGGTGATCCTCGTCGGAGACGACCCCGCTTCGCTAATCTACGTCCGCAACAAGCGCAAAGCCTGCGCGGACGTCGGCATGCGGTCTTTCTCCCACGACCTTCCGGCAAGCACCTCCGAACGCGAGCTGCTGGCGCTGATCGACCAACTGAATGCCAACCCCGAGGTCGACGGTATCCTCGTCCAGCTACCCTTGCCGTCCGACATCAGCTCCGAGACGGTGATCGAACGCATCGATCCGCGCAAGGACGTCGATGGTTTCCATCCTTATAACATCGGGCGACTCGCGCAGCGGGCGCCGGTCCTGCGGCCGTGCACGCCGCGGGGCGTTATTCGCCTGCTGGAATCGACCGGCATTGCGCTGCGCGGGCAGGACGCCGTCGTCGTCGGCGCATCGAATCACGTGGGCCGCCCCATGGGACTCGAGCTGTTGCTCGCCGGCTGCACCGTAACCACGTGCCATCGTTTTACAAAAAATCTCGCCAAACACGTGGAAGCGGCGGACATACTGGTAGTCGCGGCGGGCAAGCCCGCATTGATAAAGGGCGCTTGGGTAAAACCGGGATCCATCGTCATTGACATCGGCTACACCCGCACGGCCGGAGGAAAGGCCGTCGGCGATGTCGAGTTTGAAGCCGCGCGCGAGCGCGCCGGGTGGATCACCCCGGTCCCGGGCGGCGTCGGTCCCATGACCGTTGCAACTTTACTTCTCAATACCCTCGAAGCCGCCGAGCTCTCCGGTCGCTGAGTAGTTCCGTGTGTTAGCATATTTTCGGCTCGGATGAGCCGATCGCCTTGATTTACGCACGCGGCCAATGACGCCTCACCAAAACAAACCGGCTGTATCCTCTCCGGCCGACATACTGCTGTCTATCGATGCACGTTCCGCGTACGCCGACGCCATCGGGGGCGAAGGTGTCGCGCGTGCGGACGTGGATGCGCTATCGGCCGAGTTGGCACGCGCTCATGCGCTGATGACGGAACGGCGTCGCGGCGGCCTCGAAGCGGAGTACGCCTGTCTCAACCTGCATGACGCGATGCAGGAGTCGCTGCCGGCTATTGAATCTGACGCGGAGCGCCTGCGCGCGTTCACCGATGTCATCGTCATCGGCATCGGCGGCAGCAACTTGGGCGTGATGGCCGTGGCCCAGGCGCTCGCTTACGGTGACCGCAAGAACGCCGGACCGCGGCTGCATTTTGTCGACAACATCGATCCCGATTATCTGCACGACTTGCTCGCAACGCTACGAGCCGAGGCAACCGCCGTGATCGCCGTCAGCAAATCGGGCGGGACTATCGAGACGGCAACGCAATATCTGGTTATACGCGAATGGCTCGAGCGCACGCGTGGACGCGACGCAGCGCGCGCGCAGCAGTGGGTCGTGACCGATCCGCAGCAGGGCTGGCTGCGAGCGCTGTCTCGCACCGAAGGCTTGCGCGCCCTCCCCGTTCCTCCGAAAGTCGGCGGGCGTTATTCGGTGCTCACCGCGGTCGGCCTGCTGCCGCTCGCGGCGAGCGGAGTCGACGTGCGCGCGCTCCTCGCCGGCGCGCGCACCAACGCCGCGCGCTGCGAGAGTCCGCGCGCTTCTGACAATCCGGCCCTTGAGCTCGCCGCCCTTTACTACTTGCTCGATGTGCGCAAGGACAAGCGGCTTTCGATTCTCATGCCGTATGTGCATTCGCTGCGGCTCTTCGGCGACTGGTACCGGCAGCTTTGGGCGGAGTCTCTCGGAAAACGCCGGACGGACGGAACACCGGCGGGCACGCTGCCGGTAACGGCGGTCGGCGCCATCGATCAGCACAGCCAGCTGCAAATGTACCTCGAATCGCGCCGCGACAAGGTCTTCACGTTCCTGGCGCTCGGGCGCTGGACTCACGAAGTGCCGATCCCGCTGCCGGAAAGCGCGCGCGCCACGTTTCCCTATCTTGCCGGAAAGCGGTTGAACGACGTCCTCGCCGCGGAGTTTCTGGCGACCCGACAAGTCATCACCGACTACGGCCATCCCAACCTCACGATTCACCTGCCGCGCCTGACCGCCGATGTGCTGGGACAGCTTATCGATCTCTATCAGCGCGTCACCGTTTACGCCGGTATTCTCTACGGCATAAATCCGCTCGATCAGCCGGCCGTCGAGAGCGGCAAACGCCTTGCCGTGCAATATCTGCAAGGCGCCAAGCAAACCTGAGCCGTGCCGCTGAAGTTCCTTCGTCAGCGCGCCCGGCGCCCGTCACTCGGTACCGCGGTGTGGTCGCGCGCGCTGGCGCATTGCGCCTATGCGCGCCGCTTACCCCCCGCCGACAGCCGACGCCTGCGCGAGCTGGCGGCGCTTTTCCTTGACGCGAAGTCGTTTGACGGCGCGGCGGGATTGCGGATAACGACCGAGATGCGCGCCGCTATCGCGCTCAAAGCTTGCGTGCCGATTCTGAATCTCGGCCTCGATTATTACGCCGGCTGGAAAGACGTCGTGGTTTATCCGGGCGACTTCCGGGTGAACGACGAATACATGGATAACGCCGGGGTGGTGCATCAGGACACGCGCGATCTCTGCGGCCAGTCGCTGACGCAAGGGCCGATGGTGCTTTCGTGGCAAACCATCGAGGAAGAAGACTTCATGCCGGACCGCGACCTCGTGATGCACGAGTGCGCCCACAAGCTGGACATTTTAAACGGCGATGCCAACGGATTTCCCCCCTTGCACGCGAGCATGTCCGTCGACCACTGGGCTCGGATTTTCAACGCCGCGTTCGAACGGTTCGGCGCGGCCGTCGAAGAGGAAACGGAAACGGCGCTCGATCCTTACGCGGCCACCGATCCGGCGGAATTTTTCGCCGTGCTGAGCGAAACGTTTTTCACGCAGCCCACGATCGTGCGCGACGACTTTCCGGCCGTTTATGCCGAACTCAGCCGCTTTTACCGCCAGGACCCTAGCACGGTCTTCGCCGGCGGCGCCGCGTCATGATTCCGCTGCGCGACGATGTGCCGAGTCGGACGACGCCGATCGTCAATGTCTCGTTGATCATTGCGTGCGCGGTCATTTTTTTCTGGCAACTCTCGCTCGGCCAGCGGGGATTCGAGGCGGCGGTAACGAGCCTCGGCGTGATCCCGGCGACACTTCTCGGCGGTGAGCGCTTGCCGCCCGACTACTATCTCGTCCCGCCGGTAGCGACGATATTCACTTCCATGTTCCTGCATGGCGGCTTTCTTCACCTGATCGGCAATATGCTTTATCTCTGGATATTCGGAGACAACGTGGAAGACGCGATGGGCCACGCGCGGTTCATCCTCTTTTACCTCCTCTGCGGCGCGGCGGCGGCACTGGCGCAGGCGTTGCCGAATACCGAGTCGGTCATCCCGATGATCGGCGCAAGCGGCGCCATTTCGGGCGTCCTCGGCGCGTACTTATTGCTATATCCGCACGCGCGCGTTCTCGTACTAATACCGCTCGGCTTCTTCTCGCAAGTGGTCCATCTGCCCGCGGTGCTGGTGCTGGGCCTCTGGTTTGCGTTACAGCTGTTGAGCTCGGCGCTCGTGGAGACGACCGAGGGCGGAGTCGCTTTCGGCGCTCACATCGGCGGGTTCATCGTGGGAATGCTGCTTCTGCCCTTCTTCAAGCGTCGTGACACGCCATTATTCGGGGGGGCACGACGCCGGCCCTGAAACTAACATCAGCGGGAAATACCCTTCAGCCGGCGCCGAAGCGCGAGCGGTAGCTCTGATTAAGATCGGCCGAAGCATGCGCCTGCGCGCCGTTCCGGGCCGGGCGCAGCAACAGCGAGAGCGCCTGCGACGCGGCATAGGAAAATACCAGCACGGCCAGGCCGATCAGGACGCCGCCCGCCATCAATTCGATGCCTCCCATGAAGCTCGGGTCGTCACCGATGCCGGGAAAGAGCGCGCGCACGAGGGCGCCCAATACATTTCCCAGTTCTTGATTGGTGAACCAGACGAACAGACCGCCCCCTATCGCCATCAGGCCTACGAACGCGCAATAGGCCTCGCCGGCGAGTTTGAGCAGCAGGGCCGCGACGGCGATCGCGTACGATTCGGGCGATTTAAGCGCTTCCACGTCACGCGCCCGTATCAGCAAGACATGCACGGCGGAATAAACCGCCAACACGAAGAACACCTCGAACAGGAAACCGCCGAGCACGCGGTTGGCGGGTAATTCGAAGGTCAGCTTTCCGACCTTGAAAAAGATCGTCAGAGACGACAGTACGATGAGAGCGCTCAGGGCGCGCAACGTCATCGCGACCACCCGGCTGAAAAACACCGGCTGCGCCAACCGCTCGATCAGCGGACTCATGAACAAGTAATTTTGATTCATCGCTCGGTGCTCCCCTTGGGGTACCCGGACTGCCTTCGGCGCGCGCCTACGGTTATACTTTGCGCTACGATGCCGTTATCGAACGAGCGCATTGCCAGCTTCATGCGCGGCGCAAGAATCATCATGCAAAACGCGCACCTTGCCTACCGGCCCGACCTACCACTCGTCGGCCCTCTATGTCGTTCTACCCTACTCGAGTCCTCCTATGCGCCAATACCTTGATCTCGTCCGCCACGTTCTCGACCACGGAACGCGCAAGACGGATCGCACCGGCACCGGCACGCTTTCCGTGTTCGGCTGCCAAATGCGCTTCGATCTCGCGCGTGGCTTTCCGTTACTGACCACCAAGAAATTGCACGCGAAATCGATTATTCACGAGCTGCTGTGGTTTCTGCGCGGCGAAACCAACACGCGCTACCTCAAAGAGAACGGGGTGACGATTTGGGACGAATGGGCGGATGAGCAGGGCGAGCTCGGACCCATTTACGGCTATCAGTGGCGCTCGTGGCCGACGGCCGATGGACGCCATGTCGATCAGATCGCCGAAGTCGTGGAGCAGATTCGCCGCAACCCCGACTCCCGGCGGCTGTTGGTGAGCGCCTGGAACGTGGGCGAAATCGAACATATGGCTCTTCCTCCCTGTCACCTGCTGTTTCAATTTTACGTGGCGGACGGGCGCCTTTCGTGCCAGCTCTATCAGCGCAGCGCGGACATCTTTCTCGGCGTGCCGTTCAATATCGCCTCCTATGCCCTGCTGACGCTGATGGTCGCGCAGGTGACCGGCCTCAAGCCGGGCGAATTCATCCACACGCTCGGGGATACTCATCTTTATCTCAACCACCTCGAGCAGGCGCAGTTACAGCTGACGCGCGAACCGCGGGCGCTCCCCCAGATCCGGTTGAATCCCGAAAGGAAGTCGCTCGATCAATTCGTCTTCGATGACTTCGAGCTGATGAACTACGACCCGCACCCCGCCATCAAAGCGCCGGTCGCGGTGTAGACGCAAACGCAGTTAAGAAGGCCGCACGGTATGCGTCTTTCCCTGATTGTCGCCATGGCGGAAAACCGTGCGATCGGCATGAACAACGCCTTACCGTGGCGCCTGCCGGCCGATCTCAAGCGTTTTCGGGAGCTCACGACCGGCCACCCGGTAATCATGGGCCGACGCAGTTACGAGTCGATCGGTCGGCCGCTGCCGCAACGTACCAATATCGTTGTCACGCGTCAGCGCGCGTATCAAGCCGATGGCTGCCTGATCGCTCATAGCCTGGAGCACGCTTTCTCCCTGGCCGCCGACGCCGAGGAAATCTTCGTCATCGGTGGCGCCGAACTGTATGCCCAGACGCTCGATCGTGCCGATCGCATTTATCTCACGATGGTTCATGCGCACGTAGCCGGCGATGCATTCTTCCCGGCGTTCGAGCGCGACGGGTGGCGGGAGGTAGCGCGGGAGCGCCACGCGAGCGACGACAAGCATGCGCATGCCTACAGCTTCGTCACCCTGGCGCGCTCCGCTTCGGGACACGCCTCATGAAACATCTTTTCTTATGGCTCGCCGGGGTCCTGGCTATCTGGTCGGTGGCGGCGATTGCGGACGACGCACGGCCTTACGGTCTCGATCGGCCGCTCGACTTCGGGTTGCGTTTCAGCCATCACGCGCTTGATCTGGACTATGGAGGATCGAAAGTCGATACCTCGGTGGATCGTATCGCCGTGTACTGGCGCGAGCGTTATGGTGAGCGCCTGCAACTCGGACTTTTCGGCGGCTATGCATTTTTGAGTCAGAGCAACAATCCCGCCACCGCCGGCCGGAAACCGGACGGGTATCACGCCGGTTTCTCGCTCGACGTGGATCTGCTCCGAAGCGAACCGGTCGACTCTTTCTTCAGCGCGGTCTGGCTTTATCAAAAAGTCGACGATGACAACGGCGCCCAGCAGACGGAAATCGCCACCCGCGAACCGGGCGCACGCCTGGGTCTCGGCGTGTCGCTCGGCGGCGGCGTGCGCGCCTACGGCGGCGCACGTTATGGATGTATCGATGGCGAACAACGATTAAGCGGCGCGCTCAATGAAACGCGCAAGATCGGCGAAGCCCGCAACACCGGCGGCTTCGTGGGCTTGGAACTCAAACTCGAACAGGATGGATACGTGGGGTTAGCGGCGGAGTCCGGAGCCGATCGCAGCGTGGCAATTTATTTCGGCAAACGCTTTTAAGCAGGCGCCGACTACCCGATCTGGGCCGCCAGCTCCGCCGCCTGCTTCTTCTGCTGCTCGTTACCTTCCGCGAGTACTTCGTCGAGGATACTGCGAGCGCCCTCGGCGTCTCCCATGTCAATATAGGCTTTGGCGAGATCGAGCTTCGTCGCCGTCTCGTCCCAGTGCCCGTCCGCGCCATTGCCCGCGGCGTTTGGATCCGCCGATTCGCTGGCGGCAGCGGCCGCGACCGGCGCATCCACTTCCCACTTGATTTCATCCTCGGCCGCCGGCATCGCTCCCGCATTCGCCGGCGCGGTCGCCTTGGCATCGAAATCAATCGCATTGTCTCCCGCAGAGGCGAGGTCGATATTCTCCAACTCGCTTATGTCCGACGATGCCGGCCGACTCGCCGGTGGCTCCTCCATCGCGACGTCGGAAGACGCACCCGGCATATTCAGCTCGAAATCGAGACCGGAATCCGCATTTCCTGCCGCACCAGCCTTCTCGGCTGGCGGCGCGGCGTCGAACTCAAAATCGACCGAGGAAGAGTTGCTCACGATCTGCGTCGCCGCCGTGGACGCGACCGCTGCGCCCGCCGCCGTCCCCATAGCCGCGGGCATCGTTACCGACTGCATGCCCTGAGCCACCGGTCTTTCCGCCTTTTCAGGCGGGCGATCTGCGGCACGACGCCCCGGCGCGCCGCCGCGGAACATGGGGTTCTCGGGATTGAGCTTGCGGCCCATCTCCTCGACTTTCTCCCAGATCTTTCCGCCGCGACCGCCAAGCGCCGCATACAGCTCTTCCGCCAGGGTTTCGAAGGCATTCACGTCGTTGCGCTGGTGGTAAACCTCCAGCAGCTTCTGTTTGAGCTCGTGCCGATCCGGGTTCTTGACGATCGCTTCTTTGAGGATTTCTTCGGCCGTCTCGTCGCGACCGTAAGCAAGATAGACCTCGGCCTCCGCGATCGGATCGACCTCGTCCGTATGGACCTGGCCCATCCCGGACTTGCTGAAGTCACTCAAGAACGAGGTATCACCGGTCGTAACCTGACCGGTGGTTTCCGCCGCGCCGGTCGGTGCCGTCGCCTCGGAGGCAATCGCGTCGGAGGCCAGGATGCTCTCTTCGAACTCCGCAATCGAGCGGCGCCGACGGCGCATGTAGATGATCACGATCACGCCGGCGGCGAGTACCACGATGCCCCCGACGATAGGCAGAATCGAATCGCCGAACACATCATCGATCAGAGAAGCCAAGAATCCTTTTTCCGGCGGCGGCGGTGGAGCCACCGCGCGTTTCGGTGGGGCCTTAACCGGTCGCGCGGGCGCGGCGGCTTCGGGCACCGTCTTAGCTTCGGCTGCCGCCTTCGTTTCGGCAGGCGCAGGTGTGGGTGCGGGCGCGGCCGCCGAGGGGGCGGCTTTTTCCGCGACTGGCTCCGGCTTGGAAGCGGCGGCGGGCTTTGATTCGACCGGCTTCTTTGCCGTCTGCTGGGCCAGCGTTTGGTTCTCGAGCTCGATCAGGCGCTTTTCATTTTTGATCTGCGAACGGACCTGGCCCACCTTCTCGGTCAGTTCACGATTTTCCAGCTGCTTGGACTGAAGCGACTCCTCTAGCGTGGTGACTCTCTCCGCGAGCGCCGTCTGCTCGCGTTTCTCCACGTCTTTCGCCGATTCAGTTTCCGCCGATTTGGCGGTAGTCGATTTGTCCGCATCGGTCGAACCACGAACGATCTTCAGCAATTCCTGCGACTGTTTCCCTTGGCCCGCCTTCTCGGCCACCGCCTCGGGCTTCTTTGTGCCGTCATTCTTCGCCTTCTCGACCGCCGCTTCAGGCTTGACCTCGGCAGGCTTGCTTTCCGCGACCTTCAACGTCTGGCTGCCCGCCGCGAGCTTCAGCTTATACTCCTGCCAGGCATCATATTGAGCCCGAAACTCGCGCAATGCTTCCGCGCGCGGCACAGCGTCGATGTCGGTTCGCTCGGGCATTTTCAGAACTTTGCCTGCCCGCAAATTATTGACGTTGTCGCGATAGAAGGCGTCCTTGTTGTTACGGAAAATCGCCAGGATAACTTGCTCCATCGTGAGCTTCTTGTCGGCGCGCACGCGGTCGGCAATCGCCCAGAGCGTGTCGCCGGGGCGCACGGTATATTCCGCCGAGCTCGGCGTAGCGCTACCCGGGGTCGCGGTCGGTACCTGCGCTTGCTGCACGGCCGGCGCGGGCTCTTCGGCAGGCGGTTCCGCGGGTGGCACTACAGCGAGTTCCTTCGGCGCTTCTTCCTCCGATGGGGACGCGGGAGGTGTTTCGGTTGCTTGCGGCTGAGCCGGAGCCGCGGCGAGCGGTTCAGGAATCGGCGCCGCGGGCGCTGCCGCTTGGGCGGCCGGCTGTTCCCCCTCCTGACTCGGGGGAGGTACGGTTTCGACGAATTTGGATTCCGGCGTCGGCGCAGCCGCTACCGGCGGCGCTGCTGTCTGTGGCGCCTCTGTTGCCGGCGGCTTTCCAACCATGTAGGACGGCGGGTCAATCAGCGCGGTGTACTCGCGCACCAGTCGCCCGCCCGGCCACTCAAGCTGCAACAACATATGCAGGAACGGCTCTTCTATCGGGGCCTCGGTTTTGAGTTGAAGGTAATAGCGACCGTCCGGTCGCTTAGCCACGGTAAATTTGATTTGAGACAACAAGGGCAGGCGCTCTGCACCGGCTGCTTCAAAGTCGGCACGCGGCGCCAGCGAGACGTTCAACCCTTTCAGTTCATTGTCGGCAATCGACGTAATATCGATCTCGGCATTCAGGGGCTCGTTAAGCGCGGACTTAACTTGAAGTTTGCCGAGGCCCAATGAATAGCCTGCCAATGGAAACAGGGCTAAGAGAACACCGAGGACTAGCCGAGGTACCGTTTGCGCAACTATATGGCGGTGCATGGGTTTTTCCTGACGGCGTTCAGGGCGTGCTCCTTCGTTCCTAAGAGAGACCGTGGGTTACGTAGGTATAATAGTAAGGGCCTTTATAAATCTCAACTAAACGTACCCTTTTTAGGCGCTTTTTCGAGCCCTAAAGTGGCCTAAGGCTAGTGAAATACCGGCGGTTCTTCCGTTTTGTTTACCGTAAGAGAGGGAGTTCCGTCGCCCTCGGGCCCCCGATTTGGCTCGACTTCAACCAATCGGTAAGGAACCGAACACAACAACCGGCTCTACTTTCGTATAGTCGCTCTTTGCGTGCGCGGCAACATCGCCTGTGCATTTCAGGGGAAGGAAGTCGAGGAACGACAGCTATCTTTCGAGCAGTATACGCAGCATACGGCGCAGGGGTTCCGCCGCCCCCCATAGCAGTTGATCACCGACGGTAAAGGCGATTAGGTATCGCCCACCCATTGGCAGCTTGCGAAGCCGGCCCACCGGGATTTGCAGCGATCCCGTAACGGCAGCGGGCGTCAGATGCTTGAGACTCGCTTCCTTGTCGTTCGGAATCACCCTGACCCAGTCATTGGCGGTTGCCAGTATTTCACGGATCTCTTCGAGCGGTACGTCTTCGGTCAGCTTAATGGTCAGCGCCTGGCTGTGACAACGCATGGCGCCGATGCGCACGCAGATGCCGTCGACGGGCACCGGATGACGCGAGAGGCCCAGTATCTTGTTCGCCTCCGCCATACCCTTCCATTCTTCGCGGCTCTGGCCATTCCCGAGGTCCTTGTCGATCCACGGGATGAGACTGCCGGCCAGCGGAACGCCGAAGTGCTCGGCTGGAAACGTCGGGGCACGCAACGCATCCGCCACCGCGCGGTCGATATCGAGGATCGCGGAGGCGGGGTCGCGGAGGAAGCTCGCCGCCGCTCCATGCGCCGCCCCCATCTGCTGTAACAGCTCGCGCATGTGTTGGGCGCCCGCGCCCGACGCCGCTTGGTAAGTCATGGCGGTCATCCACTCGATCAAGCCACGCTTGAAGAGGCCGCCCATGGCCATCAACATCAAGCTCACGGTGCAATTGCCCCCGATGTAGTTGCGTACACCGCGCTTGAGCGCGTCTTTGATCACATCGAGGTTGACCGGGTCGAGAATGATGACGGCGTCATCGGCCATGCGTAGCGCCGAGGCCGCGTCGATCCAATAGCCCTTCCATCCCGCCGAGCGCAGCTTCGGAAAGATTTCGTTGGTGTAGTCTCCTCCCTGGCATGAGACGACGATGTCCATCCGCTTGAGCTCGTCCACGCTCGTGGCGTCTTTCAGGGATGGAACATCTTTGCCGATGGCAGGAGCCTTCCCGCCGACCTGGGAAGTCGTAAAGAATACCGGCTCGATCAGATCGAAATCGCGCTCCGCCCGCATGCGCTCCATGAGCACGGAGCCGACCATGCCGCGCCAACCAACTAAACCTACCCTCCGCATTGCTTCATCTCCGATATTGCAAAGTGCGCGCGCAGCGCGCCTTGGCTCGCCCCCTCTCCCCTTGCGGGAGAGGGAATGAGGGAGAGGGAACATTCGCCTCCTCTTCCCCAGCTCTCCCCTGATGGGAGCAGGAGCGTAAGTGCTCTGGCGCGATACTAATAACTAAATCGCGGCGACCACCGCGTCGCCCATTTGGGCCGTACCGGCCCGTGTCATGCCTTCCGTATAGAGGTCGCCCGTGCGCAGCCCGCGATCGAGCGCCTTCGCGACCGCGCCCTCCACCCGGTTCGCGAGGGCCGATTCGTTCAGCGTGTAACGCAGCATCATCGCGACCGAAAGTATGGTGGCGAGGGGATTGGCGACACCCTTTCCGGCGATATCCGGCGCCGAGCCGTGAATCGGCTCGTACATCCCCTTGTTCGCGGCGTCGAGCGACGCCGAGGGCAGCATGCCGATCGAGCCGGTCAGCATCGCCGCCTCGTCCGAAAGGATGTCACCGAACAGATTGCCGGTCACGATCACATCGAACTGCTTCGGGGCCCGCACCAGCTGCATGGCGGCGTTGTCGACATACATATGCGACAGCTCGACGTCGCGGTAATCGGCATGCACGCGTTCCACCACTTCCCGCCACAGCCCGGATGTCTCCAACACATTCGCTTTGTCGACCGAGCATACTTTCTTGCCGCGTTTGCGCGCCGCCTCGAAGGCGACCTTCGCCACGCGCTCGATCTCGTGCTCCGCGTAAATCATGTTGTTGAAGCCCTGGCGCTCGCCGTTAGCCAACTTGCGCACACCCCGCGGCTCGCCGAAATAGATATCGCCGGTCAGCTCCCGCACGATGAGTATATCGAGACCGGAGACGACCTCCGGCTTGAGCGACGATGCCGAGGCAAGCTGCGGATACAAAATTGCCGGCCGCAGATTGGCGAAGAGCTTCAGCTCCGCGCGCAACGCGAGCAGCGCCTTTTCCGGCCGCAGATCGCGCGGAAGCGTGTCGTATCTGGGTCCGCCGACGGCGCCCAGCAGCACCGCGTCCGCTTGCCGCGCCAGGCGCAAGGTCGCCTGGGGCAACGGCTGCTTATGAAGGTCGTAAGCCGCGCCGCCGACCACGGCCGTCTCCAGCTCGACCTTCAAGCCAAAGTCGCGTCGCAGGTGCTCCAGCACCTTAACCGCTTCGGCGACAACCTCGGGGCCGATGCCGTCTCCCGGCAATACTGCAATTTTCTTCGCCATATGGGCTCGATTCCGGATTTACGTGAAGAGCCACGGCGCTTCCCGTTTGCGACGTGCTTCATAGGCGCGGATCTCGTTCACGTGCTCGAGCGTCAGCCCGATATCGTCGAGGCCGTGCAGGACGCAATGCTTGCGGAATGCATCGATGTCGAACGCAAACACGGTTCCATCCGGCGTCGTTACCGTTTGCGCGGGCAGGTCCACCGTAAGCCGGTAGCCCGGCGCGGCCGTCGTTTCGCGAAACAGGCGGTCCACCGCGTCACGCGGGAGCACGACGGGAAGAAGCCCGTTCTTGAAGCTGTTGTTGTAAAAGATGTCGGCGTAGCTCGGTGCGATGATCGCGCGGATGCCGTAGTCGAGCAGCGCCCAGGGCGCGTGTTCGCGCGACGAGCCGCAGCCGAAGTTGTCGCGCGCGAGCAAAATCTGCGCGCCGCGGTAGCGCGGCTGATTCAATATGAAATCGGGATTGGGCCGCCGCTTGCCGTGATCCATTCCCGGTTCGCCGGGATCGAGGTAGCGCCAAGTGTCGAACAGATTGGGTCCGAACCCCGTGCGCTTGATCGACTTTAAATACTGCTTCGGAATGATTGCGTCGGTGTCGATGTTCGGACGATCGATCGGCACCACGAGCCCGGTCAGCTTTTCGAATTTTTGCATCAGCGTAGCTCCCGTATGTCGACGAAACGGCCGGCGATCGCCGCGGCGGCGGCCATCGCCGGGCTCACCAGGTGCGTACGCCCGCCCGCGCCTTGGCGCCCCTCGAAATTCCGATTCGACGTGGAAGCGCAACGCTCGCCCGGCTGAAGATGGTCGGCATTCATGCCGAGGCACATCGAACAACCCGGTTCGCGCCACTCGAAACCCGCCTCCATGAAAATGCGGTCCAACCCTTCCTGCTCGGCCTGGCGCTTGACTGTTCCGGAGCCGGGCACGACGAGCGCGAGCTTGATGGTCTTGGCAACGCGCTTGCCTTTTACGACCGCGGCGGCGGCGCGCAAATCCTCGATGCGTGAATTGGTGCACGACCCGATAAAAATCTTGTCGAGCGCAATATCGCGAATCGGCGTCCCCGGCGCGAGCGCCATGTATTGGAGCGCGTTCCGCATCCCGATCCGCTTGGTCGGATCGGACTCCTTCTCGGGATCCGGCACAACGGCGTCGATCGGCGCCACCATCTCCGGCGACGTGCCCCACGTCACCTGCGGCTTGATCTCCCGCGCGTTCAACGCGACTTCCTTGTCGAACTTGGCGTCGGGGTCGCTGCGCAATTCCCGCCATGCCGTGGCCGCCTCGTCCCAGAGATCGCCTTTCGGCGCGGAACGCCGGCCGCGAAAATATTCGATGGTCTTTTCGTCCACCGCAATCATGCCCGAGCGCGCGCCGGCCTCGATCGACATGTTGCACACGGTCATGCGCCCTTCGAGGCTCAGCGCCTCGATCGCGCTGCCGGCGAACTCAATCGCATAACCCGTACCGCCGGCCGTACCGATGCGCCCGATGATGGCCAAGACGATGTCTTTCGCCGTCACGCCGGGCGGAATCGGACCATCGACGCGCACGCGCATGTTCTTCACCTTTTTCGCGATCAGGCATTGCGTGGCGAGCACGTGCTCGACTTCCGAGGTCCCGATACCGAAGGCCAGGGCGGCGAATGCGCCGTGCGTGGAGGTGTGCGAATCGCCGCAAACGACCGTGGTGCCGGGCAGCGTCGCGCCGAGCTCCGGCCCGATGACGTGCACGATGCCCTGCAGCGGATCGCTCATGCCGAACTCCACGATACCGAAGTCGCGGCAGTTCTGATCCAGCGTCTCGACCTGGAGCCGCGCGACCGGGTCGGCAATGCCGGCCCGCCGGTCGGTCGTCGGCACGTTGTGATCCGCCGTGGCGACATTGGCCCCCACGCGCCACGGCTTGCGGCCGGCGAGCTTCAGCCCCTCGAACGCTTGGGCGCTCGTCACTTCGTGCACCAGGTGGCGATCGATGTAGAGCAGCGCGGTGCCGTCGGGGTTATCGCGCACCACGTGCGCCTCCCACAGCTTGTCATAGAGCGTTTTCGCAGCCATCGGTCCTCCGGTTTGCATCAATCTTAAGCAGGCGCTATAAATAACTCAAATTCATATTTTACATACCTTCAATTCCATTCCTTCATGGACATCGCTGCGCTCCAGGCGTTCCTCGCGGTCGCGGAAACCGGTTCTTTCTCCAAGGCGGCGGAACGCATTTATTTGACGCAACCCGCGATCAGCAAGCGCATCGCCGCGCTCGAGCACAAGCTCGGCACCTCGTTATTCGACCGCATCGGCCGCAAGGTTCAACTCACCGAGGCCGGGCGCGCGCTCTTCGATCGCTCGCGCGCCATCCTGAACGAGCTCGAAGACGCCAAGCGCTCGCTCGCGAATCTCTCCGGCGAAATTCGCGGCGCCGTTTCGCTCGCTACCAGCCACCACATCGGGCTGCACCGCATCCCGCAGACGCTCAAGCGCTTCCATGCGCGCTACCCGGATGTCCGGCTCGACCTGCGCTTCATGGATTCGGAAGAAGCCTGTCACGCCGTCGTGCGGGGCGATCTGGAGCTTGCGGTGGTGACATTGCCGCCCACGCCGATCCCGCAGTTGCAATGCGAACTCGTATGGAACGACCCTTTGGACATTGTCGTCGCGCCGAACCACGCCTTGGCCGACGTGCGCGCAGGAACCATGCGCACGCTACTCGATCATCCGGCGATCTTACCGGGCCCCGGAACTTACACGCGCGAGATTATTCTGAAAGCCCTGGGTGCCGCGCGGGGGAAAATTCGGGTTGACATGACGACGAACTACCTCGAGGTGCTGAAAATGCTCGCCGCCATCGGTCTCGGGTGGACGGCATTGCCGCGAACGATGATTGACGACGACCTGAAAGTAGTCCAGATTAAAAATATGAAAACGATTCAACGCAGCCTCGGCATCGTGACGCACGCGAAGCGCACGTTATCGAATGCCGGCGACGCGATCGTACGCATGATACGGGCGGCCGCATGACGTTTCTCGAATTGCTGAAGAAGCTCGAGACGCATCTGGGCTACCACCAGATGCCGCTCAATGCCGCGGCGAAGAGCGTGAAGGAGATCTTCGAGTCGAGCCCGCTGCACCACGACTTGATGAAGCGGCTCGTGCAGTCGATCTACTCCGGCAATCACTGCCGGCGGTTGAGCGATCCGGTCGAGCGTGACACCACGTTCGAAGCCGTTGCCCCTCTGCGACTGGAAGTATTGCGCTCCGAACGCACCGATGTGGATTTGTATCGCCTGATCGAGGAGCTGTGCGTCGCGCTCGATCGGAGCTTCGGTCCTCTCGCGCGCCTACCCGAGGAACCGAAACCGGCGAGCGCGGCGCAAGTGATTCAGCTCGCGCCGTTTCGCCGCCGGCGGCTGAAATCGTTGGCCTGATCCTTCACCACCCGGGGGAAAGTCCCGCTCCGCTCCAGGATCGGCTACCCCGACGCCCGATCACTCGACACTCCCGAGCAGCAACACCCGGCGACCGCGCCGGCCGCCCCTTTTTCATGCCTCAGCACCGCGAACGGCTTCTCCGACGTGAACGGCGCGTCACGGAACCGCGCCTCGCCCCGGTCGCGTCGAAGATCATGTTGCTGTCGCCGAGAGCGGCCGTTGCCCGGCGCCCGCGCTTCTCCGTCGGATGATGGATGAGATCGAGCGCAGGGCACGACGCAAAGCGCCATCGGTGCTCACAAGCAATTGAACAGACGACTTAACGGCGCACGAGCGGATGGCGCACAACGTCGCCGTTCTGGGCGCGGTCGCGCAAGCAATGATCCATCAGTACCAGGGCCAGCATGGCTTCGGCGATCGGCGTCGCGCGAATGCCGACGCATGGGTCGTGCCGCCCCGTCGTCATCACTTCGACCGGCTCGCCTAAGCGATTGATGGTCCGCGCCGGCAGACGAATACTGGACGTCGGCTTCAGCGCGAGGCTCACCGTGATGTCCTGGCCGGTCGAGATGCCGCCGAGCGTTCCGCCGGCGTTGTTCGATAGAAATCCCTCCGGGGTTATTTCATCGCGATGCTCGGTTCCCTTCTGCTCGACGGAGCGAAATCCGGCGCCGATCTCCACGCCCTTCACCGCGTTAATGCCCATCATGGCGTAGGCGATGTCGGCATCGAGGCGGTCGTACACGGGCTCGCCCCAGCCGACGGGCACTTTCGACGCGATCACATTGATGCGCGCGCCGATGGAATTACCTTCTTTGCGCAGCCGGTCCATGTACTCTTCGAGCTCCGCCACGCGCGCGGGATCGGGACAGAAGAACGGGTTGCGCTCCACTTCCTCCCAGTCCTTGAGATCCAGCCGGATCGGTCCGATTTGCGCGAGATAACCGCGAATCACGATGCCATGGCGCTGGCGCAACCATTTCTTCGCGATGGCCGCGCCGGCGACGCGCATCATCGTCTCGCGCGCCGACGCGCGCCCGCCGCCGCGTGGGTCGCGCAAACCGTACTTCTGGTGGTAGGTGTAGTCCGCGTGGCCGGGGCGAAAACGGTCGACGATCTTCGAATAATCGTGCGGCCGCTGATCGGTGTTCTCGATGAGCAACCCGATGGGCGTGCCGGTGGTGCGGCCCTCGTAAACGCCGGAAAGAATTTTTACCAGATCGTCTTCGCGCCGCTGCGTGACATGGCGCGATTTTCCCGGCTTGCGCCGGTCGAGGTCGGGCTGGATATCGGCCTCGGACAATTCCAGACCGGGCGGGCAACCGTCCACGATCGCAACATACGCTGGACCATGCGACTCGCCCGCCGTGGTCACCGTAAAAAGTTTACCGATGGTATTTCCGGACATGGAAGCATGTTACCGGCAAAGAACGATCGCCTCAAACGGCGTAATCCGCTGCACGCGTCGAGCGCCGGTCGGCGCGTCGTCGAGGTTGTAATAATTTTCCGAATCGCTCCCGGCAGCCGCTCCTGCGCCTCCATGCGCCCGCGGCAAGTATCCCAAGAAAAGGCGAGCCCGGACGGCCGAGGCCGCTTGACGCGCCGAAGGCGCTCGGCTCACGACTCGCACGGTTCGATCACCGTCGGCGCACTCGATCCTTCCCGCGTCGTCGGCAGCGGCCGGCACTCACCCGCTGCACAGACATCGTAGTGACCGCCGAAGGAAGAATTCGCAAGAACCAGCCGCGGGAAACGCGCGTGCGGCGGCTGGTAGTGCCACGCACCGTCGCGCAGTACGGCGTCGGGCGGCGGCTCCATGCCGGCGCCGGAACCGCGAATGCGCGCCGCTTCAAGAACCAGCACACGATCGTCCAAACGGTAATCTTCCTCCCACCGGACTTTCTCGATCGAATGCGTCCATGCGAGCGTGAACGCGTTCACGTTCAGCGCCCAATGAAACGCTCCCGCTATGATACACACCGCCGTTGCGTGCAATCGCGCTCCCCTCCTCCGGCGATGCGTCTCACGTAGTCGCCGCGACTTGACGCCGGCGACGAATTTTCAGCATATGCCAAAGAAAAAACGCCGCCGACATGGCGAAGCCGATTTCGTCGGTCCACGGTATGGCGGCGACGAGCAGCGCGGCGCTCGCCACCGCGTACGCACGCTCCGTCATCGTCACTTTGGCGTAGAGATAGCCGACAATCGCCGCCGCCCAGAGGACAATGGCGAGCAGGCATTTAATAACGACGTAAGCGACCGCCCACAGAGTGGGGTCGCCTTGCAGCATGAGCGCGTTGTCGTACACCGCGATATACGGCACGAGGAAACCCGCGATCGCGATTTGCGTCGCCTTGAAACCGATCTTCATCGGCGATTCCCGGGCTATCGAGGAGGCGGCGAACGCCGCGAGCGCCACCGGCGGCGTGAGATCGGCCATGATGCCGAAGTAAAACACGAACATGTGCGAGATGATGAGCGGTACGCCGAGCTTCAGGAGCGCCGGCGCGGCGATCGAGCTGGTGATGATGTAATTGGGGATGGTCGGTATACCCATCCCGAGCACCAGGCAAACCGCCATCGTGAGCACGAGCGAGAGAAACACGCTCGTCTCGCCGACGTGCAGCACGTAGCCGGCGAAACTCGACGCCGCGCCGGTCAGCGTCAGCACGCCGATGATGACGCCGACGATCGCGCAGGCGACGCCGACCGGCAGCGCCTGCTCCGCGCCGTCGATGAGCGCGTCGCGCAGATTGCGCAAGGTCTGACGGCCGCCTTGGATAAATAAATTGACCGCGACTAACGCCGCGACGACGGCGATGACCGCGTTCACGCCCAACATCCGCTCTCCGATCTTCGCGTTGAAGGCGGCGAGACCGAGACCGACGGCGATCCAGAAGACGTAACGAAACGGCGTTGGACCGATGCGCGCCGCGATGCCGGCGCCGAGAAGCAGAATCGCCGTGAGCGCGAGACCGGTCATGCCGGCGAACATGGGCGTAAACCCGTGGAACAGCATGAACACGAGCACGGCGAGCGGCAGCACGAGGTACCAGCCTTCCTTGATCGCACCTAACGCGCTCGGGCATTGATCCTTCGGCAGTCCGAGCAGGCCGGCGCGGCCGGCCTCGAGATGCACCATCATGAAGGCGGTGAAGTAGTAGAGGAACGCCGGAATGACCGCCGCCTTCACGATTTCCGCATACGGAACGTTCAACGTTTCCGCCATGATGAACGCGACGGCTCCCATCACCGGCGGCATGATCTGCCCGCCCATCGAGGACGTCGCCTCCACCGCGCCGGCGAACACCGACGAATAACCAAAGCGCTTCATGAGCGGAATCGTGAACTGGCCGACGGTGAGGACGTTCGCGATACCCGATCCGCTGATCGTGCCCATGAAACCCGAGGAAAGGACCGCGACCTTGGCGGGGCCGCCCCGGGCCCAACCGACCAGCCCGAGCGCGACGTTGTTGAACAGGCGGATCATGCCGGCGTGCTCTAGGAAGCTGCCGAACAAAATAAACAGAAAAATGTAGGTGGCGGAAACAAGCGTCGGGATGCCGTAGATGCCGTCGGTTCCGAGATACAACTGTCCGACCACCTGGCCGAAGTCGTAGCCGCGGTGCGCGAGATCGCCGGGAAAGTACTGCCCGAAAAAGGCGTAGAGCAGGAAAGCGGCGCTGATGAGGGGCAACGCCGGCCCCATGATGCGGCGTGACGCGTCGAACACCATGAGCACCAACGCGGTTCCGATAAAGAGCTCGGCCAGCGTCGGGTCACCGGCATGCTGGACCACCTCCGCCTCGAACACCATGTGGTAGAAGCTCAAAGCAAAACCACCGAAAGCCAGGGCCCAGTCGTACCACGCCACGCGCCGGAAATTTCCCGATTTGATCGCGGGAAAGAGAATGAACGTCAGTAACAATAGGAAACCGACGTGCAAAGAACGGATGACGAGACTCGAGAACGGATGAAAGGCGGCGACCATCAGCTGAAAAGCGGAGAACAGAAGCGCCGCCGCCATCAATACGGCGAGGGCAAACCCGCGCAATTCCCGTTTGGCCCCGTGTTCCTCGAGCTCTGGCGTTTGCACCGGCGTTGTACTGCGCAAAGCGTCTTTGGGCACGCCCACCCCGTTCATGAAAGGAGGCGCGCGACTATCCGCGCCGGAATTCCCGATTGATTCCCTCTCGTTCCCGAGGGCGGGAGGTGAAAGAACGTTGAAAGCGACGCCGATCCCTCACCATCTTCCTTCCTTAGAAAGAGACAATAATTGCACGCCCTACTTGATTAGGCCGAGCTCGCGATAATAACGCTGCGCGCCGGGGTGCAACGGCACCGGCGTGTTCTTGGGCGCCTCCTCGCGCTTGATCCCCGACGCCGCTTTATGCGCCGCGACCAACTGATCGAGGTTGTCGAACATGGACTTCGTCATCTTGTACACGGTGTCCGCCGGCACGCCTGCGTGCGTGACGAGAAAATTCTGCACCGCGGCAGTCTGCACGCCGGTGCTTTGGCCCTCGTAGGTATTGGCCGGAATCACCGCCGGCTGGTACGCGGGATCGCCCACTTTCTTGACCACATCCGCCGGAATCGGCACCACCACGATCTTCACGGCGGTAGCAAGATCGCGCAGCGACGCCACGCCGAGCCCGGCGGATTGCAGCGTGACATCGAGCTGGCGGTTCTTGATCAACTCCACCGACTCACCGAACGGCAAGTACTCGACGCGGGAAAAATCCTTATAAGAAAGTCCGGCCGCCTTGAAGATGGCGCGCGCGTTCAGCTCGGTGCCGGACTTCGGCGCGCCGACGGAGATGCGTTTGCCTTTCAAGTCGGCGAGCGTCTTTATGCCGGAGTCGGCGCTCGCCACGATCTGGATGTAATTCGGATAGATACCGGCAATCGCGCGCAGCTTCTTGAGCGGGGCTTTGAAGCCGGCGTCTTCGTTGCCTTTCCAGGCGTCCGACAGCGCGTCGCCGAGGGTAAACGCGACCTCGCCCTTGCCACTCTCGAGCAGCGCCAGGTTCTCGGCGGACGCCTTGGTGGCCTGCACCTGCACCTTGGCGTCCGGCAGTGCCTTTCCGTAAATCTGCGACAACGCGACGCCCAAGGGATAGTAGACGCCGCTCGTTCCGCCGGTGAGCACGTTGATGAACTCGGCCGCCTTTGCAGGCACGACGAGCACCAGCGCTGCGGCAGCGACCGTCACACTGACTTGTCTTATGAAATGACGCATTGTTCTTCCTCCGCTGGTTAGAACGATTGACTCCATGAGCTTGGACGCGACGCGCGCCGATTCAAGGTTCCTTTTCGGTATCTTCACCGCCCACGCGTTCGTCGGAACGCGCGATGATTTTGCTGATGGCGACGCCGGCAAACACCGCCCGCCGCGAGCGCACCAGCGGGCTGTCCTCGAACGCGACGTTGCTCAGGTCATCGTAACGAACGAAAGCGCCGACCCAGTAGCCAGGATAGCGCCGCGTAATGGTGACACCAACACTCGCACCGCTGTAGCCGCCGGGCGCATCGTACGCCGGACGAGTCGCCGTGGCGAACTCCGGGCGCACCGCAAAGTAATAGTCATGGTATTTGTTGGTGGCGAAGATCGGCCCGGCGCTCAAGCCGACGTGCCATGCGCGATCGGGGCCGACGTTGAAGAGATCGTACGCCACGTGCGGCACGAACACCCAGCCGATGAATTGGGCGCGGGAGAGATTAGTCGCGACCACTCCGCGTACCGGCAAGCGCGCCGATAGCAGCCGGTCGCGCGCCTCGTTGGCGTAAAGGCGTATATTGAGCGAAGGACCGGCCTCGAAGGTGAAGTCGAGGTCCGGCATGCCGGCGCGCGCCTGGTTGCGTGTGCTACTTGCGGGCAGCCCGATAGTCGCGTTGATGTTGATCGACGTGCTGACCCCACGGAACAGATCGGTACGCACGCCGCGACGGTCCGCGCGCAGGCGCTCGCCCCGGTAAATCAGATAGGGGATCGGAAGGAGATAATTGCGATATTGGTCGGATCCGCGGTAATCCGGTCCCCGCGCCGCGCCGAGGCCGAGACCCGCTTCCCAACGCGGCAGCTCCTGCGCCGCCCGTACCGTAGGGGATGCCGACAGCAACAACAGTATCAACCAGCGAAGCACCGTGACGTTCCGGTTGTTATTCTGCACACCGATGATATCGGTTTTTCCTGCGGACGTTCACCGGTTTCGACGACGGTAAATTACACGAGCGGCCGGACGGGCCGGCCGTGTCGCGGGCGAAACGACTTGCCCATAAACCGCAATCATCGTATGGTCGAGCGGCCCGTTCGTCTCGATACCCGCTCGGCGCCCCTTGAGGAATGCGGCGCCTCCTGGTTTTCGAGGCGGCGGAGTTGCCTGGAGCGCCGTGGCCATCGTGCATCAACGAGCTATTCGCAACCGCGGAAACGCTGACGCGTGACGCGCAAACGCCGCACCCGAAAGAGACGCGCGCCGCGCGGTTCCGCCACGCGGCGCGCGCGCCGCATCCCGCGCACGTGGACGACATGGTCGAACGACCGTTTGCTCAACGTGCGGATCCGCGACCTGCCGCTGCGCATCGAGGGCACCGAGCTCGCCCATCGCACGCGCCGTCTCCACGCCGAGCTCAAGCAGCGCGGCTTCGATTTCCGCCCGCACTTCTGGCTTTCGGATGAATGGTTCAGCCCCGACGGCGTACCCGGCGTCGCCATTCCGTTTTTTCTCGCCCACCCGCGGCTGAAGCGCCTTGAACGCGAGCTCATGCTCGAAGTCGAGGGCGGCGCGCCCGCCGAGTGCATGAAGCTGCTGCGCCACGAAGCCGGGCACGCGCTCTTGAACGCCTATCAACTGCACCGGCGGCGCGACTGGCAACGCCACTTCGGCCGCTCGAGCGCGCGCTACCCCGACACCTACGTGCCGCGACCCTACAGCAAGCGCTTCGTGCTGCACCTCGGCAACTGGTACGCGCAGGCGCATCCGCACGAGGACTGGGCGGAGACGTTCGCGGTGTGGCTCAAGCCGAACTCCGACGGGCGCAAGCGCTATCGCGGCTGGCCCGCGCTCAAGAAGCTCGAATATGTCGACCGGCTGATGGAAGAAATCCGCGCGAAGCCGCCGCGGCTGCGCAACTGCCGCGAAATACTGCCGCTGCGTTCGCTCAAGATGACGTTGCGGGAGTATTACGTGGAAAAACAAAAGCGTTACGGCAAGGACCGGCCGGAGTTCTTCGACGTCGATCTGTCGCGCCTGTTTTCCGACGCCGAAGAACACAAGGCCAACGAGACGGCGGCGCACTATATTAGGCGCAACAAATCGGAGATCATCGACATCGTCGCCCGGTGGACCTCGGAATACCATTACCGTATCAGCGAGGTACTGAAAGAAATGATCCGTCGCTGCGACGCGCTCGACCTGCGCGTCACGCGCCCCGATGCGGAAATAAAACCCGACATCGCCGCCTGTCTCACCATGCTCGTCATGAGCAAGCTTCATTCCGGGGGCTTCCGCGTATCGCTATGAAGAGGCTGCGCGTAATGATGCTGGTGCATTACACGCTCGTCCCGCCGGAGGACCTGAAGGCGAAAGACGATTCGCGCATGGAGAAATTCCGCACCGAATATGACGTGAAGAGCGCGCTCCTCGGGCTCGGTCACGAGGTGCGCGTGGTGGGCGTGTACGATGACCTCGGCCCCATTCGCAAAACCGTCGAGGAATGGAAACCGCACATCGCCTTCAACCTACTCGAGGACTTCGCCGGCATCAGCGCCTTTGATTATTACGTGGTGAGCTTCTTGGAGCTGATGCGCGTGCCCTACACCGGCTGCGCGCCGCGGGGGCTGCTGCTCGCGCGCGACAAGGCGCTGTCGAAGAAGCTCCTTTCGTACCACCACATCAACGTGCCCGGCTTCTTGGAATTCCCGCTCGGGCGCAAAGCGAAGCGCGTCGGCAAGCTGCGCTTCCCCGTCATCGTCAAGTCGCTCATGGAAGAAGGCTCGGTCGGGATCGCGCGCGCCTCCGTGGTGGAAAACGAGACGGAACTGCTGGAGCGGGTGGCGCTGATCCACGAGCGCACCCAGGGCGACGCCATCGCCGAGGAATACATCGATGGGCGCGAGCTCTACGTCACCGTGCTCGGCAACCACAAGCTCGATATTTTGCCGATACGCGAGCTCGTCTTCGGTGAAGTCGGCGCGGGCGCGCCGAAGGTCGCGACATACCGGGTCAAATGGAACGAGGACTATCGCAAGCGCTGGGGCGTAGAATACCAATTCGCGCGTCCGTTGGCGAACGGCCTGGGCGAAAAGATCGCGCGGTTATGCAAACGCATTTACCGCACGCTCGATATGAACGGCTACGCGCGCGTGGACTTGCGCCTGACGCCCGAAAACGAGATTTACGTGTTGGAAGCGAACCCGAATCCCGGCATTGCACGCGACGAGGACTGCACCCTCTCCGCGCTCAAGGCCGGGATGACCTACGAAGAATTTATTCAGCGGCTGCTCGGTCTCGGCCTCGCGCGCCGCTCCGCGGGCGCCGAGGCCTAGCGGCGCACCACTTCCGTCTTGAAGATCGGCATGAAGCTGCCCTGTTTGCCGATAATCACGGTCAGCCCCACGTAGTTCGAGCCGTTGTGGTTGGTCGGCATGAACGTCACCTTGAACGTCCCGACGTCGAGATCGCGGAACGACTCGAGCGCGCTGATGAACGACTCGCGCGTCAGATTCGGCCCGGCCCGGCGCAGTCCCTCGACGAAAAGCTTGGCGCAGATATAGCCTTCGAGGTTGTTGAACGACGGCTTCAAGGTCGGCGCCGTTCTCTTGGCGAGCTCGGTGAATTCGACCGCGATTCCGGACCCCGGGTCCCAGGGATACGGCACCACTTGAGAGATATACACGCCGTGGCTGTCGGGCCCGAGCTCGGCCGCCAGCGCGTCGCTTCCAACGAAGGACACGTTTAAGTACTCCGCCTTGGACCCGGCCTTATTCATCCCGCGGACAAACGCGGCGATGGATTTGTAGGCGCTGATCATGATGACCGCCTGCGGATTGGCCTTGGCGATGGCCGAGACGGCGCCGTTCACGTCAACCGTATTTCGCTCCACCGTGCCGAGCGCGATGATCGGCAGCTTGCGGCGCTCCATGGCGAGCTGCACGCCCTGGAGCCCGGCCTTACCGTAAGCGTCGTCCTGGTAGAACACCGCGATCCGCTTCTTGCCGTGGTTCACCAGGAATGCGACGAGCGCTTCGGTCTCCTGGTAGTAACTCGCCCGCACGTTGAAGATGTACTTATTAAACGGCGTGCGCAGACCCTCGGCGCCGGTGAAAGCGCCGAAGAACGGGATCTTCGCCTCCGTGACGGTCGGCATCACGGCGTAACTCGTGGGCGTCCCCACGTAACCGAACAAAGCGAAGGCCTTTTCCTGCTCGATTAGCTTCTTGGTGTTGGCGACCGCGCGATCGGGCTCGTACCCGTCGTCGAGCGACGTCAGTTTGATCTTGCGGCCATGCACGCCGCCCGTGCGGTTGACTTGGTCGAAGTAGAGCAGCGCCCCTTCACGCATCGATTCGCCCAACTTTTGCGCCGGGCCGCTGAAAGCCGCCGATTGACCGACCACGATCGTGTCCGCGGTTACGCCCTGCTCGGCGTACGCGCCCGTGCTGAGCCCGAGGCTCAGCCCCACTGCCAAAGATGTAAGAATCTTTTTCATCGCCCTTTCCTCCCTCGTTAGGGAGAGATATATAAGGTTGTACTCGGAATTCCGCGCCGGGACCCCGATGAGCGGCGCCGATTAGTCGTATCCCATCCCCTTTTGATAGGCATTTATCGGGCCAACTGCAAGGCGAATCACGGTCTTCGCTCGCCCCTTTAAATCCCGCGCCTGTGCTCGCTTCCTTGCCGCCCGCAGGGCGGCAAGGACCGAGAGCGCCGCAAAGCGGCACCTTTCGGCGCAAAAGGTGCGGAGAACCCGGGCCGGTTCCGGTAATGGCGGAGCGCAGCTGTTAGAACCGTGACGAGTAAGCTTATTTCCCCGTCCGACGCCCGGATACAAACCGCGCCTCTCTACCCCCCGGACGGAGGCGCTTGAGCGACCGAGCAATGTCGGCCCGTGGCGGAATATGTGTAAACTTCGCTCGAAGAGTATCTAACGAAAAACCATGACCGATCTGCACATCTCCGCGCGCGTCGAACGTCTCGCTCAGCTCGAGAAGCGGCTCGACACGCGCATCCTCATGCTCGATGGGGCGATGGGCACGATGATCCAGCGCTACCAGTTGAGCGAGGCGGATTATCGCGGCGAGCGCTTCAAGGACTGGAAATCGGACGTGAAGGGCAACAACGACCTGCTCGTCCTCACGCAGCCGAAGATCATCAGCGATATCCATCGCGCGTACTTGGACGCCGGCAGTGACATCATCGAGACCAACACGTTCAATTCGACGGCGATCTCGATGAGCGACTACGGCATGCAGTCGTTCGCCTACGAGCTGAACCGCGAGGGCGCGCGCCTGGCGCGCGCCGCGGCGGACGGCGCAGAGCGCAACGACCCCACGCGCCCGCGCTATGTCGCCGGGGTGCTGGGGCCGCTGAACCGCACGGCGTCGCTATCGCCCGACGTGAATAATCCGGGCTTCCGCAACGTCACCTTCGATGAAATGGTGGCGGCGTACACCGACGCCGTGCGCGGACTCATTGACGGAGGAGCGGACATGCTCCTCATCGAAACCGTGTTCGACACGCTGAATTGCAAAGCGGCGATCTATGCGGTGGATCAATATTTCGGCAAGATCGGCTCCCGCCTGCCGATCATGATCTCCGGCACGATCACCGATGCCGCCGGCCGCCTGCTTTCCGGCCAGACCGCCGAAGCGTTTTGGAACTCGATCGCGCACGCGCGCCCGTTGAGCGTGGGCCTGAACTGCGCCCTGGGTGTCACCCAGTTGCGCCAATACGTGGACGAGGTATCGAGCTTCGCCGATGTGCGCACGAGCTGCCATCCGAACGCGGGGCTTCCGAACACCTTCGGCGGGTACGACGAAACGCCGGAGTTCATGGCGAAGGAAATCGGCGACTGGGCGCAACAGGGATTCCTTAATATAGTCGGTGGCTGCTGCGGGACGACGCCGGCGCACATCAAGGCGATCGCCAACGCCGTGGCGAGCGCGCGGCCGCGCAAGCAACCGCGAATCGAGCCGAAGCTCCGGCTCTCGGGCCTGGAGCCGCTCAATATCGGTCCCGAAACGCTCTTCGTGAACGTCGGGGAGCGCACCAACATTACCGGCTCAGCGGCGTTCAAGAAGCTCATCCTCAATAACGAATACCCGAAAGCTCTCGACGTCGCGCGCCAGCAGGTCGATAACGGCGCACAAGTCATCGACATCAACATGGACGAAGCCATGCTCGACGGCGTGCAGGCGATGGGCACATTCGTGAACTTGGTTGCGTCCGAACCCGACATCGCGCGCGTGCCGCTCATGATCGACTCGTCCAAATGGGAGGTGATCGAAGCGGGTCTCAAGCGCACGCAGGGCAAAGGCATCGTGAACTCGATCTCGCTCAAGGAAGGCGAAGCGAAGTTCCTCGAGCAGGCGCGCCTGGTGCGCCGCTACGGCGCGGCCGCGGTCGTGATGGCCTTCGACGAGAACGGCCAGGCCGACACCAAGGAGCGCAAGGTCGCGATTTGTGAGCGCGCTTACAAGCTGCTCACCGAGAAGGCCGGCTTCCCGCCGCAGGACATCATCTTCGACCCGAATATCTTCGCCGTCGCGACCGGCATCGCCGAGCACAACAACTACGCGGTGGATTTCATCGAAGCCACGCGCGAGATCCGCAAGCGCTGCCCGCACGCGCATATCTCCGGCGGCGTGTCGAACGTGTCGTTCTCGTTCCGCGGCAACAACCCGGTGCGCGAAGCGATCCATTCGGTGTTCCTGTATCACGCCATCAAAGCCGGCATGACCATGGGCATCGTCAACGCCGGCGTACTGCCGGTGTACGAGGACATCCCCGAGGAGCTGCGCGAGCGCGTCGAGGACGTGATTTTGAACCGCCGCGAAGACGCGACCGAGCGGCTGCTCGAAATCGCGCCGAAATACGCCGGCAAGGGCGAACAGAGCAAAGGCCCGGATCTCTCCTGGCGCGAAGCCCCGGTCAACGAGCGCCTGAAACATGCGCTCGTGAACGGCATCGACGAATACGTCGAGCAGGACACCGAGGAAGCACGCCGGCAGTTCGAGCGTCCGCTGCAAGTGATCGAGGGCCCGCTCATGGACGGCATGGGCGTGGTCGGCGATCTCTTCGGCGCCGGCAAGATGTTCCTGCCGCAAGTGGTGAAGAGCGCGCGCGTCATGAAGAAGGCGGTGGCGTACCTTATCCCCTTCATCGAGAAGGAGAAGACGGCCGACACTCGCGCCAAGGGCAAGATCCTGATGGCGACGGTCAAGGGCGACGTGCACGACATCGGCAAGAACATCGTCGGCGTCGTGCTCGCGTGCAACAACTACGAGGTCATCGATCTCGGCGTGATGGTGCCGGCCGCGAAGATCATTGAGATCGCGAGGAAAGAAAACGTCGATATCATCGGCCTTTCCGGCCTGATCACGCCCTCGCTCGATGAGATGGCGCACCTCGCGAAAGAGCTGACGCGCGAAGGGTTCACCGTGCCGCTGCTGATCGGCGGCGCGACGACGTCGCGCACCCATACGGCGGTGAAGATCGCGCCGAACTACGGCCACCCGACCATCTGGGTGAAAGACGCTTCGCGCAGCGTGACGGTCGCTTCGAGCCTGCTCAGCCCCGGGCAAAAAGACCAATATGTCGCGAAGATCCGCGCCGAATACGACGAGGTGCGCAAGCGCCACGCGGGCAAGAAATCCAACGTGCGCCTGCTCACGCTCGCCGATGCGCGCGCCAATAAGACCAAGATCGACTGGTCCGGCTACACGCCCCCTGCCCCGCGCAAGCTCGGCCTCGAAGTGCTGCCGAACTATCCGCTGGAAGAGCTCGTGCCATACATCGACTGGACGCCGTTCTTCCAGACCTGGGAACTGCACGGCCACTATCCGGCGATCCTTGCCGACGCAAAGGTAGGCACGGAAGCCGCGAAGCTCTTCGACGACGCGCAGAAAACGCTGAAAGAGTTGATCGCCGGCCGCAAGCTCACCGCGAACGGCGTCATCGGCCTCTTCGCCGCCAATGCCGTCGGCGACGATATCGAGGTATATAAGGATGACGGGCGCCTGCAAGTAGCGGCGATTTTCCACACCCTGCGCCAACAAGACGAAAAACCGCCCGGCAAACCGAACCGCGCGCTCGCCGACTTCATCGCGCCGAAGGAAACCGGCCTCAAGGACTATATCGGCGGCTTCGCCGTCACCGCCGGTCTCGGCGTCGACGAGCTGGTGAAGAAATACCAGGCCGAGCACGACGACTACAAAGCGATCATGGTCAAAGCGCTCGCCGATCGTTTGGCCGAAGCGTTCGCCGAACGCCTGCACGAGCGCGTGCGCAAAGAATTCTGGGGCTACGCGCATGATGAGCATCTCGATAACGAGAAACTTATTAAAGAAGAGTACCGCGGCATCCGCCCCGCGCCCGGCTACCCGGCGTGCCCGGACCACACCGAGAAGCCGACCCTCTTCGCGCTGATCGACGCGACGCGCAAAGCCAAAATAGAACTGACCGAGAGCAACGCCATGTGGCCGGCCGCCGCCGTCAGCGGCTTATACTTTTCACATCCGGAATCGACGTACTTCGCCGTAGGCCAAGTCGGCAAAGATCAGGTCGAGGATTACGCGCGGCGCAAAGGCATGGACCTCAAGACGGCCGAGCGT